>JAGSPR010000107.1 GCA_018262455.1 Deltaproteobacteria bacterium | reverse complement strand
GACCGTGATCCTGCCGTAGCTACGGCGCTACGGCGCGAAGCGATCTTCGCACTGGTCGTCAGTGGTCGCGCCGAACCGCTCGAGCGTGGTCCACGACGACTGCGCCGGGTTGATCACGCCGGGCAGGTCGGGGCCCGCGGACTCGTCGAGCAGGAGGGTGAACGTGGAGTTCACCAGGGTGACGTCGACGCTGCCGGTGACCGTCGAGACCGCGCCCTCGACCGCCAGGAGCTCCTCCTGGGTCTCGGACAGCAGGTCGCCGGTCGTGACCTCGGCGCCGGCCGCGCCCTTGAAGTGCGAGACCGCGACCTGCCAGTCGCGGTGGCCGTCCTGATCGGGATCGAGGTCGATGGCCCACAGGTACTCGACCACGCCGTCCGGAACGGCCGCGCGGTTGAAGGTGAGCTCCGGCGGGATCGCGACCACCTCGAGGGTCCACTTGAGCTTCGGGCCGATCCGCACGAACGCGCCATTGGTGATCGTCATGTAGTCGGTGCAGCGATCGCCGCGGTGACTTCCACACCCGATCAAGCACACCGCGGCGAGCGCGAGCCTCATCGCGCGATCCTACTCGAGTTGTCGCGGCCTACGGCAGGCGCGGGTGGCGAGCTCGCACTAGACTTCGTGCGTGCGGATCGCCGTCGTGCTCGTGATACTCGCCGGATGCGGCAAGGGCGCGAGCGATGCGCCGGCCGGCACTGGCAGCAGCCGGAACCCTCCCGCTCGGCTGCATCCGATCGCGAGCTTCCCCGACGCCAGGCTCGTCGTCGGCTCGCGTCGGGTCGCGATCATGAGCGGCGAGCGCTGGCTCGAGCCGGCGGCGTTGGACTCCGCCTTCGCGAAGGCCCGCGCGACGCTCGGGGGAGATTTTCAGGTGTTGCTCGGCGGATCGCCGATCGTCGTCGGAGGGGAGGAACATCGCGAGTCCCATGTCAGGCTCGAGCCCGCGCCACACGTGATCGAGGTCGAGGGCCTGCTGGCGCGGGTAGCGGCCCGGCGCGACGGCACCGAGCTGTGGCAGCTCGACGATCGCCTGCGCTCGCAGCTCGCGGTGGTCGACGCGACCGGCACGGTCAGCGTGCTACCCGAGCACCCGCTGATCGGACCCGCGGTGGTCGGGCTGTCACCGGTCAAGGCGAAGGCGTGCGCCACGCCGCACGTCCAGGAGCTCGCGACCACGGGAGACGACATCTTCGCGCTCGTCACCGAGTGCAGCGGCGACGCGCCGATCCGGATCGCCCGGTACCACTGGCCGAGCCCTGGCGCGCGCCCCGTGACGACTGTCGAGCAGCTCGACTCGGCCCACGCGCTCGGCTTCGAGCCCCAGCACCTCGTGGTCGCGCGCGATGGCACGCGGGCTCTCGTCGGGGCCGCGCGCGGCCAGCTCGTCGTCGCGCGCGTCAGCTCGGGCGGCAAGCTCACCAGCGTCGCGAGCCTATCGAACGTCACGCGGGTCGCGGATGCCGCGATCGGCGATGACGGCGCGGTGTGGGCCCTGACGCTCGGGACCAGCGACGGCCGCGATCACTGGCAGGTCGCGCGCGACGGCGAGGTCGTGCCCGTCACCGATCGCGCTGGCCGCGCGCTGCGGCCGTCACGGCTCGCGTTCGACGAGCACTACGGGGTCGTCGTCATGGCGACCAGCGCGGACCAGACCTGGCTGTCGATCGAGCGAGCGGGCATGCTGGCGGCTCCATGATCCTCCCGCCTGCCCGCGCGCTCGGCAAGCCGCCGTTCTACGCGACGCCGTACTTCCGGGTGCTCGTCGCGATCGCGCTCGGCGTGGTCGTCGGCATCGTCGCGCCCGACGTCGGGGTGGAGCTGCGCCCGCTCGGCGACGGCTTCATCAAGCTCGTCAAGATGACGATCGCGCCGCTGATCTTCTGCACGGTCGTGCTCGGGATCGCGAGCATGAAGAGCCTCAAGTCCGTGGGCAAGGCAGGCGGGCTCGCGCTGCTGTACTTCGAGGTCGCGAGCACGGTCGCGCTCGTGATCGGGCTGGTCGTGATCAACGTCGTCAAGCCGGGCGTCGGGATGAACATCGACGCGTCGACGCTCGATGCCCGCTCGATCAAGGAGTTCACGAGCCCAGACGCGCTCAAGGGGACCGTCGACTTCTTCATGGACATCATCCCGGACACGTTCGTCGGCGGCCTCGCGCACGGCGACCTGCTGCCGGTGCTGCTGCTCGCGATCCTGTTCGGGTTCGCGCTCCAGGGCGTCGGCGAGCGCGGCGCGCCGGTGCTCGATCTCGTCGACCGGATCGGCCAGGTCATCTTCGGGATCGTCGGGATCATCATGAAGCTCGCGCCGATCGGGGCGTTCGGCGCGATGGCGTTCACCGTCGGCAAGCTCGGGGTCGACAAGCTCGCCTCGCTCGCCGAGCTGATGGCGTGCTTCTACGCGACCTGCGGGCTGTTCGTGTTCGGGGTGCTCGGGCTGGTCGCGCGGTTGCACGGCTTCAGCATCTTCCGGCTCGTCCGCTACATCCGCGAGGAGCTGTTCATCGTGCTCGGCACCTCGTCGTCGGAGTCGGTGCTGCCGCGGATGATGACGAAGCTCCAGGGCCTCGGGGCGAGCAAGTCGATCGTCGGACTCGTGGTCCCCGCGGGCTACTCGTTCAACCTCGATGGCACGTCGATCTACCTGACGATGGGCGCGGTGTTCGTCGCGCAGGCGACCAACACGCCGCTCGATCTGACGCACCAGCTCGGGCTGCTCGCGATCCTGCTGCTGACCTCGAAGGGCGCGGCGGGCGTGACCGGCAGTGGCTTCATCGTGCTGAGCGCCACCCTCGGCGCGGTCGGCCACGTGCAGATCGCCGGGCTCGTCCTGATCTACGGGATCGACCGCTTCATGTCCGAGGCGCGCGCGCTGACCAACCTCGTCGGCAACTCGGTCGCGACCCTGGTCGTCGCGAGCTGGTGCGGCGAGCTCGATCGCGAGCGCCTGCGCGACCGGCTGGCAGCGGGGCCCGACCTCCAGCTCACCGAGCCCGACTGAAGATCGCGACGAACGTCGCTCCAGCATGCGTCGACCCTGTTGTCACCAGCGGCGTCACCGCGCGCGCCAGGCGGCGGGCGGCCTTACGGCGAGCGGTAGCTTCCACGGCCGTTCGCTGCGGGGCACAGGTAGTTGAGTGTTGCGTCGGCGGGCGCTGCACGTTGCGGCCCTCCGCTGTCACCCGCGAGACGAAGGCCGACCGGCCGCCCCAGCGCGCGGGTGCGCGCTCTGCTCGAAGTCCGCGCGGAGGCATTCCCCGAGGCCTCTTGAGCTCAGGGCTTGTCGGGCTCGTGGGTCGGGCCGAAGTGCATGCGGTGACGGGCCTCGACGAACCCCGCCTCGGACTCCGGCTCGCGCGACGACAGCGACACCACGATCCCGACGAGGAACGCCAGCGGCACCGTGATCACGCCCGGGTTCTTGAGCGGCATGACCGCCTCGGGGTGACCCAGCAGATCCTTCCACACCGTCGGCGACAGCAGGATCAGCACGAGCGTGCTCGTGGTGCCCGTGATCATGCTGGCGACCGCGCCCCGGGTGGTGAACCGTGACCACGTCATCGACATCAGCAGCGCGGGGAAGTTCGCGCTCGCCGCGATCGCGAACGCGAGCCCGACCATGAACGCGACGTTCTGATTCTCGAACACGATCCCGAGCCCGATCGCCAGCAACGCGAGCGCCACCGTGGCGTAGCGCGCGACCCGGAGCTGCTCGCGCTCGTCGACCTTGCCCTTGCGCACGACGTGGCCCCACAGGTCGTGGGCGATCGCGGCGGCGCCCGACAGCGTGAGCCCCGCGACCACGGCGAGGATCGTCGCGAACGCCACGGCGGAGATGAAGCCGAGGAATGGCGTACCCCCGAGGTAGTTCGCGAGCATCGGCGCCGCCATGTTGCCCTTCTTGCCGATCGCGCCGATCGCGTCTCGACCGACGAGCACCGAGGCACCGAAGCCGAGGATGAACGTGACGAGGTAGAAGAACCCGATCAGCGAGGTCGCGTAGGCGACCGAGCGGCGCGCGGTGCGGTCATCGCGCACGGTGTAGAACCGCATCAGGATGTGCGGCAGCCCGGCGGTCCCGAACATCAGCGCGATCCCGAGCGAGATCGTGTCGAGCGGATTCGCGACCTCCTTGCCCGGCGCCATGACCTCCGGGCCGTACTTGTCGCGGGCCGCCGCGAACAGCTCGAGCGGGTTGAAGTTGAACCGCGCGAGCACGAGGATCGCCAGCAGCGTGGCACCGAGCAGGAGCAAGCCAGCCTTGATGATCTGCACCCACGTCGTCGCGATCATCCCGCCGAACAGCACGTACAGCAGCATGACGCCGCCGACGATCATGATCGCGACCCGGTACGGCAGCCCGAACATCAGCTGGATGAGCTCGCCGGCGCCGACCATCTGCGCGATCAGATAGAACGACACGACCGTGAGCGTGCTGATCGCGGCGGCGATCCGCACCGGGCGCTGGCGCAGGCGGTAGGCGACGACATCGGCGAACGTGTACTTGCCGAGGTTACGGAGCGGCTCGGCGATCAGGAACGTGATCACCGGCCAGCCGACCAGCCAGCCGACCGAGTAGATCAGGCCGTCGAAGCCCGACATCGACACCATCCCCGCGATCCCGAGGAAGCTCGCCGCGCTCATGTAGTCGCCCGCGAGCGCGAAGCCGTTCTGGACCGCCGAGATGTTGCCGCCCGCCGCGAAGAACTGTGCCGACGTCCGCGTCCTGCGCGACGCCCAGTACGTGATGACGAGCGTGATCCCGACGAACACCAGGAACGACACCACGGCGGTCGCGTTGGCATCGCCGAGCTTCGGGGCCGGGGCGGCAGGGAGCTCGTTCATGGCGCGTCCCCGCCGCGATGCTCGCGCAGCGCGTGGATCGCCGCGTCGTAATGCACGTTCGCCCACCGGACATAGACGGCCGTCAGGATCACCGCGAGCACGATCACCACGGCGCCGAGCACCATGCCGACGCTCACCCGCGCGCCGAGCAGCAGCGTGCCGGCATCCGCCTTGTCGAACGCGACCAGCAAGATGAAGCCGAAGTAGATCGCCATCATCAGGGCGGTCAGCGCCGTCCCCACACGCCAGCGTCGCGCGACGACCGCGCGGAGCCGATCCTCGGTGGCTTGGTCCATGGCGGTATTAGAGGGGTCTGGCTCCAATTGCGCAAATTAGGTCGCGCTATGTTCCGCCCCATGTCGCCCGAGATCCTTCAGGTCCTGTTGGTCGCGTTCACGGTGTGGGGCGGACTCGTCGCGTACAAGGCGGTCGGAGCGTTGCGCAGACGCGAGCCCTACACGTTCTCGATGTGGGACGGCGGCATGCTACGGGCCGGCAAACACCTCAACCGCACCGGCACGATCGTCAAGGTCGTCACCGCTGGGCTCGTCGTGGCGTGGTGCGCACTCGCCCTTGCGGGCGTGTACATGCACGGGACGACGTATTACGTGTTCGTGGGCCTCATCATCGCGAGCGTGATCTCGGACATGATCAACTCCGACGGCTGAGCCGCTGGGTCGATCGCGGAGTGCCGTCGCGCGGCGAGCGAGCCAGGCGTCCGCGGGTCAGCGGCAGACCTGGCCCGGTCCATCGGCGATGATGCCGCACGTCGTTCCAGCCGGACACTTCGTCCGTTTGTCACACGGGATCTCGCAGGTCTTGAACTGCGGACCGCGCGGTCCCGCGATGCCAAAGTACGTCTTGCACGTCAGCCCGGCGCCGCAGCTGTCATTGGCGCCGCACTTCTCGTGGATCGCTGGCGCGCCCGGCGCGGGGGGTGGGGTCGGCGCAGGGGCCGGCGCTGGCGCTGGCGTCGGCGCGGTCGGCGTCGGCGTCGGCATCGGCGTCGGCTCGGTGGGCGCGGGCGTAGGCGCGGGCGTAGACTCCGGCCCCGGGCTCGGCATCGGGCTCGTGCCGGAACACGCGACGACAAACACGAGCGCAGCGAGCAGCCTTCGGTGCATGCCCCGTTGTTGCACCGATGCCGCTGGCGAGCAACCGCTGTGGCGTCAGGGCGCGGTCGAGGCGAGGGCGTCGATCCGCGCGCGCACGTCCTCGGGGCGCGCGGCGTGATCGATCTCCCAGCCCTTCATCGAGTAATAGCGCTTCACGCCACGGCGCGCGCCCTTGAGCTCGAGGCAGAAGTCCATGCCCTTCTCGCTGCAGGGATTCGCGGTGGCCGTGACCTTGTCCCGATCGCCGCTCTGCGGATACACGATGCGGAGCTCGTCCCCGTTCGCTTCGTAGTTGAAGAGCTCGAAGTTGCCCTTCCACTGCGAGGTCTCCTGGAACACGCCGAACGGCTGCTCGGTGATCGCGACGAAGGCATGGAACATGTCCTTGTCGTTGCGCGGCATGTGATCGATCCAGATCCGATCGAGCACGAGGCTGGCTTGCGAAGCCTGCGGGGGCGAGCTGTCACTCCGCAGGTGCCAGGCGCCATAGACAGTCGTCGAGATCAGGGCCAGTACGAGTAGCTTCTTCTTCACACATCACCTCCGTCGCCGCGAAGCCTAACCCAGAAAACCCTGGGCGCTCGTCCCGCCGTGACTGACGAAGACTCATGGCCTGGCACCGAGGTTTCGGGCGGTACTCACGGCGTGCAGGGCACGACGCCGATCGCATCGATCTCGTTCCACCCCGCCACGGAGGCCGAGGCCACGTGCACGCGCACGGCCACGATCGGCTCGCTCGTGCAGCGCACCGTGGCGGTGCGGCGCATGCTGCCCTGCCCGGGAGCGGCCGCGGTCGTCTGGGCGGCGAGCGTCCTGCCGCTGGCGGTGAGGAGCTCGATCCGATCGATCGCGCCGGGGTTGAAGGTCTCGTAGATCTCGACGCCCGAGACCGAACCCGGGCGATCGAAGCCGACCTCGAGCCACTCGTCGCGATCATCGGCGCCGAGCGATGCCCAGGCCTTCGCGTTGTCGCCGGAGGCCGGGTACACGTTCGGCGCGCCGAGGGCCTGCGCCGCCGACCACGAGCTCTCGGAGTACTGCGTCGAGAACCCGCGCACCGAGGACGCCCAGACCACCGCCGGCAGCGCGACCGGAGGATGCGCCCACTCCGCATCGAGCGCGGTGACCGTCGAGAGGTAGTGCTCGGCCGTGATCCGGCCGGCCTCGAGATCGGCACACGCGAGCAGCTGGCGGGTGACGAGCCGCGCGTCCTGGCGATCGAGATCGGCGAGCTGGACGCCGGCCGGCAGCCCGCACTCGCTCCCGGGCGATGGTGGGCGGTGCGCACCGAGCGCCAGGCCCGCGCCCACCAGCAGCAGCGCGGCCCCGGCGAACAGCGCCGGACCTGCGAGCTTCGTCGCGGTGGAGGGCCGGGCGATCGACAGGCCGTGGGGCGACGGCAGCTCGGGGTGCAGCAGGTTCATGGTGGGATGTCCAACGCCCGACCGAGGCCGAAGTTTCAGCGCCAGGATTGCGGCCCATCGTTCGCGGCAACCGGTCGCCCACCGATGGTGGCCGCGCCGACCGACCCGCCCGGTCCGCCGACAGGTGGGGTACGCGGCGGCGCGGCTGGCCACCGGCTGCCTCCATGGGTGGCGATCTCGGGTGGCGGTTTCTCGCAGCAGGTCGGCTGGCTGCCCTCGGACCTCGGGGCGGCCCTGCGACCACAATGACGCATTGCGCTCGGGGCAGGTACCGACTAGGGTGCGCGACCTTGCCGTTCTCGACCGCCCATCCCAGCCTGCAGAGCGCCCTCGCCCGCCGCGAGTACAAGGAGCCGACCGCGGTGCAAGCGGCCGTGCTTGGTGCCGAGGACAAAGATCTGCTCGTCTCCGCGCAAACCGGCTCCGGCAAGACCGTGGCATTCGGCCTGGTGCTCGCGCGCCCGCTGCTCGGTGACAACGCGAAGTTCGGCTCCGCCGGCGCGCCCCTCGCGCTCGTGGTGACGCCGACCCGCGAGCTCGCCATCCAGGTCCATCGCGAGCTGGCGTGGCTGTACGCCGACACCGGCGCACGGATCACGACGTGCGTCGGCGGCATGGATCCGCGCCGCGAGCGTCACGAGCTCGATCGCGGCGTCCACATCGTGGTCGGCACGCCCGGTCGACTGTGCGATCACCTCGACCGCGGCTCGCTCGTGCTCGGCAAGCTCCTGGGCGTCGTGCTCGACGAGGCCGACGAGATGCTCGACATGGGCTTCCGCGAGGACATCGAGCGCCTGCTCGACGCGTCGCCGCCGACCCGCAAGACGCTGCTGTTCTCGGCGACGATCCCCAAGGAGATCGCCACCCTCGCGAAGCGCTACCAGAAGTCCGCGGTCCGGATCGCCGCGACCACCGAGCACGAGCGCCACGTCGACATCGAGTACCAGGCGATGCCGATCATGCCGCGCGAGCGCGATCTGGCAGTCGTCAACCTGCTGCGGTATCACGAGGCCGCCGGCGCGCTCGTGTTCTGCGCGACGCGCGATGGGGTCACGCACCTGGCCGCGAACCTCAACGAGCGCGGGTTCTCCGTCGTGGCGCTGTCCGGCGAGCTCAGCCAGCGCGAGCGCAACCTCGCGCTCCAGGCGCTCCGCGATGGCCGCGCGCGCGTGTGCGTCGCGACCGACGTCGCGGCTCGCGGCCTCGACCTGCCCGACCTCGGGCTCGTCATCCACGCCGACCTGCCCCAGAACAAGCAGATGCTGGTGCACCGCAGCGGGCGCACCGGACGTGCCGGCAAGCATGGCATCGCGATCCTGCTCGTCCCCGACGCCGCGAGCCGCTATGTCGACCGCACGCTCCAGTCGGCCAACATCCTCGCGAAGTGGATGCCCGTGCCGTCGGCGGATGACATCTACGGCCGCGATCAGGCCCTGCTCGCCAAGGAGATCGGCGCGATGGCCGCCGAGACCACCGAGGAGGATCGCCAGGTCGCGCGGGTGCTGCTCGCCGATCGCACCGCCGAGGAGATGGTCGCCGCGCTCGTCCGGCTGCGCAGGCAAGCCCGCCCAGCTCCCGAGGAGCTGACGGTGCCGCCGTCGATGCGCCCGCGCTCTGCCCCGGCTCCGCGCCCGCAGGGTCGCCAGGACACCCATGATCGCCGGCCGGCGCCGATTCGCAGCGAGCGCCCGCACGATCCCGGCAACCGTCGCGATCACGAGCGCCCCGTCGGTCGCCCGCACGCCGATCATCCCGCCGCACGCGGCGCCGATCACGCTGGCGGCGAGGCCCCGCGACCCGCGCCGCGCGCTGATCATCCCGCCGCACGCGGCGCCGATCATCCCGCCGCACGCGGCGCCGATCATCCCGCCGCACGCGGCGCCGATCATCCCGCCGCACGCGGCGCCGATCACCCGGGCGGCGACTCCTCGCGACCCACGCCACGCGCCGAGGGCGAGTCCGGCGTGTGGTTCACGATCAACGTCGGCCGGTCCAAGAACGCCGATCCGAAGTGGCTCATCCCGCTGATCTGCCGGCGCGGCGGCATCACGAAGCGCGAGATCGGGAAGATCCAGGTCCTCGCGCGCGAGACCCGGGTCGAGATCGCGCCCAGCGTCAGCAATCGGTTCGCCGAATCGGTGCGTCAGCCCGACCCCAAGGATCGCAACATCCACATCGAGATGCTCGACATCACCCCCTGAGCGGCCGCTTGAAGACCGTCCTGCGCTGGGTGCTCACGATCATCATGGTCGGCGCGGGCGTCAGTCATTTCCTGAACCCGGCGCCGTTCGTGGCGATGATGCCCGAGGCCCTGCCAGCCCACGAGGCGCTGGTCTACGTGTCCGGCGGGTTCGAGATCCTCGGCGGGCTCGGCTTGATCCTGCCCGCGACCCGCAGGCTCGCCGCGTGGGGGCTGATCGCGCTGCTGATCGCGGTGTTCCCCGCCAACCTCAACATGGCGGTCAATCACCTGCCGCTCGGAACCACCGAGGTCCCGACGTGGGCGCTGTGGGCGCGACTGCCCCTCCAGCTCGTGGCGATCGCGTGGGCGTCCTGGTACACGCGGCCCACCGCGGCGACCAACGCTCGCGGGTGAGCGGACGACGCGACCGCGGGTTCAGTTGGCCTTCTGCAGCTCGGTCGCCAGCTTCTGCGGATCCATGCCCGTCTTGAGCAGGCAATCGCCCATGCGGCGGGCCGCAGCGGCCGCCTTGGACTCATCGCCCTTGGCGTTCTTGTTGGCCTGGGCCAGCTTCACGAGGTCGGTGACCACGGCCTCGCCGCACGCCACATCCTTCTTGTCCGCGCACGCGCACGCGCGATCCGCGAGGTCTTCGATGTCCTTCGTGACGTCCTTGGCGCAACCAGCGAGGAACACCGAGCCGAGGAGGAAATGGCGAATCCGCATCCCCAGGCTCGTACCACAGCTCCTCGGGCTCGATCCACCACAACTGCAAACGGGTGATTGCGCTCGGTGAGACACCGAGGTACTGAGCGGCCCATGTCCACCACCGAGCTGGTTCGTGAGGTCGCAGGGGTCTCCCTGGCGACGCAGAGCAACTACACGATCAAGCGCAAGTTCTTCTCGGTGTTCGAGCGCGTGTTCCGCGTGTTCACGACGGACGGCCAGCTCTTCATGTACATCAAGCACCCGCTGCTCAAGCTCCGCGAGGAGTTCATGGTGTACGGGGACGAGGCCCAGACCCGGCCGATGCTCAAGGTGAAGTCGCAGCAGGTCATCGCGATCAACCTGTCGTACGCGGTCACCGATGCCGTCACCGACCAGCTGCTCGGCACCGTCCAGAAGAAGGGCATGCGCTCGATCCTGCGCGACAAGTTCCTCATCCTCGATCCGAGCGGCAACGAGATCGGCTACGCCGAGGAGCAGGGGGCCTCGGTGCTGCGGCGGTTCTTCCCGTGGCTGACGTCGAAGCACGCGATCTTCGTCGATGGCCAGCAGGTCGCGTTCATCAAGCAGACCTTCCGGTTCTTCACCAAGGAGTTCGTGGTCGATCTCCAGCCGTCCCGCCTCGAGCCGCGGTTCGTGCTTGCCGTCGCGCTGCTCGCGCTGATGGCCGAGGCCCGCCGCGAGAACGGCTAGCGAACGTGCTGCTGCGCGAGACGTTTCCCGCCGGCCAGTTCCAGTGCAACTGCACGATCCTCGCGTGCGGCGACACCAAGGACGCGGTCATCATCGATCCGGGTGGGGAGGTCGAGCGGATCGCCGAGATCGTGGCGCAGTACGACCTCTCGGTGACGTCGATCATCCACACCCACGCGCACCTCGACCACATCTACTGCACGCGGGACGTCAAGGAAGCGCACGGCGGCACGGTCTGCCTCCACCAGGGCGATGGCTTCCTCTACGACGGCTTCGCGATGCAGGCCGGCATGTTCGGCTGGCAAGTCCGGCCGACCGTGCCGGTCGAGCGCTGGATCGTCGACGGCGATCGGGTCCAGCTCGGGCACCAGACGCTCGAGGTCATCCACACGCCGGGCCACACGCCGGGCTCGGTGTGCTTCGAGGTCAGCGATGGCGATGCCGGGCGGCTCCTGTTCGCTGGCGACACGCTGTTCCGGCGCTCGATCGGCCGAACCGATCTGCCCGGCGGCGACAGTGCCACCCTCACGCGATCGATCCGCGAGCGGCTCTACACGCGCGATCTCGATACGGTCGTGATTCCGGGTCACGGCCCGTCGACGGTGCTCGGCGACGAGGCGCGCGGCAACCCGTTCGTCCGCGCGTGATTCGTGGTAGCCCACCACCCAGATCACCTCGTTGGGGACAAGTCGTTGGTATGAAGGTCATCTCTGCTCGCTGGCTCGCCTGTGTGGTCCTGGTCGCGGCCGTCGCGTCGTGCGCAGGCCTGGGACGAAAATCCAACTTCTACTCGGTCAACCCCGACGGATCCACGTCGAAGAAGTACTCGCGAGTCAACGAGTACACGAGCTACGGACAAGGCGGCCTCGGCTCGCAGACCAAGATCGCGGCGGCGTACGAGGACGCACAGCACGCGCCCGCACCGGTGATCCCGGTCGAGATCCTCAACGCAACGCTCCCGGCCGGCGTGACGTTCGAGCACGGCGCCGTGAACATCGCCAAGGACGCGCCCTATGAAGGCGTCGGGCGCTTCGAGCTCGGGTACTGGCTGTCATCGGCACCGCTGGAGACCGAGATCGAAGAGGATCTCAAGCGGCTCGCCTCGGTCACCAACGCGAATGTCGTGGTCGTCGAGGTGACGCGTGTGAGCCACGCCGATCCGCACGTCAACTTTGTCTCCGGGATCCTGCTGCGCAGACACGACGCGCGCTCCGAGCCGGCACCGATCGCGAAGGCCGAGCCGCCGGCGCCCGGCAAGCCACGCGTGAAGGCACGGCTGCTGTACGAGGCGAAGGCGCGTGGCTGCCTGACGGCCACCGAGTTTGCCGACGAGGTCTCGGCCAGGCTCGGCTATTCGCCGTGGGTCGACTCGTCGAGTGATTCGCTGCACGCCGAGATCGTGCAGCAAGGCAGCAAGTATCGCGCGACCGTGCAGCTCGCCGATGGTGCGAGCAAGGAGCTCACGGGCGTGACCTGCAAGACGGTCACCGAGGCGCTGATCAGTGTCGTCCTCGTGCAGCTCGACGGCCCATCGACCAGGCGCCTCGACTAGCTCGTGTTCGCGCCGGCCAACGTCGAGAAGGTGATCCGACACCTCGTGCGATTCGGTTCGTCGCACGCGGAGGCGGAGGATCTCGCCCAGGATGCGCTGCTGATCGCGTGGCGCAAGAAGCACGAGCTCGACGGTGCGCGGTCGATCGATGCGTGGCTGTTCGGCATCGCACGCAACGTCTATCGCAATCACGCGCGCAGCATGCGGCGTAGCCCGATGTCCCAGTCTCCCGACGCGCCCATCGATCGCCCGGCCCCCGCCACGTCGATCGCCGACGTGCTGTCACTGCGCGATGCGCTGCATGCCCTGCCCGAGAACCAGCAGGACATCGTGATCCTGCACGAGCTCGAGGAGTACACGCTCAAGGAGACCGCCGAGTTGCTCGAGATTCCGTTCGATACGGCGAAGGACCGCCTCCGCCGCGCGCGAGAGATCTTGCGAGGCGCGATGCGCGAAGACCTCGCGATCGCTGCCGAAGCCGAGCGCCGCGACACACGCCCGTTCTCCACGCTCGCCGCGGCGGGCGTGCTCGCCGGGTTCGTCGGGCTGCTCGCAAGCTCCGGATCCGCCGCCGCCGCGGGTGCGCTCGCTGCGACCGAGGGCGCCGGCACGGTCGCAGCGACCGCGGCGAGGACCGTCTGGCTGTCGAAGGCCGCGATCGGCGCCGCGCTGCTCGCGACGGGGGTGGCGCTCGGTGTCGTCGGGGATCGCACGCTGTCGCCGCGCGGCGAGTCCCCCACTGCGCCAGGGGTCGCGACCCGCGAACCGCGTCCCGATGCGTCCGTCGTGGTGGCCGCGACACCACCGGACGCGGCCCCGCGACCAGACGCGCCTCGCGACGAGCCGCGCACACCTGTCAGGGCCGATCGCGATCCGGACGGTCCCGGGGCGAACCCGGAGGCACAGGTGATCGAACGCGCCCGCACGGCCCTCGCGCGCGGTCGGGCCGACGACGCGCTGCGAACGCTGATGTCACACGAGCGACGGTTTCCCGACGGCCAGCTCGCCGAGGAGCGTGACGTCCTGCTGATCGATGCGTATGTCGCGACCGGTAACCTGCGCCTCGCCCGCGCGCGCGTCGAGCAGTACCAGGCGACCTACCCGACGAGTATCCACCGCACCAAGGTCGCCGAGACAGCGAGCGAGATCGAACGCCGGATCGCGGGATCCGCATCGCCATGAACGTGCGGCCAGCTGTGCACCGAGATCCCGGATCTGGGCGGGCTGGCGCGCTTGCACCTCACGGCAGGATCGTCGCGGCGGGCGAGATCGTGCCGCCACTCGTGAAGCCCGTCGACTTGATCGCGATGTAGCCGACGCCGCCGCCCGCGCCACCGCCGCCGGCCGGCCTGACGTCGATCACCGTGGCGCCGTCGAGCAGGTCACCCGCACCGCCCGCACCACCGTCGGCACCCCCTCCCCCTCTCGGGCCTCCCGTCGCGCGGGTCGCGCTCGACTGGCCGTCCTGGCCGCGCTGGCCGGCCGGGATGCCCGCCCCCCCACCGCCGCCGCCGCCATTGGCCGCGAGCGCGCCGCCGATCTCCACCGTCGGTGCCTCGAGCAGGATCATCCCGCCGGATCCGCCGCCACCGCCACCGCCATTGGCCGGTTTGCCGCCGCCACCACCACCGCCGCTGACGTTGAGGTCGCGCGTGACGTCGATCGAGTGCCCCGAGATCAGATCGACCGCGCCCCCACCGGCACCCGCCTCGCCGCCGGTCGCGCCCGCGCCGTTGCCACCTGCGCCGCCGGGGCAACCACCGAGCGGGCCCGCCAGCAGCGGCTGCGCCAGGCCCGGATCTCCGCCGATCGTGAATCCATCGTTGGCGTCCCCGGCTCCGCCGCGGCCACCCGCGCCGCGAAACGCGCCACCACCGCCGCCCGGCGCACCACCGGCGTCGTCCAGCGCGATGCCGCCCGCGCCGGCCGCACACGCAGCTCGATCGCGCGCACCCGCGGCACGCCCACCCTGCCCGCTGCCGACCGCGTCGATCGGTCCGCCGATCACGATCGCCCCGGGCGCGAGGATGCCGAACGGGATCGGGCCGACGACCCGCAACCGCGCCTGCAACGTCAGCTCGGTCGTGAGGAGGAAGTCGACGTCGCCGGCAGGGCCCGCGATCACCACGTGCGGCAGGATCTGCGGGTTGCTCGTGCAGTCCGCGTCGTAGAGCCGATGGGTGCCGGTGTCCCAGCAGGCGGAGCTGGCGAGCGTGAGCGGTGACCCGAACGTCTGCTGGCAGGTGTCGAGCTGTGACGAGAACGAGGTGCAGCCATCGTGGGTCACGGGCTGGCCGTCGTGGCTGCTATCGCCCGGGATCGATGGCGCGTCGAGCGGGCTTGCATCGCTCGAGGCAGCACCGGCATCCGAGGGGACCTCCGGCGCCGAGAACTTGCAGCCCGCGCTCGTCAGCCCGATCCCCGCCGCCGCCACGATCACGACCGTCCGCACGCGCGGAGTATCGCCAATTTCCGCCAACGCGACAGCTCCGAATCGACTGAGAGCCGCTCACTTCCCGCGCAGCAGCCGGGCTTCGCCAACGTCTGGAATCCACAGCCGGTCGTCTGCAAGTCCCTGCTCGGCCCACCACGCCCGCATCCGCGTCACCGGCTCGCCGACCGCCTCGTCGGTGAGCCGGAACGTGCCCCAGTGCATCGCGAGCAAGTTGCGCGCACCGAGTGCATCGAACGCGCGGCCGGCCTCATCGGGACCGATGTGCTGTGGCTCCATGAACCAGCGCGGCGCGTAGCCGCCGATCGGCAGCATCGCCCAGTCGAGCGGACCACAGCGCCGCCCGATCTCGACGAAGTGGTCGTCCCAGGCGGTATCACCCGCGTGATAGGCGGCGCCCTCGGGGCCGCGCACGACGAACCCTCCCCACAGCGAATGGTTGCGATTCCACGGCATCCGCATCGACCAGTGGCGGGCTGGCACGAACGTGATCGTCAGCTGGTCGATCGTGTGGCTCTGCCACCACTCGAGCTCGACGACGCGCTCGTGCCCGAGCTTGCGCAGGCGCTCCCCGTTGCCGGCACCGGTGAGGTAGAGCGCCTCGTGGGGCAGCCGTGACAGCGTCGGCAGATCCATGTGATCGCGGTGATCGTGGGAGACGAGCACGACATCGATCGGCGGCATGACCGGCAGCTCGATCCCGGGCGGCACGAGCCGGCGAACGGCGCCGCTGATCGAGCGCGACCAGATCGGATCGGTGACCACGAGCTTGCCGCCGATCCGGAACGCCCAGGTCGCATGGCCGACCCACACCGCGCAGGCGTCGCCCGCGGCCAGCGCCTCGGCGCCGCCCGCCTGCACCCCGGGCCGGATCTCATCGAGCGCGCCATGCTCGGGATGACGAGGATCGCGCTTGCCGAACCGCCAGCGCAGGATGTCCCGGGGCCCGCGCGCCGGCTTGGTCGCAAGATCGTCGAACCGTCCCATCAGGGATCCGAGCGTATCCGATCGACCCCAGCACACCACCTATTCCGTCGGAGGAGATGACACCCTCGCGGCCATGTCGCGCCTCGCTCTGTGGTTCGTCCTCGCCTGCGGCTGCAACAACGCCAGCCGCCTCGACTCGGTGCCGAGCCCCGCGCCTGCCCCTGCGGTCGCCAGCGGCGCTGCGTATTGTCGCGGCGCCAACACGTTCGCGGTGGCACCGGACAGCCTGCTGTCGGGCACGACCGGCTCCGCGATCCGGTGACAGGCGATCTCGGCGTGGCCGTGCAGTCGCACTACTTCTCGGTCGGCTCGATGGTGACGTGGGCCGAGCCCGGCGTGGGCGCGGTGGCGACCCAGTCGTTCGTCGAGCCGGCGTACGGTCCCAAGGGACTCGCGCTCATGCGTGACGGGATGGCGGCGCCCGATGCGATGGCCAAGCTGGTGGCCGCCGATCCGCAGGCCGCGGTGCGCCAGCTCGGCTTCGTCGACGCGCAGGGTCGGGCCGCGGCCCACACCGGCGCGCGATGCATCATCTACGCGAACCACCACGTCGGCACCGGCTACACCGTCGAGGCCAACATGATGGGCAACGACAAGGTCGTGCCGGCGATGGCGAGCGCGTACGAGTCGGCGACCGGTGACCTCGCCGAGCGCATGCTCGCGGCACTCGATGCCGCGCAGGCGGCCGGCGGCGATATCCGCGGCTGTCAGTCCGCGGCGATCCTCGTGGTCAGCGGCAAGCGCAGCGAGACGCCATGGACCGAGAAGAAGGTCGATCTCCGGGTCGAGGACTCGGCCGCTCCGCTCGTCGAGCTGCGCCGGCTCGTGACGCTCGCGCGCGCGTACGACCACATGAACCAGGGCGATCTCGCGATCGAGCACAACGACATGAAGGGCGCGCTCGACCACTACGCCGCCGCGGCGAAGCTGGTCCCCGACAGCGCCGAGATGCTGTACTGGCAGGGCATCGCGCTCGTCACCCACGGCGACCTCGCGGCAGCCGCGCCGATCTTGCACAAGGCGTTCGCCGCCGATCCGGCCTGGCTCGAGCTCACGCGGCGGTTGCCCGCGGCCGGGCTACTCCCCGATGCCGCGACGGCCGAGCGCGCGATCCGCGCGGCACGCTAGGCCACGCGAGGCCTTCACAGGTCCGAGAGTCGGTCGTTGCGAGCGCCGTTGGTGCGGTCCCAGTGGATCGACAGGCTCGCCGAGCCATTCATCGCGAACGGCTCGGCGAACGACAGCCGCGAGGACTGCGCGTAGTCGGTCGGATCGATCTCCGCGGGGTCTGGCCCGGGCAGCTGGCGCTCGGTGATGAAGAACTGCAGCTCGAGGTCGACGTGATTGCCGAGCTTCCACTCGATGAACGGCGCCGCCGAGATGCTGTGCCGGCGCTCGGGGTGGAGGACCTCGCCACTGATCGAGAGCGACACGCCGATCCCGATCTTGTCCTTGCGGACCGCGCCGCTCGCGATCAACGCGTGGATCGGATAGTGCGCGAATCGCTCGCCGATGTCGTTGCGCAGGTTGTAGCGCTCGGCCTGATAGCCGACGACGTAGAGCAGCGCGAGCCGGTTGCCGCGTGGATCGTCGGCCTGGTACTTGTCCCACTCGACGCCTGCCTTCGCATTCCAGCCGTAGCGGAACTGCCCCTTCGGATCGTCACGCCAGGCGCGGGTCGAGGATCCGACGGACCAGCAGTGGTTCGCGAGCCACACCGCCTTCGCGGTCGTGCCGAGGCTCCACTGGTTGGTGTCGAGCGAGACCTCCACGGTGTTGCCCATCCCATCATCGACCGCGAGCGGGGGCTGACGGTTGAGCCCGCCGTTGCCGAACACCGAGACGTCGAGCCGCGAGGTCCGCTCGAGCCGCGACACGGAGAGCTCGGAGAACCCGTTGTACGACTGGAACTGCTTGGTGTAGTTGGCGAAGCCGCCGAGGACAAGGCTCGCGCCCCACGGGGTGGTGGTCGGCCTGGCGATGTCGGTGGCGGCCGGGGCGGACAGCGCGACCGTCACCGACCCGGGATGGCGAGTGGCGACGAACAGCGCGATGCCGCGGAGGAACGCAGGCTCGAGCTGAGCCCGCTGCGCGTCGTCGGTCGTGCGCGAATCGAGGTCGACGTCGAGCTCGACGACGGGTGGGGCCCCGACGAGCTTGCCCACGAACCGCAGGTGCACGCGATCGATCAGGGCGACCTCGCTGGTGCTCGCATAGACGATCACCTCGGCGGCAGATCGCGGCGACGCCAGCAGGACCTTGTGGGCGTCGACGAAGCCGAGCAAGAACGCCGGGCAGGCCTTCGTGCGGCCGGAGCTCTCGCAATCGATGGTGACCCGGAGAGGGCTCGCCGACGCCGCGGTTGCGGTCCTCGCGGCGATGCTCCCGAGCGCCACCACCAGCATCACCACGCACGCGGTTCTCATGCCGCGCACCGTACTGCAACCGGTGCGCCCGCACGAAGTGGCTGGATCTGCGTCATCGGCGCTCGGTGCACTGCCGGCGAGACACCGCGAGCCCGCGGAGGTTGCCGGGCTGGCAAGCCGAGCCATGCTCTGGTCGTGCGAGATCTGGAGGGGGAAGCGTTCGCCGGCGAGGTCAGCTCGCTGCGGCCCCCTGCGCGGCCGAGCACGTGGAGACCGCGGCTGCGCGCCGCGTTGGGGACCGGCGCCAAGGCGGGCATCGTCCCCACAACCATCGTGTTCGCGATCTACTTCCTCGCGCATCACGATGACGCCGATTTACCCTGGCTGCGCATCGCGTCGATCGCCGCGGTGTACGGCCCGCTCGTCGGGATCTCGCTCGCGGTGGCGGTCGAGGCGTTCGTGATGGTCACCGAGCGGATCGCGCGGATCGGCTACGGGCTCGGGTGGGTCGCCAACCCGGTCTCGGCGGGTGGCCTCGCGGGGATGGTGGCCGGCCTGGTGCCGGGCGCGGTCGGCGTCTCGGTCTTCGGGGCGTACCGCGGTCCGTTCCTCGGCACCGGCCTGATCGCATTCTCGTTGATCAGCGGCGCAGGCCTGGTCGCGGTCCCGCTGGCGATCCGGGCCCGTCGCGCACGTCAGGCACCCGATGACCTCCGCGTGATCGCCGCGGCCTCGGTGGTCGCCACCTTGATCGTGTGCGCGATCGCCCTCGTGCTCGCGCCCGTGATCGTCGCCAACGCGTTCGCGCAGGCGCAGGGCGCGATCGACGAGTACGGCGCGGCCGTCGGCGCCCTCGCCGGTGCGGCGGGTGGCGCGGTGATCGGCATCTACATCGGCCTCGTGATCGCGCTCAGCTCGCCGCGCCGGCGTCGCGTCACGCCGGGCGTCACGGCGCCGGGCGGGCGGACAGCTGCTCCGGATCGGTGAGCTGCCACCACGTGAAGCCCGCCTTCGTCGCGGCGTCGATGACGTGGACGACCTCGCCGTAGGTCACGCCGTCGTCGCCGGCGATCTCGACATCCTGGCGATCGAGGAACAACGCCGATGCCTTGTGCACGACGAGCAGCTTCGCGAGCTCGTCCCATTCGCCGCCGCCGGTGCGCTTGATCTGCTGGAACTCGTTGACGCGGGACAGCCCGACCCGGAGATGGTCCTTGCTGACGAACAGCGACAGGTGGACGCGCTCGGGATCGAACGCGCTGACGCGGGGATGCCCGGGCGGGGCATTCCACGACCCGCCTGTGCCGACCGGCACCGGGACGACCGGCACCGCGCCCTCGATCACGCGCAGCAAGCGCCAGCCCGCGCCCGCTTGCGAGGCCAGCACGTAGTCGTCGCCGGCTGCGGTCACGCTGCGCACGACGCGAGCGACGACGCGGATCGGGGTGGCTGGCAGGGGACGGATCACGCCGGGGCCGCGGATCGCGACCACCGGAGCGCTCGGCGCGAGCGAGCCGTCGATGGCCCGCTTCATGCGATCGAACAGCGCCGTGATCGCGGTGGCTTTCCCTGGGTCATCGACCACCGCCTTGACGGTCGCGACCTGCGCGCCGTTGACCGTGATCGCCTCCGCGGTGATCGCGATGATCGGGCCGTCGTCGGGCGGCCTCTCGCCAAATGCGATCGAGCAGCGCTGCGCGGCTGGCCCGGCGCCGTCGCGCTTGACCTTCATCGCGATCTCGACGACGCAGGCCTTGGCCGCGTCGCCGTCGAGCCCGTAGGGAGTGGCGGACTTCACCGCGCCGCTCGCGTCGTAGCCGAGCTCGACGACGAGCGCGCCGTAGGGCTTGGGGTTCTTGCGCAGGCACTCCTCGAGAGCCGAGGCTTCCGCGCGCAGCGGGTTGTGCTCGCCGGCCTTGTACGGCGTCGCGGCCGGCACCGGCGTCGGGGCCGGGGCCGGCGGTGCCGGGGGCGGCGCGGCCGGGGGATCCTGCATGGCGCCCGTTGCCGAGCCCGAGCCCGCGCCCGCGCCCGAGCCCGAGCCCGCGCCCGAGCCCGAGCCCGGCGCGCTATCGGGCGCGCCGTCGACGGAGCGGAACGTGAACGGATACCTGACCACGACGCTGCCACCCTTGGGCCTGGGGAACTCGATCCCGGCGATCACCGTCTTCACGCATCCGGCGACCTGCGGATCGACGCCGCTCGCGGTCGAGCCGCTGACCTTGCCCTGCGGATCGATCGTGAACTCGGCGGTCACCGTGCCGGCGAGCTTGGGGCTCACGAGCAGCTGCTTCTCGTAGCAGTACTGGAGCTTCTGGATGTTGCGCTTGATGTAGCGCCGGATGATCGTCTTATCGAGGTCACCGGTCGCGGCCGGCTGGCCGATGCTCACCGTCGGGCCGCCAGCCCTGCGGCCGCGCATCCCGCCCCGGCTGTTGCCGATCGTGCCATAGCGGCCGGTGCCGATCGTTCCCCACCCGGTAACGCCGCCGGGATCCATGCCCGTGAGCCCGAATCCGAAACCTCCGGAGGGGTCCCCGGCGTCCGTCCCGAGCAGGCCGCCGTAGATCGCGGCGTCGTCCAGGCCGCCGAGGCCGCTGGTGCCGGTCAACGAGGCGAACGCGCCACCCTCGGTGACCGTGCCGAGGATCCCCGCCTTGCGCACCGCCTCCATCCGCTGCGCGCGCGCTTCCTCCGGCGGCTTCGGGGGCGCGGTCGGCGCCGGGTCCGGCAGCGTCGGCGGTGGAGCCGGCGGCTTGGGGGCGTTCGCGACTTGCACGCGCTCGGCCTGCTCCTGGGTGAACGGTCGCGGCCGCGGCCCCGAGACCCACGTGAGGTTGGTCCCGCCGCAGTCTCCGAACGTCACCGGCAGCGGCCCTTCGAACCGCGGCTGCTTGTTCTCGCAGCCGGTCGCCGCCATCGCCATCACCACGACCGAGATCGAGCGTCTCATTGGCGCGATGGTAACGGACGCCCACCCCGTACGCAGGTGTGACCGGTGGTTCACGTCGGGACTCGCGACAAGCCCCGACGAGCCTTCGCACACTTGGCCGCGGCACATGCGCTGCACTGGTGGCTCCCATGCGCCTGGTACTCCTGCTCTGTGTGGTGAGTGGCTGTTTCTACGACGAAGCCTCCCCGCTCCCCGACGGGTTCGGCACCTGCGCCGTGGCCGACGAGGTGGGCGCCGGGGTCGCCGAGCCGACGTGGTTTCGCGACGTCGAGCCGATCGTCATCGCCAAGTGTCAGGGCTGCCACGCCGAAGGGGGCATCGCGCCGTTCGCGCTGACGGGTTACAGCCAGGTCGCGGCCCTGCACGGGATCCTCCACGATGCGGTCGAGTCGCGGCGGATGCCGCCGTGGCAACCGGACCCGTGCTGCACGACGTATCGGTTCGACCGCTCGCTGAGCGAGGCCGAGCGGGCCACGCTGCTGCGCTGGTTCGACACCGGCACGGTGGCGGGGGATCCCGGCGATGCGCCCGCGACGCCGCCGCCCGCGATCGGGCTGCCCCGCGTCGATCTGCGCGCCGAGATGGCCGTGCCGTTCACGCCGCAGCCCAAGGTGGGAGCCGACGAGCTGCGCTGCTTCCTGCTCGATCACGACGCGATCGATCACCCGCGCTACATCACCGGCTTCGACTTCCAGCCCGGCGTGCGCGCGATGGTCCACCACGTGATCGTCTACGCGGTGGACGAGGCCGAGGCCGGCAAGCTCGCCGCGCGCGATGGCGAGGATGGCCGGCCGGGCTGGGATTGCTACGGCGAGGGCGGCGAGCTCGCCGGTGACTCGAAGTACGTCGGTGGCTGGCAGCCCGGGGTGACCGCACGCCTGCTCCCTGACGGGATCGGTCGCGAGCTGCCCAAGGGCACGCGGCTCGTGCTCAACGTCCACTACGACACCGGCCACGGCGTGTCGCCGGATCGCAGCACGATCGACATCATGCTCGAGGACCACGTCGATCGCGTCGAGCGTGCGATCCCGGTCGGCAACCCGCTGTGGTTCCTCGGCGACGGCATGGCGATCGAGGCCAACGATCCGGACTCCAAGGTGTGGTTCTCGTACGACCCGAGCGACCTCATCACGCGCGGCCGCTCGGTCGAGATCCACAACGTGATGCTCCACATGCACGAGCTCGGCTCGATCGGCCGGGTCGCGATCCTGCGCGCGAGCGGGCAGACCGAGTGCCTGCTCAACATCACGAAGTGGGACTTCCACTGGATGGGGGACTACTACCTCGACCGACCAGCGCGGCTCGATCCCGGCGACCGGCTGTACGTCGAGTGCCACTGGGACAACACCGCCGGCCACCAGAAGATCGTCAACGGCGAGCAGCAGCCACCACGCAAGCTGTACTGGGGAGCCGACGACGAGATGTGTGGCGCGGTCCTGACGTACAGCGAGGTCGCGCAGTGAGCGGGCGGACCCAGGCCCTCGGCGCGCTCGGCGTGCTCGGCGTGCTCGGCATGCTCGCGATGCTGGCCGGCTGCGGCTCGTACACGACGTATCGCACCACGCGGATCGCGAAGCCCGGTCAGACCGAGTGGCTGTTCGGGGCGCAGGCCTCCGGCGCGATCGCCCAGGACGACTCGACGAAGCAGGCGGCACCGTTGCCGGAATTCGCGGTCGCCGCGCGCCGCGCGGTCCACGACCGGGTCGAGCTCCAGGCCAACGCCACGCTGTTCCCGATCAAGGCCGCCCCGACCGGCAGCCTCGAGCTCGCTGGCAAGCTGCGGATCGGCGCGCGCGGCCGGTGGTCGCTCGCGGTCGGCACCGGGGTCGGCTACCGGCTCGCCGAGTCCGGCGGGGCGACGATCGAGGGGGTGTTCGCGTCGGTGCCGGTGATCGCGGGCATCGAGCTCGGGCGGCACCAGCTGGTGGTCTCGGTCGCGGCCGGCTACCAGCGCTGGTACGCGAGCGGCGCCCACCCCGTGGGGATCCCGTTCGTCGGCGACTCGGTCGGCTTTCTGTGGCAAGTCGGCCGGCACTGGGCGCTGCTGCCCGAGGCCGGGGTGGCGTGGAGCCCGACGCCCAACTTCATGACCGAGGACTCCCGGTTGTTCCACGTCGGGATCGCGGCGCTGTGGACGCGATAGTGGCAAGCTCTGCGGATGGCGGACTCCGACGAAGTGATCAAGCAAGCGGGTCGGTTCTTCAGCAAGCTCGGCGAGGGCTTGAAGACCGCGGGAACCCAGATCAAACAGACCACGAAGCAGGTCACCGGGCTCGGGCGCGGTAGCGTCCGGATCGAGCTCGACCAGACGCGCGTCGCACCGGGCGGCGTCCTGCGCGGCCGG
>JAGSPR010000367.1 GCA_018262455.1 Deltaproteobacteria bacterium | reverse complement strand
CCGCGTGATCATCACGCTGCCCGAGAAGATGTCGCAGGAGAAGCAGGTCGTGCTCGAGGCGCTCGGTGCCGAGATCATCCGCACGCCGACCGAGGCCGCGTGGGACTCGCCCGAGAGCCACATCGGTGTCGCGCGCCGGCTCAAGGAGATCATCCCGAACTCGCACATCCTCGACCAGTACTCGAACCCGTCCAACCCGATCGCGCACGAGGAGGGGACGGGCCGCGAGATCATCGATCAGTGCGGCGGCAAGCTCGACGCGGTCGTCATGACCGCGGGCACCGGCGGCACGATCACCGGCGTCGCCAGGGTCATCAAGCGCGAGATCCCGGGCTGCAAGATCATTGGCGTCGATCCCGAGGGCTGATCATCGGCGTCGATCCCGAGGGCTCGATCCTCGCCGGCCCGGGCGAGATCAAGAGCTACAAGGTCGAGGGCATCGGCTACGACTTCATCCCCGACGTGCTCGATCGCCGGCTCGTCGATCGCTGGATCAAGTCCAACGATCGCGAGTCGTTCCTGACCGCGCGCGCGTTGATCCGCCAGGAGGGCATGCTCGTCGGCGGCTCGTCGGGCTCGGCCGTGTGGGCCGCCCTCCAGGTCTGCAAGGAGCTGGGCGCCGGCAAGCGGGTCGTCGTGCTCCTGGCGGACTCGATCCGTAACTACCTGACCAAGTTCGTCGACGATCGGTGGATGCGGCAGCAAGGCTACGTCAAGGGCGACTGGGAGGTCGGCACCGTGGCCGACGTGGTGCGGACCGTCGGTCGGCGCAACGTGATCTCGCTCGATCTCAACGACAAGCTCGGTCGCGCGACCGAGTTGTTCAAGGAGCACGGCATCTCGCAGATGCCCGTCCTCGACCAGGGCAAGCTCGTCGGCATCCTCACCGAGAGCGACCTCCTGCACCACCTGGTGGCGGGTCGCGGGACGAAGGAGACGATCGTCGCCGAGGTCATGGAGCGCAAGGTGTCGACCGTCGCGCTGCACGCGAGCTCGAGCGAGCTGCCGCGGATCTTCGAGCGGGGCGAGGTCGCGATCGTCGTCGACGATCAGCGGTCGGTGATCGGGATCCTGACGAAGATGGACCTGATCGAGATGCTGGCGGCGCGCAAGAACCAGATGCCGGCGTGATCGACCGGGAGTGCCGTGATTGGCATACCCATGGCGTGAATTCTCGGCTATGACGCCGCACACCCGCATGGCGGCTTCAGATCGGCTCGATCATCTCCTGTTGGCTGGCGACCGGATTGGCAACTACCGGATCGAGCTCGAGCTCGCGAGCCACGCCACGACGGCGTCGTATCGCGCGGTCCACGTCATGCTGCCGCGCCACGCGGTGATCAAGATCCACCACGCGCCCACCGACCAGGCCTCGGTGCTCAGCATGCTGCGGGAGGCCTGCATCCTCGACGCGCTGCACCACCCCGGCATCATCCGCGTGTACGAGTCCGGGCTCCACGAGGGCCGGCCGTGGTTTGCGACCGAGCTCGTCGATGCGTCGACGATCGACAACTTGTTGTCACCCGACGCGATCGACCACGTCGCTGCGATCGCCCTGATGCGCGATCTCGCCCAGGTGATCGAGCACGCGTACCGTCGCGGGGTCATTCACTGCGGCCTGCGTCCCGAACGGATCCTGATGACCGGCCGGACCCGCGGGTTTCCGATCTGCGTCGCCGACTGGAGCGATGCCCGCGCTCACGACGCGCGATCGCAGCAGCTGGCCCCGTCCGTCGCCGCGTGGCACTACACCTCGCCCGAGCTCAGGTGCGGCGACCCGATCGATGACCGCACGGACGTGTTCGCGCTCGGCGTGCTCGCCTACCAGATGCTCGCGGGGCGGATGCCGTTCGATAACGGCATCCTCGCGACCGTCGACGACGGCACCACGCAGCACGTCCCGATCGGCGTGCACTGCCGCGACCTACCGCCCGAGCTGACGAGGCTGGTCGATCAGATGCTCGCGTACGATCGCTGGGATCGGCCACGCGCGGTGGACGTGGTGAGCGAGCTGTCGTGGCTCGCCGACGTGTTCACCACGCCGATCCACACGCGACCACCGGCGTCGGGGATGCCTCGGATCCGGCGCCCGCGCTGGACGCCCGCGCTGTCGTTCGGCGGGCCGAGCGAGACCCCACCGCCCGAGCACGACGCGATCCCCGTGAGCGACGACGCCGAGTAGCGCGGGCGGTCACAGCAGCGCGAGCAGCTCGTCGAGCAGCGCGTTCGCCGCGGCCGGCGTGCCGGCGAGCCCCGAGCCGCACGCGGTGATCGCGGCATGGTGGCCGTCGTCGAGGATCGTGAGCACGCAGCCGCCCAGCGGATCCTCGGTGGTGGCGAGCCGGGCCGGGGACGACACCGCACAGGTCGGGGGCAACGGCGCGTCGACCCGGATCTTCGACAAGCAAGCGCGCCCTCCGATCACCTCGGCGAACCGATCGAGCCAGCGCGCGCGGGTGGCGCTGATGCTCTTGCGCTTCCAGGCGAGCGGGGCGGGCGCCGCGCGGGCGGCGGCGAGCAGGCGGGTGCACAGCCCGCCGCCGGTCGCCTCGCGGCGGAGGACCTCGCGGGCACGGGCCTCGAACACCTCGAACGGCTCGGCGGCACCGTCGTCGAACCGGACGCTGATGAGGCCGTACGCAGCGCGCCGCCGGATCCGCAACGGATCGTCCCGATCGCCGGGCGCGATCGGGATCTGGAACGTCGGCGAGAACGGCGCGGCATGGCGGCCCGTCCTCCGGTGGAGCACGCGGCCAAGCGCGTAGGCGAGCGGCAGCGCGCGCGGCGTCGGACAGGGCAACTCGCGCCACGCCACCGCGAGCGGCATGCCGCCCGCGACCGGGGCGAGCATCGGCAGCGGGGGAGGCGTGGGCGTGGCGGCGGCGGCTCCCCCGGCGCGCGCAAGGATCCGCGAGGCGATGAGGGCGTGACCGCAGCCGTCGACGACGAGGTGACACGTCGAGACCGTGCGGAGCTCGCCGGCGCGACCGAGCCCGAGCCACGGGCCGTGCCCGTCGTGCCATGCGCGACGATGGCCGTGCCGGGCGCTCTCGATCGGATCGTCGCCGATCGAGACGCAGACGAACGGGGTTGCGCCCCGCCACGGTGGAGGGATCACACCCGCCGCGACAGCCGCGAGCTGTCGTGGCAGGCCAGGATCGTCGAGCGAGGCAACGAGGCAGCGCGAGCCGATCGCGAACGCGGCGACGTCGAGCGTGCTCGGCACCACCACCGAGCCGGCGCCATCGGCGTCGGCGTGGCCGTTCCCGTTCCTGCGGTGCTTGCTCGGTCGGATGGTCCGCGTGGCGGGACCGATCGTGACGGCGAGGGGCTGCGCGGGGAGCTCGCCATCGAGCTCGCGCAGCGTGTCGCGGGCGGCCCGGGCACGCGCGATCGCATCGGCGAGCGGATCGCCCGCGATCGGTGCGCGGTACCCGAGGAACGTGTCGGCGGTCGGCGTGGCA
This sequence comes from Deltaproteobacteria bacterium, assembly GCA_018262455.1. The sequence goes on along the minus strand of JAGSPR010000367.1, from coordinate 3,775 downwards.
TCGGAGATGACATAGTCGCCCGCGGCCCCCCACGGCTCGGCCGCCGCCACTCCGCCGGCGAGCAGCCACCACCGCAGATCGGTCGTGGCGATCGCGGTGAGCTCGTCGTGGACCTCGACGGTGCGGCGCGCCCACGACCGCTTCACCCGAGCTCCATCACGTAGACCGGCTGGATCGGATCGGGCTCGAGCGAGCGCAGCTCGAAGCCGGCCGCGCTGGCGAGCGCGGCGATCACCGTCGCGGGTGGCGAGGTGCGCAGCACGAACGGGCCGAACGCGCGGCGCAGCAGCGGCGAGCCGAGCCGGTCGGCATGCGTCGCTACCCGCGTTCGATCGGCGGCGGGATCGAGCTCGACGATGAACAGCCGACCCCGGACGACGCGCCGCAGCTCGGCCAGCGTGCGCGCTCGATCGCGGACATGGCGGATCGACGACAGACAGATCGCCACATCGATCGAGCGATCCGCGAGCGGCAGGGCTTCCCCGGCGGCTCGGATGATCCCAGGACGCGCGAAGTCGTGACTTGGATCGACCGCGGCGATGACGAGCCCAGGATGACGCCCGGTGGCACACGCGGTGAACGTGCCAGGGCCACAGCCAAGATCGAGCAGGTGCTCGGTGCCGGTGAGCGCGAGCCGGTCGAGCAGGCGCGCGTCGAGGTCGCCGAACGCCGGCCGCTCGTCGCGCTCGTAGCGCCGCGCGCTGCCGCCCTCGAAGGGGTGGCGGTAGAGCAGTCTATCGAGCAGCGGCACGTACACCGGCCGCGGAGGTTCCACCGAAGCGCCCCCGTCTACAAGGTGAGCTGTGCCACATGCGGCGGAAGCCGGTCGTGGGGGGGCCGCGGATCGGGGGTTTTCCTCCGCAGTTCCCGGAGGTCGATGTTAGGGTGCGCCTCCATGCCAGACGCCCAGGCCCGAAGCTTGTTCGTGTTCGCCCTGCTCGCCGCGTGCGGTGGTGGCACCGATTCGACCGGCATCCCCGCGGAGTGCAACCCACTCGGTGGCGCCGGCTGCATGTTGCCGTGGCCGTCGATGGCGTACGCGAAGGTCGACGCGAGCTCACCCACCGGGTTCCGGCTCGACGTCGCCAACGCGGCGATGCCGGTCAACGTCGACGGCATCCCGGTCGACTCGGCCTGGATGAACCGGTGGGATGGATTCTCGGCGATCGGCCCGATCCTGTCCTCGTTCCCGACCGGGGTCTCGGCCGATGGCCTGCCGACCCACCTGGACCCGGATGCGTCGCTCGCGGCGACCTCTCCGATCGTCCTCGTCGACATGAACACCGGCGAGCGCGCCCCGTTCTTCGCCGAGATCGACCAGAACACGGCCGACGTCAACCAGCGCAACCTGATCATCCGGCCGCTCGCGCGGCTCCACACGAGCTCGCGCTACGCCGTGGCGATCCGCAAGGCGGTCAAGGCCGCCGATGGCAGCGATCTCCCGATCCCGCCGGCGTTCCAGGCGATCCTCGATGGCAAGGACTTCGGTCATCCGAAGTTCGCGGCGCTCGCCGCGCGCTATCCGGAGATCTTCGCCGCGCTCGCCACCGCCGGCGTCGACAAGAGCGAGCTCGTCCTCGCGTGGGACTTCGTGACGGTGTCCGACGATTACCTGCGGACCGATCTCACCGCGATGCGCGCCGCCGCGCTGCCGGCGATCGGCACCAATGCCGCGAACCTGACGTTCACCGCGACCGCCCAGCCGAACTCGGAGGCGACCTTCAAGCGCTACCTCGGCACGTTCAAGTCGCCCGACTTCCTCACCGCGGGCGAGACCGACCCCTCGGTCATGCGCCGCGACGCGAGCAACGTCCCTCAGCAGCAGGGCCTGCGGGACGCCCGGTTCGCCGCGATCGTCCCCGCCTGTGTGACCACCCAGCCGCTGCCGCGACCGACGATCATCTTCGGTCACGGCCTGTTCGGCTCGGGGGAGGAGTACCTCAACGACGACTTCATCGTGCAGCTCGCGCAGGATCAATGCGTCGTGATCATCGCCGGTGATTTCATCGGCCTGACGTCTCGCCAGTTCCCGCTCGTGCCGCTCGCGGTCAACGACATGAACCGGGTCCCCCAGATCACCGACAAGCTCGCGCAATCGGTCATCGACTTCATGTCGCTCGAGTCGATCGCGCGCGGGCCGATGGCCGCGGCGCCGGAGTTCCAGTTCAACGGCCAGTCCGTCATCGATCCGGCGAACACCGTCTACTTCGGCGCATCGCTCGGCGGGATCATGGGCAACACGTTCATGGCCTACGACCCGAACCTCACCCGCGGCGTGCTCGCCGTCCCCGGTGCCAACTGGTCGATGCTGCTCGAGCGCTCCACCGCGTGGTCCCTGCTGCTCGGTGCCTCGCAGGGCGCCTACGAGGACCCGGCGGTCTACCAGCTCAACCTCGCGCTCGAGCTCGGCATGGGCTTCGAGTCGATCGATCCGCTGACCACCGCCGCCCACGTCATCAAGGACCCGCTGTTCGGCAATCCCGTGAAGAACATCCTCATGTGGTACACGCTCGGCGACTGCCTGGTGACCAACATCGCGACCGAGATGGTGGCGCGCGAGATGGGGATCCAGCTCCTCGGACCGTCGGTCAAGTCGCCCTGGGGCCTCGCCCCGGTGGAGGGCCCGCTCGCGAACGGCATCACGGTCTACGACGAGCATCCGACGCCGGTGCCGCTCGACACCAACGTCCCGCCGACCGGCGATAACGGCACGCACGCGGGGATCAACAAGAAGCCGGCACCGGTGCGCCAGCTCGCGCAGTTCGTGTTGCAGAGCACCGTCGTCGACGAGTGCAAGGTCAACGCCGTCGCGGCGCCGTGCGACTGCTCGACCGGCGCGTGCGATTAGGAGGACCCATGCGTAGCCTTGTCTTGTCGTTGATGGTGGTCGTCGTCGGGTGTGGCCCGGGCTCTCGCGGCCACGGGGATGACACCGGCACGGATGCGACGCCGGCGTGTAGCGATGGCAACCATCGCTGCAACGCGTCGACGTACGAGGTCTGCGTGTCGGGCCAGTGGTCGATCCAGGAGGACTGTCCGGTCGCCTGCGCCGACAGCCTCGGCTGCGTCCAGTGCCCGCCGGGCATGGACGTCTGCCAGGACGGGAATGTCCACAGCTGCGACGCGGCTGGCAATGTCGGCGGTGAGACGATGGCGTGCACGGGCGCGACGATCTGCCAGGGCGGCACGTGCGTCGACGCGTGCGCCGCGGCCGCGACCGACAAGAGCTACATCGGATGCGACTACATGGCGGTCGATCTCGACAACGCCGTCGAGGTGATCGACCTCCAGGGCTCGGCCGGGTGCGCGGGGATCCCGGGCACGAAGAACGTGACGATGCAGGCGTGCGGCAACGCTGGTAACACCGCCGTCGCCGGCGCCTGCGATCCGCCCGGCAACACGTGCCCGGCGAGCTTCTCGTGCAAGAGCATGAACGTCTGCGTGCTCGACGCGCAGCACTCGCCGTTCGCGATCGTCGTGTCGAACCCGCAGGCCCGCGCGGTCAACGTCACGGTGACCGGGCCGGGCGGCCAGACCTTCACGAAGGCGGTCGCCGCCGGCGCCGTCCAGGCGCTGCTGCCGCAGGCCGCGCCGCAGAGCATCCCCGATCAGTCGATCGACGGCACCGGCAAGGTGAAGCAGGCCTACAAGGTCACCTCCGACCTCCCGATCGTCGCCTATCAGTTCAACCCACTCGACAACGTCGACGTGTTCTCGAACGACGCCTCGCTCCTGATCCCGCGCACCGCGTTCGACTCCGAGTACTTCGTGATGA
>JAGSPR010000366.1 GCA_018262455.1 Deltaproteobacteria bacterium | reverse complement strand
GCCACGCGACTGGATGCCGAACAGGTCGTTGAGGAGCGCGACGATGAAGTTGTGGTGGAGGTACGCCCCGCGATGGCGGACGACGAACGACACGATCGACAGCCGCCACGCGGACTGATTGCCGAGGATGTGGAGGTTCGGGTTGGCCGACCACGATGCGATCGCGCGCTCGATGAAGTCGACCTCGCGCTCGCGGATCGCGTCGGCGCCGACCGCCTCCTTGAGCTGGAACACCAGCCCCGCGCGGATCGACTCGATGATCGCGGGTGTGCCGCCTTCCTCGCGGTGGACCGGATCGGCGAGGTACCGGTGCTCGCTCTGGTTGACGTAGGCAACCGTGCCGCCACCCGGACACGCGGGGACGGTGTTGGCGAGCAGGGGGCGCTTGACGACGAGGACGCCCGGCGTCTGCGGGCCGCCGATGAACTTGTGCGGCGAGATGAACACCGCGTCCTTGGCGGCGAGCGGATCGCCGGCCGGGTTCATCACGATCTCGACGTACGGCCCCGCGGCCGCGTAGTCCCAGAACGAGTAGGCGCCGTGCTGGTGGAGCAGGCGCGAGATCGAGTTCGTGTCGGACGCGATGCCGGTGACGTTCGATGCCGCGGAGAAGCTCCCGATCTTGAGGGGCCGCGCCGCGTGGCGAGCGAGCTCCTCGGCGAGGTGCGCGAGATCGACGTGACCGTCGGCGTCCTCGTGGATCACGATCACCTCGGCGATCGACTCGCGCCACGGCAGCTCGTTGGAGTGGTGCTCGAACGGCCCGATGAACACGACGGGGCGCTCGGCCTCGGGGATCTTCTCGGAGAGGCCGTACCGCGCGTCGAGATCCGCGGGGATCCGCAGGTTCATGCAATCGATCAGCTTGTTGATCGCACCCGTCGCTCCCGAGCCCGTGAAGATCACGAGGTCGTCCTCGCTCCCGCCGACCGCGGCGTGGATGATCTGGCGTGCATCGTCGCGGAACTGCGTGGTCTGCCGGCCGGTCCCCGAGGCTTCGGTGTGGGTGTTCGCGTAGAGCGGCATCACCTCGTCGCGGATGAAGTCTTCGATGAACGACAGCGATCGGCCGGACGCGGTGTAGTCCGCGTAGGTCACGCGGCGCACGCCGTAGGGGCCCTCGAGCGCCTGATCGTCGCCGATGATCGACGTGCGGATCGTCTCGATCAGGCGCGCGCTCGCGGGATGCATCCACGTGCGATAGCACGAGCGAGGCGTGGCAGGGAACCTCGCACGAGCGCAGCCACGTGAGCGGCATGCGCCCGTGACCGGGCTGGATCAGGGTGGCGGTAGGGCGACGCCGCGCTCGAGCTGATACACGTGATCGAGCTCGCCGAGCGGCGTCGCTGGGGGCTCGCCGAACAGGTACTCGCGATGGATCCGGTGGTAGTTCGCGCGCGCGGCGAGCTGGCCGAGGATCGAGAACACGCCCCACTGGATCCGGTTCACGAACACGAAGTGGCCGGGCATGTTGAGCTGCTTCGACATGCCCGCGAACTCGCCATCCGGGGCGAACACCTGGCGGAACGTCGATACGATGTACTCGCGGCTGAACGCGAACTCGCGATCGAACCGGAACGGCTCGTAGAACAGCTGGAAGTAGCCATACAGCCGGTCGGCGTCGAGCGAGGACTCGGCCTTGAGGAACTGGAGCGCGACGAGGCCCTCCCGGAACGCGGCGCGGTCTCCCGAGAAGTGCGACGTCACCAGGCCCGCCCACGTGCGCGCCATGTCGTCGGGAAACCGCTTGACGCAGCCGAAGTCGAGGAACACGACGCGGTCGTCCTGGAACAGGTAGTTGCCCGGGTGAGGATCGCCGTTGAACAGCCGATGCCGGAGGATCGTGCCGAACACGAACCGGTAGATGATCTCGGCGTAGCGGCTGCGTTGCTCGGGTGGATCACCGAGCACCTCGTCGAACCGGCGGCCCGCGATGTACTCGAGCGTCAGCACCTTCGCGGTCGAGTGCGAGGGGAAGCCCCGCGGGATCACGATGAACGGATGACCCGCATAGAGAGCGCAGAACTCGTCGAGGTTCTTGAGCTCGTTGGTGTAGTCGAACTCCTCGAAGATCCGGCTGCGGAGCTCCTCGATCACGGGCTTGGGATCGTGCGCCGGATACAGCGCGCGCAGCATCTGCTGGAGCAGCGCGGCGTTCGCGAGGTCGGCGCGGATCGCGTCCGCGACGCCCGGATACTGGACCTTGACCACGACCTCCTCGCCGGTCGGCAGCGTGGCGCGGTGGACCTGGCCGATCGACGCGGCGGCCAGCGGCGTCTCGTCGAACCGCGCGAACAACCGCTCGAGGGTTCCACCGAGCTCGCGCTCGACGGTGTCGCGCACCAGTGGGAACTCCATCGGCGGCGCATCGGACTGCAGCTGCTTGAGCTGCGCGCGGAGCTCCTCGGGGATCGCGTCCGAGATGAACGACATCATCTGGCCGAGCTTCATGAACGCGCCCTTCATCGAGCCCATCGTTTCGGCGACCCGCTTGGCCGCCGCTGCTCGCTGCGCGTCGTCGATCCGTTTGCGACCTGCGCGGCTCGCGAACACCCGCCGGAGCTGGGCGCCGAGCCACGACGCCGACAGCGCCGCGCTCATTCGCCCGATCCGCGCCAGCCGCCCGAGCCGGCCCGACGGCAGATGGCCGCGTCCGAGCCACATCCCGATCGCGAACAGCGCGAGCGCGATGGTGACGAGCCAGAACACGAAGGTCGCATACCGCATCCGGGTGGTCCCGCGCACGCATCGCAGCTCGATTCCCAAGCGCGTCGGGTCGTGCGAGGCTCGGTTCCGTGACCGACGACATCGAAAAGATCCGCGCGATCGCCACGCCCTTGCTCGCCGCAGCCCCGACGGCGGGCGCCGCAGGGGTGGCGGCGTTCGCGCCGCGTCCCGAGGACTACGCGCGCGTGTTCAACGCCACCATCGCGCCCGCGATGGAGCTGCACTTCTCGGCGCTGTGGGCGCGGACGCCCGAGATCACGGCCCACGCCGAGCAGACCGAGCTGCAGCTGTGGTCGGCGCGGGCCGATCAACTCGGCGGTGAATCGCCGGGGTTCCCGGGAGGCTACAAGGCGCTGGCGCCGCACCTCGTGCCCGACCGGATCTGGTCTGCGTGGAAGTATGTACGACCAGGTACGACCCTCGGCATGGCCTATGACGGACTGGTCTGGCTCGACGATCGCTTCGTATGGTTTCCGAAGCCTTGGCGCGCGCTCAAGGACGGCAAGTCGACGGCCGGCATCTACGTCGACTGAGCGACGCGACTTTCTTCGTTCTGCGAGGGACGTCTCGCGCTCGACGATCGTAGGATGAGGCACGGTGTTCGATCTGCTGTCCGGATCGGTCGGTTCGTGGTGGGACACGCCGGCGACGCCCACCACGCCGGTGGTGCCTCCGCACGCTGCGCCGGAACCGACGGTCGCGCCGGCGCCGACGACGGTCGCGCCCGCTCCGGTCGTGGCGCCCGCGCCGACGATCGCTCCGCCGGCGACGCCCGGCGCGGGGCCCGCACAGGCTCCTCCAGTCGACCAGGCCGCGATGAGTCGCGCGGCCGGCCAGATCTTCGCGGCGACCGACGGCTGGGGCACCAACGAGGATGCGATCCACGCCGCGCTTCGTGGCCGATCTCCCGCCGAGATCGCGGCGATCAAAGCGGAGTACCAGAACCACTACGGCACGAGCCTCGACGCGGTCCTCGCCGAGGAGCTCGACGGAGATGACCTCGCATCGGCGACCGCCGCGATGTCGGCGGATCCCGTGCAGGCCGCCGCCGCCACGCTGGTGCGGGCGTCGAACGGCCTCGGCACCGACGAAGACGCCATCCTGAGCACGCTGCGCGGAATCTCCGATCCGGGGGTGCGGGCGCAGGTCGAGGCCGAGTACGCGCGGCGAACCAACGGGGGAACGCTGTCCGCGATGCTGGCCGACGAGCTCGGCGGCACCGACGCGCAAGTCGCGACCTCGCTGTCGTCCGGGAACACCGACGAAGCCGACGCCATCTTGCTCGAGGACGCGATGTCCGGCGGCTTCCTCGGCATGGGCCTCGGCACCGACGAAGACGGCATCAACAAGGTGCTCGAGGGCTGTACGGATCAAGCGCATCGCGATCGGGTCGCGGCCGCGTACCAGCAACGCACCAAGCGCAGCTTGCAGACCGACATGGCCGACGAGATGGAGGGCACCGACCTCCAGCTCTCGGGCGCGCTGATGACCGGCGACGCCGCGGGCGCCGCCGCGGTCCGGATCCAGGCGGCCGCGTCAGGGCTCGGCACCGACGAGGACGCGATCTTCCAGCAACTCCAGGTCGCCGACCCGGCGCAGCGCGCGGCGGTCATCGCCGCGTACAACACGCGGTTCGGTGGCGCGAACGGGACGAACCTCGACGCGATGCTCGCCGACGAGCTCGGCGCCATGGACGGCGAGCGCGCCACCCAGCTCGCGGCGAACGGCCGGCTCGATCCGGTGTTCGCGATGCGCTACGCGATGGACGGCATCGGCACCGACGAAGAGATGATGCGCGATGCGCTGCGCGGCCTCGACCCCACCCAGGCGGCGCAGCTGCAGACCGACTACGCCGCGCGATACGGCGGCAAGAACCTCCAGGACGAGATGCGCGGCGAGCTGTCGGGCCGCGACGAGTTCTACATCTCGCAGAGCCTCGGTGGTGAGCGCGGGCTGTCGACCGAGGAGCGGCTGCGGCGCGCGGACTCGGCGCACGACTTCGAGCGCGGCTCCGGCGCCGGCGTGTTCGGCGGCTTCACCGACGTGTTCTTCGACGCGGGCGTGCAGCTCGATGCCCAGCACAACCGCCTCGGTGTGCTGCGCGAGCAGATGAACAACGCCGCCACGCCCGACGCGCGCGCGGCGGCGGAGCAGGAGATCCACCGCGTCCTCGGCTACCAGGACCAGGATCAGGACGCGTACCACGCCGCGCAAGACTCGGTCGCCAATGGCGCGGCGACGGGTGCGGCGATCGTCGCGACCGTCGCGGTGACCGCGGCGACCGGTGGCCTCGGTGCGGGCGCCGCGGTGCCGGCGCTGGCGAGCTTCATGGCCTCGGCGGGCGCGGCGACCGGCATCGGCGCGACGTCGCTCGCGATGGGAGCGGGCGCGCTCGCCGGCGGCCTCACCTCGATGGCCGTCAAGCGCTCCGTCTCGGGCGAAGCGTATGGCGCGGAGGCAGCGGGCCTGGATCTGGCGATGACGGGTGTGAACGCGTTGACCGCCGGCGCGATGGCGTCGGGGGCCGCGGTGCAGGGGCTGCCGGCGCTGCTCGCCGAGCACGGCGTCGGCACCTTCGCCCCCGGGGTCGGTGGTTCGTTCGCGAACACGATGGCGACCCAGCTGGCGCAGGGCGCGGCGCAGGGCCTGGTGAGCGGCACGGCGCAGGGGCTGCTGGACGAGCGGACCTGGCGTGGGCCCGGCAACGGCGTCGGCAACTTCCTGACGACGGTCGGCGGCAACGTGGCCAGCAACATGGCGGGTGGCGCGGGACAGACGTTCATGGGCGCGGCGGCGGATCAGTTGAACCTGTTCGACCCGAACACCATCCGCGGCTCGTTCGGCACCGGGATGGTCGGCGGCGCGGCCGGCGGCGCCGCGCAGACGGCGCTGACCGCGGGCGCGTTCGACGGGCGGTGGGAGGACGTGGCCACCCGGTTCGGCACCAGCATGGGCACCGGCGGAATCCAGGGCGGCCTGATGAACGCCGGCCAGACCGTGTCGACGAAGCGCCTCGAGGCGCAGGCGATGAGGCTGGCGGCGGAATCGGCGGCGCCGGTGGTCAATCCCGCGGACCAGATCCCGCAGGAGGTCATCGCGGGCCTGCCCGAGGAAGTGCAGGCCGTCGTCAACCAGGCGAAGGAGCACCCGCCGGGCACGGGCCCGAAGGAGACCGGATCCCCCGTCAATCCGACGGAGCTCGCCGCGCTCAGCCCGGAGCTCGCGCAGACCGTCGACGCGGCGAAGCCGGTCGCGCCGACCGCGGAGACCCCGGCGCGCGTTGCACCTCTCACGCCCGAGGAGCTGTTCCTGCAGGCGCAGGCCGCGAAGGCGGATCCGGCGAAGGGCGCTGCGGCACTCTCGGATCGAATCCCCGAGGTGCTCGACGTCCAAGCCCAGGCACGCGTCGGCGCCGACCCGGAGCTCCAGCTCGAGCGCGCACGGTTCGAGACCGCCATGGCGATGAGCCCCGAAGCGCGGGCCGCGGTGCAGCCGACGCTCGACACGATGTGCGAGAAGGCGTTCGACTACATCGCGAGGACGCGCACCACCCCCGAAGCGCAGATGGAAGCGCTCGCGAGCCTCGGCATGTCCGGCAAGAGCGGCCTCGCCGGCGCGGTCGGGACCGATCCCCACGACATGCTCAACGTCCTCGCGAGCGGCAACCCGCGCGAGCGTGGCATCGCGCTCGCCAGGTTCCAGGAGCTGCTCGGCAACGATGCGCTCGCGGTGGGTGGCATCGAGCGTATGAGGGCGGCGATCGCGGACTCGCCCCAGGGCGCGGGCCACTTCAGCGACGCGGACATCGCTCGCCTCGAGCAGCGCGTTGCGGCGCTCGATGCAACCGGAGCGCAGGGCAAGGGGCGCAGCGCCAAGGCGCTGTTCAGTCCGATCGGCGCCGACGACACGCACGCGGCCTACGCCGCTGCGAAGGGGCAGGAGATGGACGCCAAGATGCCGGGCTTCACCTCGGAGGCCGTCGCCGCCCATCTGGGCACGACGCTCGCGCCCGATGCGGCTCCGATCACCGGCGCCGGGGAGAGCAGCCCGATCGCCCGCACCACGATGACGGTGCAGGAAGCCCAGGCAGCCGGCTACGAGCTGACGCCTCGCGAGATCGCGCAGGCGTCACCGGAGGGCGTCCTGC
>JAGSPR010000762.1 GCA_018262455.1 Deltaproteobacteria bacterium | reverse complement strand
GACCCAGTAGCGGGCGCGCTTGCGGAGGAAGTCGCGGAGCACCGGCTTGATCGCCGCGATCGAGGCCGTCTCGTGGACCTCGCCCATCCCGCCCACGATGCGCTGGAGCCGCTCCGCCCGGTCGGGGCGGTTGCGGTTCTTGCGGCTATTCGGGTTCGTGATGACGCCGATTTCCATGTTCCCGGAAGGTTGCAAGACCCGGGCGAGACGCACCGCGTCGTAACCGTCCGGAATCACGACCGCCGCAGTGGCAGAACGTGGCTCGCTGCGTAGGCCCCTACGCGGGCAGGTGGATAGCCGGCCGCCGCCGTACGCACCCGGCAGGAGCTGACGCGCGGACCGATCCCGGGCCCGGCATCGTCGATACTCGGAGGCGTGCGCGGCCTGGTGATCCTCGTGCTGACGGCGTGCGGGTCGACCGTGCCGCCGCCGGTGCCGGTCGCGCCGGGCCCCTCGATCGAGCCGGTGAACCGCTCGACCTCGGCCCGGACCGAACGCGCACCGATCGATCCGATCGTCGCGCTCGCGCCGACAGAGGGTGGGCTGACCTCGTTGCTGCAGCCCGGCGCCGCGCAGCTCGAGCTCCACGAGACCCCGATCGACAGCCCCGGACCGACGACCCCGATCCCGGTGACGATCGTCGCCGTGCAAGGGAGCCGCGTGCGCGTCGCGGTGCGGCTCGCCCAGGCGCGGTTCGTGATCTGGACCGAACGCGCGCGACTCTACGCGCTGCTGCTGCGCGACGAGCGGGTCGCTCCGGCGGCGGGTCGCGCCGTGCAGCCGTCCGGACCGCACGTGATGCTGCGCGCTGGATCCGCGGTGAAGCGCCTCGCGCACGAGGACACGTGGACGCAGGTCCGCTACTCGGGTGCCGTCGAGGTCGACGGCTGGGTGCCCGACGCCGTGCTCGGCGAGGAGGCGCCATCGCGCCCGTACCGTGGACGGATCGGGTCGGGGCGCAAGACGCTGATGGTGACGCCGGGCGCCGTGATCCGCGCGGAGCCGAAGTGGGCAGGGCGCCAGCTCGCCGTGATGGCGAACGGCTACTTCCTCGACCTCGTGCGCGAGGTCGACCAGGCGTGGTCCGAGATCTCATACGGCGACGGCGACGTGACGCTGACCGGCTTCGTGTCGCGGCGCGATCCGCCGGGCCGTGTGCATCGCAAGCGTCCTGATCCCGCGCTCGCGCCGGTTCCGATCATCCCGAACACCCGGGTCGCGAGCGGGACCTGCCTGCACGCGCGCGGGAGCGGCGATCCGATCGGCTACCTTGTCGGCGATCAAGACGTCGACCTCGCCGGCGACGGCCACGGCGGGTGGGCGATCACGATCGACACGCCGTGGGGACCGATCGCGTTCACCGCGCGCGGTCCCGATCCGACGTCGCTCGTCGCGTGCGCGCCCGACAAGGCGGCCCCGCCGTCGACGCTGGTCGTCCCTCCGCCGCCTACCGCCCCGTGAACGTCGGCGGGCGCTTCGCGAGCAGCGCCGCGATCCCCTCGCGCGCATCATCCATCGCGATCGACTGCGCCTGCGCGTGCGCCTCGAGCCGCGCGGCCTCGCGGACGTCGAGCGCGAGGCCGCGCCGGATCGCGCGCTTGGTCTCGCGCACCGCAAACGGCGCGTTCGCCGCGATCGTCCGCGCGAGCGTCATCGCCTCCGGCAGCACGTCGGCCGCCGGCACGGCGCGGTTGAGGATCCCGAGCCGCTCCGCCTCGGCGCCGTCGACGAGCCGCCCCGTCAGCAGCAGATCATTGGCGCGCGCGAGCCCGATCAGTCTCGGCAGCGTGTAGCTGATGCCCATGCCCGGTGCGAGCCCGAGCTTGACGAAGTTCGCGCCGTACTTCGCGCCGAGCGCGCCGATCCGCAGATCACAGACGAGCGCGAGGCCGAACCCGCCGCCGACCGTATGGCCGTTGAGCGCGCCGAGCACCGGGACGCCGATCTCGAGCAGCGACAGGAACGGCTCGTACATCGCGAACGAACGCTCGTGCGGCGCGCGATCGTCGCCGTCGCGCTGGAGCGTCGACTTGAAGTCGGCGCCCGACGAGAAGCACTCACCGCGCCCGGTGACGACCAGGCACCGGATCCGCTCGTCGGCGCGCGCCGCGGTGCTCGCGACCACGAACGCGTCGAGCAGCTCGGGCGTCATGCTGTTGCGGTTGTCGGGTCGGTCGAGCGTGATGATGCCGACCTCGCCGTCGATGTCGAAGTGAACCGCATCGGACATGAGCCGCACGCTATCACCGGTACGCTCTGCGGATCGTGCAGCGCATGCTGCGGGGTCCGCAGGGCCGGCTCGCGAACACCACCGGATCTCGCCGAGTTGGCGCGGGGATCACGTTCCACGATTCGTCGCGGCCCGCCGTCGTCAACCCGCCGACGCACCAGCCGTTCGATGCACGCTCCGACGCGCGCTCCGATCAGCGCTTTGATCGCGATCGTCGCGACGACGATCGGCAGGAGCGCCCGCGGCGGTACCGCTCGAGCTGGGTCTCGCTCGCCGAGCCGATGCAGCTCACGCGCGGTCGCGACCGGATCGGCGTCGAGCAGCGCGGCACCCTCACGCAGCTCCGGATCCAGACCGTCGCGGGCGCCTCGTACATCCAGCGCGTGATCGTTCGGTTCAAGGACGGCTCGCGTCAGGTCGTCGAGGTCAACCGCACCGTCGACCTGAACAACCGGATGCTGCAGTTCTACCTCGACGGCAACAACCGTCGGGTCGACAGCATCGCCGTGATCGGCCGCTCGCGCCGCAACGCCGCGATCCAGGTGTTCGGCATCTAGACTCGCGTCCAGACGCTGCCCCCCGGCGCATCGGAACCCTCTCCC
>JAGSPR010000761.1 GCA_018262455.1 Deltaproteobacteria bacterium | reverse complement strand
GCGGTGAGGTTCGCCGCCTGCACGTACTTCCACAGCTCGCTCGAGCTCGCGTTCGCGCCACCGGTGCCGGGGCTCGCGGGCTCGGCGAGGTAGTACGTCGACGGCGTGTGGCCGACCTGGAGGACGACGTGCGCGGCGACCGGCCCCTGCTCGCCCTTCACGTCGACGGCGACGTTCTGCAGCGTGAACGTGCGGCTGCGATTGTCGAAGCCGCGCAGGTTCGTGATCCGATTGCTCGGGTTCTGAAAGTGCGCCTGATAGTTCACCTCGAGGTACCCGCCGACGCTGATCTTCGGAGCGGCGGGCTGTTCTGGATCGAGCGCCGGTGACACGGTCGGCTCGCGCGCGGGCACCGGTGGTGGTGTGGGCGCCGACGTCGATTCCGGGGCGGGCGTTTGCGCGAACGCGACCGCTCCCCAAACCAGCAGCATGACGAGTATCGGAGTGCGCATGGTCGATGCCATTGTTAGCCAGCGCCTCATCAAGGCCGCGTCAAGGCCGCGTCCTGTTCGCGTTAACCCGGATCGCGCACTTCATGCGGGCTCGCGGATCGCCGCGCACGGACTGCGGTCAGCGCCGCCGCCTCCGCAACAAGATGAGCAGCGCGAGCCCTACGCACACGATCGAGAGCGTGCCTTCGACCCCGAGTGGTTGATCGTTGAGAACCGCGAGGATTACCCGCGGAACGCCGATCAGGAGCATCAGGATCGCGAGCACGAAGTCGTCCCAACGAGCTGGTTCGATCGCGCGCATACCGCGTCCTATTGCGATCGGCATGCCGTCTTAACGGAATCTTGATCTCGTTCTGCGAAGCTAGAACCAGCCGCGGTGCCAAGCTAATCACGTCGACACGATGGAAGCCGCAGCACCAGCTCCCGCTCCACCACTGGCCCCAGGAACCACCCCGCATCACGTGGCGCTGGGCGGTCGCGAGCTCGCGCTCGCATCGCTCGGGGCGCTCGGCGTCGTCTACGGTGATATCGGGACGTCACCGCTCTACGCGATCAAGGAATGTCTCGCGTGGCACCCCAAGGGCGCCGCGGCGGGGTTCTCGCCCCACGCGGTGCCGCCGATCGAAGCGAACGTGCTCGGCGTGTTGTCGCTGATGTTCTGGGCGCTCGTCCTCGTGATCTGCCTCAAGTACGTGATCTTTGTCTTGCGTGCGGACAACAGGGGCGAAGGCGGCATCCTGGCGCTCGCGGCGCTCGTGGTCGGCAGCGACGGCCGGCGCAGTCCGCGGCGCCTTGCAGTCCCGATCCTGCTCGGGCTGTTCGGCACCGGCCTGCTGTTCGGCGACGGTGCGATCACACCCGCGATCTCCGTGCTCGGTGCGATGGAGGGGCTCTCCGAGAAGAGCCATACGCTGACGTACCTCGTCGTGCCGATCACGATCGGGATTCTGGTCGCGTTGTTTCTGGTCCAGCGTCACGGGACGGGCCGGATCGGCATCGCGTTCGGTCCGGTGATGATGATCTGGTTCTTCGCGATCGGCGCGATCGGGCTGTTCTGGATCATGGAGAACCCCGTCGTCCTGCACGCGGTCAACCCCATCCACGGGTTCGAGTTCCTGCGCACGCAGGGCTGGATCGGCTTCGTGCTCGTCGGCCTGGTGTTCCTCGTCGTCACCGGCGGCGAGGCGCTCTATGCCGATATGGGTCACTTCGGTCGCGCACCGATTCGCATCGCGTGGTTCACGATCGCGCTACCCGCGCTGCTGCTCAACTACTTCGGGCAAGGCGCGTTGCTGCTGTCGTCGCCACCGGGCACGGTCAAGAACCCGTTCTACGAGGCCGCGTCGATCGAGGTGTTCGGCGTCTCGATGCTGGTCCCGATGCTCCTGCTCGCGACGCTGGCTGCGATCATCGCGTCGCAAGCGTTGATCTCGGGCGTGTTCTCGATCACCCGGCAGGCGATGCAGCTCGGGTTCTGGCCACGGGTCACCGTCGTGCACACGTCCGCGAAGACCGAAGGTCAGATCTACATCCCCGAGATGAACTGGATGCTGATGGCGGGAACGATCGCCGTCGTCTTGCAGTTCCGCTCGAGCTCGGGCCTCGCCGCCGCGTACGGCATCGCCGTCACCGGCACGATGGCGATCACGTCGTTCCTGTTCTATCTCGTCGCCATCCAGCGCTGGCGGTGGTCGCAGGGCAAGGCGCTCGCGTTCCTGGTGCCGTTCCTCGCGATCGACCTCGCGTTCTTCGCGGCGAACGCGATCAAGATCCTCGACGGCGGTTGGTTCCCGCTCGCGATCGGCGTGTGCGTGTTCGCCGTGATGACGACGTGGTGGCGCGGCCGCATCGAGCTCTCGACGATCATGGACGCGGGCATCGTGCCCGAGGACCTGTTCTTGGCCGACAGTCGTGTTGTTCTCGATCTCGACGCAGCCGGTCCCGTGGGTCGACGTCGAGAAGTCGATCGAGGTCAAAGACCTCGGGCAAGGGTTCTTCCGCATCGTCGCCAAGGTCGGCTTCATGCAGTCGCCCGACGTCCCGAAGCTGCTCGCACGGTGTGCCCCGTACGGTGTCGTCGCCGAGCCGATGACGACGACGTACTACCTCGGACGCCAGACCCTTTTGACGAGCGGCAAGATCAAGGTCGCGAAGTGGCGCAAGCTGCTCTTCTCGTTCCTCTCGCGCAACGCGCGGCCCCCGACGGCCTTCTTCAACCTGCCGCCGAACCGCGTCGTCGAGATGGGGCTCCAGATCGAGCTTTGATACGTCCTTGACGGCTTCTTGATGCGAACCCCGGTAACCATCGAACCATGAGCGAGACAGACGATCGCGAGGTCGAGCAAGAGGAGCGGGCGATCTACTGGATCATCACGCTCGCGATCTTGCCGGTCGTGATCGGGATCTTTCTCGATGGCGGCACGATCGATGGCGGCGGCACGCTCAGCTTGATCCTGGTCGCGCTCGGCGTGACCGGGATCGTCGCCGGCTTGCGCGTGTTCACGCGCACCCGGTTGCCCCGCGCACGCATCCATCGCCGATCGCGGTAGTGGGCGATGTGGTACGCCTGACGAGAGGCGATGGCAGATAGCCGCGACGACCGTCCGGATCCCGACGCTTTGCTCGCGCAGGTCAAGGCGGAGGAGACCCGTGCGAACCGCGCACGCCTGAAGATCTTCTTCGGCGCGGCGCCGGGCGTCGGCAAGACCTACACGATGCTCGAGGAGGCTCGGCGCGCGAAGGAGGCCGGCGAGGACATCGTGATCGGCATCGTCGAGACGCACGGTCGGCCGGAGACCGAGCGCCTGATCGCCGACCTACCGGCCCTGCCCCGCCGCGTGATCGATCACCGGGGCGTGGTGCTCACCGAGCTGGATCTCGATGCGGCACTCGCGCGGCGACCGGCGCGGATCCTCGTCGACGAGCTCGCGCACACGAACGCGCCGGGCAGCAAGCACGTCAAGCGCTGGCAGGACGTGCTCGAGCTGCTCGACGCGGGCATCGATGTCCACACGACGCTCAACGTGCAACACGTCGACAGCCTCGGCGATGTCATCCAGCAGATCACCGGGATCAAGGTGCGCGAGACCGTCCCCGACGACGTCCTCGATCGCGCCGACGAGATCGAGCTCGTCGACTTGTCGCCCGACGAGCTCCTCGAGCGCCTCGCCGAGGGCAAGGTCTACGTCCCCGAGCAGGCGCAACGCGCCGTCCAGAACTTCTTCCAGAAGGGCAACCTGCTCGCGCTCCGCGAGCTCGCGCTGCGGCGCACCGCCGAGCGCGTCGACGCCGAGGTCCTCGCGTATCGCAAGCAACACGGCATCTCGGCCGCGTGGTCGGTCGCCGAGCGCATCCTCGTCGCCGTCGGTCCGAGCCCGGGCTCGGAGCGCTTGATCCGCGCGACGAAGCGGATCGCCGAGGGCCTCCACGCCGAGTGGACCGCCGCGCACGTCGAGGTGCTCGGCGCGCCGCCGCTGGGCGACAAGGATCGCGAGCGCGTCGAGAATCACCTGCGGCTCGCGGAGTCGCTCGGCGGCGACGTCGCGCGCCTCGCCGGGGTCTCGGTCGCC
>JAGSPR010000106.1 GCA_018262455.1 Deltaproteobacteria bacterium | reverse complement strand
GCTTGCGCGATCTCTTCGTTGCTGCTCCTCACGTTACCGCCCGTAGCGTTTCGTCGCCGCGCCTCGACCTCGCACAAGCGGCTCGCGACCTCGGGATCAGCTCAGGCGAACCCTGGGGTTAGCTGGCGTGGAGCCGGGCGCGATCGCGGTAGTCGGCGGCGTAGTCGTTCTGGCCCTTGCGCTCCCAGGCGGCAGCGAGCTCGCGACAGCGGTCGGCCTCGAGCCGGAGCGGCAGCTCTCCCGCGCCGCGCATCGCCTCGAGCACACCGATCGCGTCGTCGAGTCGACCGACGGCGATCAGGGCGCGGGCGCGGGTGTGCTGGACCGCGGGAACATCGGGCCGCAGGGCGGTGGCTTGTTCGACGAGGGCGAGCGCAGCGTGCGGGTCTTCGGTGGCGGCATCGAGCGCGGCACAGGCACGGTTGTTGAGCCAGACCACCCGCTCGGAGGGATCGAGCTCGGTGTCGTTGATCGTGGCCAGCAGCGCAGCGGCGGCTGCGTGGCCGCCCGCGGCGAGATGACAGGCGGCGCGCGAGAGCTGGGCGGCTCGCGAGCGGCGCGCGGTGAAAGCGAGCGAGCCGATGAGGTGATAGCGCCGGATCGCGCGGGCATAGCGAGCTGACTCGAACGCGTGATGGGCGGAGCGCGGCAGCCACATCAGGAGCCACACCGTCGCGATCAGGGCGCAGACCACGCCCACCGAGCCCCATGGCCTGCCGAACAGCGAGCCGACGATGAGCGGCGACGCGATGCAGCCGATGCTCCAGCCAACCAGCCGCCCGACCTGCTTTGCCGCCACTGCGCCGAGGATAGCGCGGGTATCGCGGTGCCGGGCGTGGTAAGCAGCGGGCGATGTCGCACCCCCTTGTGCCGCTCGGAAAGCGCTCGGCCGAGGCCCGTCCGCGGCCGGTGCCGGCGAGCGATGCCCCGCGGGTGTACGTCGAGACATACGGCTGTCAGATGAACGTCGCCGATAGTGACCTGATCGGCAGCGTCCTGGCGGATGCCGGCTACGTGACGACGGAGAGCGCCAGCGAGGCCGACGTCCTCGTGATCAACACCTGCGCCATCCGCGAGAAGGCCGAGGAGCGGGTGATCGCGCGGGCGTCCGAGCTCGCCTCGGTCAAGCGCAAGCGGCCGGGCACCGTGCTCGCGATCGTGGGCTGCATGGCCGAGCACCTCAAGGAAGGGCTCGCGGCACGGGCGCCTGCCGTCGACGTGATCGCGGGTCCCGACAGCTATCGCCGGATGCCGGAGCTGCTCCGGGCCGCGCGCGCGACCCAGACCGGGCCGCGGGTCACGCAGATCGACGTCAAGCTCGACAAGGCGGAGACCTACGACGGGCTCTCCGGTGCGATCGGCGGCGATGGAGTCTCGGGGTTCGTCACGATCCAGCGCGGATGCGACAAGTTCTGCACGTTCTGCGTGGTGCCGTTCACGCGGGGCCGCGAGCGCGGCGCGTCTCCGCGCGAGATCTTGCGCCAGGTCCGCGAGCTCGCCGAGGTCGGCTATCGCGAGGTGGTGTTGCTCGGTCAGACCGTGAACTCGTATCGCTGGGATGACGTCACGTTCGCGCAGCTGTTGCGCGCCGTGGCGAAGGTCGATGGCATCGAGCGCGTGCGTTTCACCTCGCCCTACCCTGTCGACTTCACCGACGACGTGATCGCGGCGCTCGCCGAGGAGCCCAAGCTCTGCAAGTACATCCACCTGCCGGTGCAGTCGGGATCCGATGTCATGCTCGAGCGCATGCGGCGCGGCTACACGGTGGCCGACTATCGCGCGATCGTCGCGAGCCTGCGCCGCGCGATGCCGGAGATCGCGTTGTCGACCGACATCCTGAGCGGGTTCTCGGGCGAGACCGAGGACGATCACGCCCGGACCCTCGACCTCATGCGCGAGGTGCGGTTCGATAGCGCGTTCATGTTCGCCTACTCCGAGCGGGACCTGACGCTCGCCGCCAAGAAGCTGCCGGACGACGTCACGCCCGCGCTCAAGAAGCGACGGCTCCACGAGATCGTGGCGCTGCAGGAGACGATCAGCGGCGAGGTGTTCGCCGCCCACGTCGGCCGCCACGAGCGCGTCCTGGTGCATGGACCGTCGAAGCGCGATCCGGCCCAGCTGATGGGACGGACCGACGGGTTCAAGAGCGTGATCCTGCCCGCGGGGATCGGTGCGATCGGCGAGCTCGTCGACGTCACGATCACGCGCGCGACGATGGCGACGCTGTTCGGCTGAGTCCCCGCGCTCAGCTCAGCGCAGCCGCTCGATCACGTCGCGAGCGACCCGCCGCGAGCCCAGCATCGCGACGTGGCCGAGGTCGTCGTACATGATGATCTCGGCGTTGGGGATCGCGAGCTGGCGGGCCCCGGGGACCAGCGCATCACCCTTCGACCAGATGACGGTCAACCGGGTGTGGCTCGGCGGAGGTGCGGCCGCGAGCCGTCCGACCAGCTTCGAGCCGAGCAGCAGCTCGCGAGTCGGGTGGCCAACGCCGATCGCGGACACATCGCTGCCGAAGTGCGGCGAGCCGAGCGTGATGAGGTTCTTCACGTAGGGATCGCCGCCGGCCAGTGTCACGTAGTACCGAGCGACCACGCCGCCCATCGAGTGACCGACGAGATCGACCTCGGATGCCCCCGTGGCCTCTCGCACCTGATCGACGAACCAGCCGAGCTGGCGCGCCGCGGCGGCAGTGCGGCCGAGCGTCCAGTACTCGAACCCGAAGACCGGACCAAGCCCGGCCCGCGCGAGGCGATACGCCAGCGGCAAGAAGTTCGCCCGGTTCATCGCGTAGCCGTGCAGCACGATGACCGGACGCGGTCCCTTCGTGGTCGCGCCGGGGAGTGGCAGGAACCCGGCGGGCCGCGCCGCCGCGAGCGCCATCGACATGCCCCACTCGGCGAGGACGCTGCGGATCGGGCGTTCCCCGTGCTCGCGCCGGGCGAGTGCCCGCCACGCGTGGGGCACGAGCGGATAGGCCCCGGTGAACATCATCGCCTGCGAAACGAGGGCGACTCCTCCGCGCCAGACCAGATGGCGAACCGAATGACGGCGCTGCATGGTCGGGCTGCTACCAGAGGCCCTACAGCGAGACCTGCAGCCCGATCCGCTCGTGCAGCAGACGGGCCAGGGTGGGACGCAGCTCTTCCCCGGTCCTGGGGGCTCGCCAGGTCCCGTCGACGGGATCGAAGTGCCAGGCCGAGGCGACCGCGGCCATCCAGATCTGACGGGCAGCGCGGTGGCTGTTGATCACGACGCGGGTGCCGTCGCGCAGGTCGAGCCGGAGGACGCCATCGCTCGTCGAGACCTCGACCTCGTCAGGGTCGATGTCGGCGAATGCATCCTCGAGCCGGCTGAGCTCGTCCCGGGCTGCACTCTCGAAGATCGCTTCGTCCATGCTGACTCATACCACGAGTCTCTGGTGTCGCCCTCCACCCCGCTCGGCGGCTCAGAAGCCGATCGCGAATCCGAGCTGGACGTCGGCAGACGCGCCATTGTTGACCTTGAGGTTGCTGATCTCCTTGACGACCGCGAGGCCCGCGAGGGCCGAGACGTCGAGAATGAACTGGACGTGGCCGGCGAGCTTCTTGCTGTAGCCGATGCCAGCGCCGATCAGCAGCGGACCCTGGCCAACGATGTCGGTGTCGCCGTCCGAGGCCATCTTCTCGAGCTTGATCGTGTTGCGCATGATGCCGCCACCGATCTGGCCCATGACGCGAATGCCCTCCTCTCCCGTGAGGCCATAGCGCAGCCGGATCAGCGCGGCCGGGGCGATCGTCGAGTGCGTCGTGGCGTCCTTGGCGTTGATGTTGGCGCCGAGCGGCAGGCCGATGCGGCCGGCGAGACCGATCGAGAGCTTGCGATTGACGTAGAAGCCAAGCTCCGGCGTGATCACGACGAGGCTGTTGCCGATGCAGCACCTCTGGACCGTGTTACCGCCCTCGGTGTCGCCGGTAACGTAGCCAAAGCCCGTGCCGCCAGTGACCGCGAGGAACACCTTCGCCGGCTTGCCACCCGCGATCACGCCGCCCGAGACGGACGTCGAGCCCGTCTTGCTCGGCTTCTTCCGGCCATTGATCGGATCCTCCTCGTCGCCTCGGATGGCGGCGCTCCCCGACAGCTCCATGATGTTCGGGGAGCCCGACGAGCCCTTGCCTGCGATGATCTTGTTGTTCGAGTCGTAGGCCGCAACGAAGTAATGGATCAGGCTGCCGTGCATCGCGCCCGCGGGGATCGCGCCGGTGTACTTGCAGCTGCCCTGCTTGACGAGCTTGGCCTCGACGAACTCGGTGGCCCCCTCGATGCGGTACATGACCGACACCTTGACGGGCGTGATGTCGCTGCCGACCAGCGCCTCGATCGGCTGCGGACCACCGGCCTTGCCGCTGTCGACGATGTTGTGCTGCAGGCCCTTCACGGATACGCAGTCGGTGCCATCCGAGGTCGGCTCGACATGCTTGCTGCCGCCACCGGCCTCTGCCTTGGCCTGCTCGAGCAGCTTGACGAGCTCGGGCGATTTGTAGGCAGCGTCGATCTGGATCTTCGGATCGACCGTGGCCGCGGCGACGAACGCGGTCTTGGCGCCATCGCTGTCACCCGCGGCGAAGGCCGCGAGCCCGAGATAGAGGTGGATCCTGGCGGCGACGGGATCCTTGTCGAGCTTCGCCTTCTTGGCGGACGCGAGCGCGGCGTTCAGCGACTTCTTGGCCGCGTCGTAGTCCATCAGGTCGTAGCTCTCCATCGCGGCCTTCGCCTGCGCCTGGATGTCGGCCTTCGGATCGGCGTACGCCGAGCGGCCGAGAGCGATGACGAGCAACGAGACCGCCAACGCGGACCGTCCCTGACTGCGGGGTGCCATGGCGCTGATATACCAAAGGCGCGCGCGGGATCGATCGACATTCCGCTCCGGAGGTACTTTCGAGCCTCCGAGCCTCGCTATCGCTCGGTGATGATGAACTCGACGCGGCGGTTCTGGGCGCGCCCCGCTTCGGTACGGTTGTCCGCGAGCTTGACGGTCTCGCCGTAGCCCTTGGGCGTCATCCGGTCCCGGGCGACCCCCTGGGCCTGCAGGTAGGTGCGGACCGACTCGGCGCGCCGTTGCGACAGCTTCAGGTTGAAGTTGTCGTCACCCTGGCTGTCGGTATGGCCCTGCACCTCGACCTTGATCTTGGGGTTGTCCTTGAGCGCGAGCGCGACGTCATCGAGCAGCGCGAACGACACCGGCTTGATCGTGGCCTTGTTGGTATCGAAGAACACCGTCTGCTTGAGCTCGATCTTCTTCTGGGTGACGACGACGAGGGTGTACTTCTTCGGACAACCATCCGGCGGCACCCCGACCTCGTTGGGGCACTTGTCGCTCTTGTCGAGGATGCCGTCCTGGTCGTTGTCGGTGTCGGGGCAGCCGTCGTCGTCCTCGAAGCCGTCCTTGTCCTCGGGCTCCATCGGGCACGCATCGATGCGATCGCTCAGGCCGTCCTTGTCGTTGTCGAGCTCGGGGCAGCCATCGTCGTCTTCGAAGTTGTCGCGATCCTCGGGATCGAGCGGGCAGCTGTCGATCTTGTCGGCGATGCCGTCCGAGTCGTTGTCATCGTCGGGGCAGCCATCCTCGTCCTGGTAGTTATCCTTGTCCTCGGGCACCCGCGGGCAGCGGTCGACATCGTCGAGGATGCCGTCGCCGTCCTGATCGCCCGGGCCGGCCGGCGTGGCGTCGCGATCGACGCACTTCTGTTTCGGGGACTTCTCGATCGCCTTGCGCGCGTTGGCCTCCGCGATCTCGGCGTCATGGCGCGCCTCGTAGTAGTTGCCCTCGTCGAGCGAGTGGCTCGCGAAGTCGTTGTGCGACTCGGCCATCGCCAGCTCGACAGGCGCGCAGCGCTGGGCACCATTGTCGCGCGCGGCCGCGCGGGTCATCGTGCCGGTCATCGCGCCGGTCATCGCGCGGGTCATCGCGGTTCCTTGGCGGGTGCGACCTCGGGCTTGCCGTCCAGCGGGCGCCTCTTCGGATCCTGCTTCGCCGCGATCGCCTCCTGCTCGGCGAGCTGACCTGCCTCCGCGGCGAGTCGGCCGAACCGGTTGGCGCCCTGGAAGTCGGCATGGGCCGCGTTCTCGTGCGCCTCGTGCAGGTACTGGGTCGCTCGGGTCCAGTAGTACGGCGCGTACCTCTCGGCCTCCGCCGTCCGGGCCGCGTCGATCGAGCGCTCGGCACGGTGGGTGACCTCGCTGACGTATGCGATCGGTCCACAGCCTGCGAGCACGACGGCCATGACGATCACCACCCGCGCCATCACCCTCGATCGTATCACCGTGACCGAACCCGCCGGCCATCACGACCGAGCTCGATGGCGATGTAGATCGCCGAGCCGAACAGCGCGACCAACGACACGACGAATGCCCAGCCGAGCTGAACATTGAACAGCGAAGTCCCGCTGCCAAGCTGCCAGCCGACATAGTCCGCTGCCGTCCCGAGGCGGTCGATTCCCGCGACCACGAGCACCAGCAGCGTCAGCGAGATCGCACCGACGACGTAGAGCAGCGCCCCCTGGTAGCCCCGGCGCAGCAGCAGCGACGCCCCGTGCCAGCCGCCGATCACGAGCCCGGCGTGGACGACCATCAGTGGCAGCACCGCGACCCCGGACAGCTTCTCGGGGTTGATGAAGTACATCCAGCTCCACGCCGGATGCACCGCATAGAAATACAGCGCGACCGGCGCGACAACGGTCGCGGCGTGCAACAGGACGAGGTGAAACGCCGGTGAGGCGAATGGTCCATCTGCGCGGATGCGGTCGCGCGCGATCAGCGCGAACCCGATTCCAAACAACAGATTAACCAGGGCGACGACAGGGATAGCTGCCTCCGCGATGACCTATAGCACGAAGCCGTCCACCGGGACGACTCAACGCCGCTCGAGCGGCGGGGTGCGCGACCCGGTGTCAGGCTCGACGGGTTCGGGCTGGCCCAGGATCGCGCTGGCGGCCGTGAACTCGATGGTGGACGGTTCGCGAGGTTCTCCGAGCCGCGGCGGGGGCGCCGGGACGTCGATCTCACCCGCGACAAACGTCACATCCGTGATCGCCAGCGGCGCCACGACCGGGACGACCCTCGGGGGCCCTGCATCGCGCTGCAGGGCCTCGCCCTCATCGATGTCGATCTCGACATCGACATCGACATCGACATCGTCCTCCTCGTCGGCCTCGTCCATCAACACCCGGACCGCCATCCCGACGTTGGTCACGACCCAGTCGTCCTGGCCAATGGGGAGCGCGGCGAGTCCCGAGGCGGTCCAGTGGCTCGGGTCGCTGGGACCGGGCGGCACGGGGGCCCGTTCCATGGTCTCGTCGGGCTCGCTCGGCAATGGCGGCGAGATCACCGACTCCGAGCCTGCGCTGCCGCTGCTGGCGTCGAGCGCCGCGAGGGCCTGTTCGAGCGTCTCGATCTTGTTGACCGCGGTATCGACTTGCGGTGCGACCGGCGCCTCCTCGAACAACGTCGCCTCGAAGTCCTCGTCGTCGGCGAGCATCTCGACCTTCGGCGGCTCCGGTGGGGCCTGGGCCTTGATCTGGAACCGGACGGCCAGCACGTCGTAGGCAGCGCGCAGCGCGCGGCGTGCTCCGCTGGCCGTGAAGTCGCGGCGCACGCGCTCGTACGCGCTCTGGGCGATGCGCTCACGCAGCGATGGCTGCTCGATCAGGTGAACGACCTTGCGCGCGAGATCGATCGGATCGCCGGGCTCGAACAGCAAGGCATCACGGTTGTTCTCGAGGACCTGCGCCACCGTCTCGCGGCGCGGCGCGACGATCGCCCGCCGGCACGCCATGTACTCGAGGATCTTCGTTGGATAGCCGACGGTGGGGTTCGGCTTCAGATCCGACGCGGTCGGGACCACGCACACCGTGCTGGTGGCGATCAGCGCCGGCAGCTGATCGTGATCGACCGGGCCGAGGACCTCGACCTTCTCTTCGAGCCCGAGCTCGCGGATCCCGTTCTGCAGGCTGTGCTCGAAGTTGGGGGCAAACGAACCCGCGAGTACGAGCCGGGCGTCGACCTCGCGCACGATCGCCGCCATCGCGCGCACCAGCACGCGAACGCCGCGACCGGGGTCGATCGCGCCGACGTACAGGATGCGCGGTGGCTTATCGGTCGGCGCCTCGTCCCAATCGAACCGATCGACGTCCACGCCGGGCGGCGAGAGCACCACTCGCTCTGGCTTGCCGCGGTTCTGCAACGCATGGACCGCGTCCGAGGTCGGCGCGAGCACCATGTCGGCGGCGAGCAGGCAGGCCTCCTCGTCGCGGCCGTACTGGACATCGAGCTCGGCATCGAGCGTGGACTCGCCGAGCGGCGAGCGCGTGAGATCGTAGACCACCGCGTAGCCGAGCCGACTGCGCGACTCGAGTACCGGGATCCCGCTCCAGCTGTCCCGGCAATGTACGACATCGTAGTCCGCTCCATCGAGCTGGCGCTTGAGCGCGCGCTGGAACGCCTGGATCTGGGATCTCAGGTCCGAGTCATTGGTCGGGACACGGAGCACGCGAACCGATCCCTGGCGCTCGACGTAGGCCTGTTCGCCTTCACGCACGACCAGCAGGTCGAGGTTGTGCGAAGGCGTCAGTGCCCGGATCACGTGTCGGAGCTGCACCCCCGCGCGCCTCGGTCCCGGCACGGCGCAGAAGCCCGTGAGAAGGACGCGAGGCATGAACCAATCGTCCGTCAGCTCGTCTTGCCGCGCAAGGGCATTTCCCGACGGGAACTCGCAGCGACTCGCTTGATCCGGTTCCGCTGGTGCTGTATCTCCCTCCCGTGAATCGCCTACTCGAGTACCTCCGACAACATCTGATGATCGACTTCCAGGGTGATCTCAGCGTGGGCAAGGTGAGGGAGCTTCTGGCCGGGGATGAATCGCGAGATGCCAAGCAGCTCCTCGCGAAGTTGGTCGCGGACAAGAGCGTCGAGGACATGATCCTGGTGCTCGCCGATTGCCTGCTCGAGCCGGTCCAGACCGCGCTCACCGACGACGTGATGCGCGAGAACATACGGATGTACTCCGAGAGCTGATCGCGCTGGGAGTTTTGAGCGAGCCGCTGGGGAGCGTGTGCTAGTTTCTGTGGCATGGGCGAACCAGCTACTGACAGCAAGACGGCCGCCATCGTGGCGTTCTGTCTGATCGCGATCGGGATCGCGATCGCCGCGATCCAGGGGCTGACGAAGGGCTCGATCGCCGGCGGCGTGATCGCCGCGTGCGGTGCGATCCCCGCATGCTTCGGAATGTGGAAGGGCATCCAGCAGGAGACCCAGGGGACGCTCGCGCTATCGGTGATCGCGGTGCTCGCGTCACTCGCGGTCGGTGGTGTGCTGATCGTGCTGCGCATCGTCCACTGGGTCACCTGATGCGTAAGGCCCTGCTCGCACTGTCTGTCGCGATGTCTGGCGCGACGTTCGTCGCGCTGGCGGCGCCCGGCGATTCCCATGCAGGCCCTGGCACTGGCTCAGGTGCGGCCCCCTCGGCCCCCTCGGCCCCGTCGGGGCGGTGGGGCGCCACGCCGCCTGGGACTCCCCCAGCTCCGGTCGCCGACAAGCGCCCCGATCCCGACCGGAAGTTCGAGTACCACGGCCAGGCGATGGGGACGGTGATCTCCATCTACCTGTGGACCGATGACGAACGAAAGGCCGCGCAAGCCGCGGAGGTCGTGATCAAGGAGATGAAGCGGATCGACGCCGTGATGACGACGTGGACGCCGGATTCCGAGGTCTCGCGGATCAACACGGCGGCCGGTGACAAGCCGGTCGCGGTGTCCGAGGAGACCTTCGCGGTGATCGATCGCGCGCAGGACATCGCGAAGCGGACGCGCGGGATCTTCGATATCACCGTCGGCGCGTTCAAGGGATTGTGGAAGTTCGATCAGGACATGGACGGCACGCTGCCCGACCCCGGCGAGGTCAAGAAGCGGCTCGCGTCGATCGGCTACAAGGACATCGTCCTCGACAAAGCCAAGCACACCGTGTTCCTCCGCCGGAAGGGGATGTCGATCACGCTCGGCGGCATCGCGAAGGGCTATGCCGTCGACAAGTGCGTCAAGCTTCTGCACGACCTGGGCTTCACGAGCTTCATGGTGCAGGCCGGCGGCGACATGTACATCGCCGGCAAGAAGGGCACCGCGCCCTGGGTGGTCGGGATCCGCGATCCGCGCGGCCGAGAGGGCGCCACGTTCGCGTCGGCGCCGATCGAGGATCATTCGTTCTCGACCTCGGGTGACTACGAGCGCGGCTTCGTCAAGGACGGCATCCGTTACCATCACATCCTCGACCCACGCACGGGTCAGCCCGCGCGCGCATCGCGCTCGGTGACGATCCGTGCGAAGGACGCCTTCACCGCGGACGCGTGGTCGAAGGTGATGTTCATCCTCGGCTGGAAGGAGTCGCTCAAGGTCATCGACCGCGAGAAGCTCACCGACTTCGAGGTCGCGTGGGTCGACGACAAGAACGAGGTCCGCCTGACGAAGGGCCTCGACAAGACGCTCACGATCCTGCGGCAGCCGACGCCGGGCCCGTAGCCGGGGTCGGCACGGTCTCGATCTCGATCATGCGAGCGGGATCGAGCCAGCGCGTGAGCGCGGCGTCGATGCCCGCCGGCGTGACCATGCGGAGGCGCATGAGATCGTCAGCCAGTCCATCCGGGCGCTCGGTGTACAGCATGGAGCGCTGCAGGATGCTGACCCGGCGGGCGAGCCCGGTCAGCGCCCACACCGAGCTGGCCTCGTGCCGCGTGACCGCGCGCTCGATCGCCCGGGCGTCCACGCCGCGGGCACACTCCTCGTCGAGGATCGCGCGCACGGCCGCAGGATCGCTGCCGCTCCGCAGATCGACCGCGACGTGGACCTCGCCGCCGAGCCGTCCGTTGACGGTCCACGCCGAGACCCGCTGCGCCAGCTGGGTCTCGTAGACGAGGCGGCGCCACAGCGCACCGGTGCCAACCGCGGACCACGCGCCGGTCACGACATCGAGCTCGGGCTCATCGGCAGCGAACGCGGCGGGACCGAGCCAGGCGCGATGGATGCGCGTGAGCACGGCGAACCGATCCGGGATGCGCTCGATCACGCGCGTCGGGGTGACCGCCGGCGGAACCAGCCGGCGAGGCCGAACCGACGCCGGGAAGCTGCCGAAGTAGCGTTCGAGCAGCGCGTCGAGGTTGGCAGGGACATCGCCTGCGACCACGAGGGTCGCGTTCGCCGGGACGTACCACGTGCGATAGAAGGCGAGGACATCGTCGACGGTGGCGGCCTGGATGTCCTCGTGGCGGCCGATCGTGAGGTGCCGCGCTGGGTGGCCCTCCGGATACAGCGCGGCGGCGATCGCGAACCGCTCCGCACCGTACGGCACGTCCTCGTAGCGCTGGCGGCGCTCGGCGCGAACCACCGACTGCTGCGTCGTGAGCCGTCCGACGTCGAACAGCGGCGCGAAGTAGCCCATCCGATCACTCTCGATCCAGAGCGCGAGCTCGAGCTGATGCGCGGGCACCACCTCGTGGTACGCGGTGCGATCGGCGCCAGTCGAGGCGTTCGCATCGGTGGCGCCGGCCCGCTTCAGGACATCGTAGTGATGACCGCCAAGCCGCGAGGCCGGACTCTTGAACAGGTGCTCGAACAGGTGCGCGAACCCGGTGCGCTCCGGCCGCTCGTCAGAGCTGCCGACCCGGTACCAGACGCTGACCGCGACCTGCGGCACGCTGTCGTCGGGATGGACGATGACCTCGAGCCCACAGGCCAGTCGTCGCCGGGTCGCCGCGAGGTGCGGCAGATCGTGCTCGAAACGAAACGGCGGGGTCACGGCTCATCTCCGTCGGTGGATCGGGCGCGCTGCAGCGACAGCGCGAGCTGGTAGAGCTGGCGCCGCGGCTTGCCGGTGACCACGACCAGCCGCGCGGCGGCGTCCTTGGGGCCGAGCCCTTCGGCGAGCAGCCGGCGCAGCTCGGCCTCGATGTCGATGTCGTGCACCGCGGCCTTGCTGGCCTCGACGACGAGCGTGCACTCACCGCGGGGCGGGGTGTCCGAGAACCGGGCGGCGAGCTCGGCCAGCGTTCCGCGTACGTGCTCCTCGTAGAGCTTCGTCAGCTCGCGACCCAGGCTCGCCCGGCGCTCGGCCCCGAACGCCTCCACGAGATCGGCGAGCGTGGCCCCGACACGATCGGGCGCCTCGAAGAAGATCAGCGTTGCCACGTCGCCGCGGAGCGTCCCGAACAGCTCGCGCCGCGGACCGGACTCGCGCGGCGGAAACCCGACGAACGTGAAGCGCTCCATCGATAGCCCGGATCCGACGAGGGCAGCGAGCACCGCGGACGGTCCCGGCACCACCTCGACGCGCGCGCCGGTCTCGATCGCAGCGGCGATCGCGTAGGAGCCCGGGTCACTCACGCCGGGCATGCCCGCCTCGCTGATCACCGCGACGTGGTGGCCCGCGGCGAGGGCCGCGACGAGCTCGCGGCTCCGCTCGGCCTCGTTGCCCTCGAAGTACGAGATCAGCTTGCGGTTCGCGTTGACCGCGCCGAGTGCATCGACGTGGCCGAGCAGCACCTTGGCCGACCGGGTGTCCTCGGCGGCGATCAGGTCGACCGAGCGCAGGATCCGCGCCGCGCGGAGCGAGAGGTCCTCGAGGTTACCGATCGGCGTGCCGACGATGTAGAGCGTCCCGGTCATCGTGATCAACGTGCGACTCAGTCACGCGACATCGCGCCGATGTCGACCGCGGTCCCGAGCTCGGCCTCGAGGAACTTCTTGAGCCGATCGAGCATCCGCTTCTCGAGCTGGCGGGCTCGCTCGCGGCTCACCTGATAACGATCGCCGAGCTCCTGGAGCGTGAGCGGATCCTCGGTCAGCCAGCGCTCGCGAAAGATCGCCTGCTCGCGGCCCTCGAGCGTGCTGGCGAACTCCTCGAGCTTGCCCTTGAGCAGCTCGCTGAACTCGCTCTGCGCGACATTGCGATCCGGCCGGTCCTCGCTCGGGAGGTAGTCCATGCGGGTGCGGGTGCCGTCGTCGTCGCCGCCGCCGAGCGGGGCATCGAGCGAGGCCTCGGGCGCCGCCAGCCGGCGCTCCATCTCGATGACCTCCTTCTCGGTGACATCGAGCTTCTCGGCGAGCAGCGCAGTGGTCGGAGCAAAACCGAGCTGCTCGAGCTTCTCGCGCTCCTTGCGCAGGTTGAAGAACAGCTTGCGCTGTGCCTGCGTGGTCCCGATCTTCACCAGGCGCCAGTTGTTGAGGATGAACTTGAGGATGTAAGCGCGGATCCAGAACGCGGCGTAGCTCGACAGCTTGACGCCGCGGTAGGGATCGAACTTCGAGACCGCCTGGATGAGGCCGATGTTGCCTTCCTGGACGAGGTCGAGCAGGTTGCGGTGGGCCCGCCGGTACTCGTAGGCGATCTTGACCACGAGCCGGAGGTTGGCCTCGATCAGCTTGCGCGCCGCGGCCGTGTCGCCGTGGCCAACGAGCCGCACCGCGAGGTCCTTCTCCTCCTCGGGAGTCAGCAGCGGATAGCGCCGGACCTCACGCATGTACACGGCCATCGGGTCGCGCCGCGCGAGCGATCCCGTGACCCGGGCAACCGGCACGGGCTTGTCCTCGTCATCACGCTCGGGCTCGGGCTCGTCCCCGACATCGATCGCACCCGCCGCCGCCTCGAGATCGACATCCGCGCCCTCGATGACCTCGGACTCCTCCTCGGAGTCCTCGTCGGAGTCTTTCTCAGGCTTGTCGAGGTCAGCGTCGCCGTCGGCGGGCTTGTCACCCACGTCGATGACCCCGGCCTTCTTGCGCTTCCTGGTGCCGAGAACGGCAGAAGACGCGGCGCCTTTTGACTTCCCATCGGCCATGCGTTTCTCGCTCGGAACCATACTACATGCGACCACTCGAAAACGTCGCAGGCAGAGATGCATCAACTCTGCCTGGCGCCTCGTGAGGACCGCCCTATAATCACTGGATATGCGAAGCCGGTTGAACCTGGCCCTGGTGGTGGCCGCGGGTGCGATTGCCCTTGTCCTCACCGTGATTCAACAGTCGCCCGAAGGCCGGGCGTCGCCCAGCCAGGACGCCCGCCACGATCTGTCGGCCCTGAAGATCTTCAACATGACGCTCGTGCGGGTCAAGGATCGCTATGTCGATCCCGCGCGTGTCGACCCGAAGAAGATGCTCTACGCCGCGCTCGACTCGGTGCAGTTCAATATCCCCGAGGTCCTCGTCGAGCCCGACGTCGCGCACAACAAGGTCAAGGTCACCGTCAACGACAAACCCGAGGTGTTCGACACCGAGGACGTCGATTCGCCGTGGCGGCTCGCGGCGAAGCTGAAGAAGGTGTTCCGGTTCATCGAGACGAACATGAACGGTGGAGCGGATCTCGCGAAGGTCGAGTACGCGGCCGTCAACGGCATGCTGGGGACGCTCGATCCGCACTCGATCCTGATGGATCCCGAGCAGGCGCGCGACATGGACGTGTCGACGAGCGGCAAGTTCGGTGGCCTCGGGATCGTGATCAAGATGATCGATCGCAAGCTCACCGTGGTGAAGCCGATGAAGGACACCCCAGCCTCACGCAAGGGCATCAAGGCCGGTGATCACATCATCAAGATCAACCAGGACACCACCGAGAACCTGACGTCGAACGAGGCCGTCGACCGCATGCGCGGTGACCCCCGCACGGGTGTCACCCTGTGGATCCAGCGCAAGACCGAGCCGCAGCTGCTGCGGTTCGACCTGATCCGCGACGTCATCCGGGTCAAGCAGGTCGAGCACAAGCTGCTCGACAAGAACGTCGGCTACATCAAGGTCAAGCAGTTCTCGAAGGGCATCTCCAAGGATGTCGGCGACGCGATGAAGCAGATGTCGGCTCAGGGCGCGACGTCGTGGATCCTCGACCTTCGCTACAACCCGGGTGGCCTGCTCGAGGAGGCCGTCCAGCTGTCCGATCTGTTCGTGGATTCGGGCACCATCGTCACGACCGTGTCGGGGCGCGATCGCGAAGCCCGCCGAGCCGAGCATGGCTTCGGCGACACGACCTCGTCGCTTGCGGTGCTCGTCAATGGCGGCTCGGCCTCGGCGTCCGAGATCGTCGCCGGTGCGCTCAAGAACCTCGATCGCAGCGTCATCATCGGCACGCGGACGTTCGGCAAGGGCACGGTCCAGGAGCTCTACGACAACGAGGACAAGTCCAAGCTCAAGCTCACGATCGCGCAGTACCTGACCCCCGGAGATCGCTCGATCCAGAACCTCGGCATCGTCCCGGATATCGCGTTGCAGCGGATGTACATCCCCGAGAAGAACGACGCGCCCGAGGACTTCGTGCGGCTGCTACCCCCGACGCACACCTATGGCGAGAAGGATCTCGACTCGGTGCTCGTGTCGACCTACGCCAAGGACATCGACAAGCCAGCGCACGAGATCGCGTTCCTCGTCGACAGGAAGAAGCCCGCCGCCGGTGCGACGCCCGCGGTGAAGCCCGACGACGACGAGGACGGTCCCGAGGACGACGAGATCGTCGAGGACTTCGAGATGCGATTCGCCAAGGACCTGGTCTCGAGCGTCACCACCCCGAACCGGCAGAAGCTCGTCGCTGGTGCGGGCAAGCTCGTCGCGAAGGTGCGTGCCGATGAGGAGAAGAAGCTGATCGCCGCGCTCGGCACGATCAGCGTCGACTGGACCGCTGTCGTCGCCCAGGCCGAGACAGCGAACCTCGAGGTGTCGGTCGCGACCGTGCCGAAGGACAACGTCAAGGCCGGTGACACGGTCACCGTCACCGCGACCGTGAAGAACACGGGCACCGGCGCCGCCTATCGCGTGCTGCCGCGGCTCCACACCGACGACAACGTGTTCGACGACACCGAGCTGCCGATCGGCAAGCTGGCCCCCGGTCAGACCAAGACGTTCTCGGCGAAGCTCAAGGTGCCCAAGGATGCGCTCGATCGGATCGACCACATCACCATGGAAGTGAAGGAAGCCCGGAACGCGCCGTCGCGCGTCATCCCCACCGAGCTCCACGTCGAGGCTGCACCCCGCCCGGTGTTCGCCTACGCCTATCAGCTGATCGACGATGGCAACGGCGACGGTCTGGTGCAGCGCGGCGAGAAGTTCCGCCTGCAGGTGCAGCTCAAGAACACCGGCGCGGGCCCCACCCAGGAAGCCACCGTGCTCCTGCGTAACGCGACCGGCGACGGAGTGACCCTCAACAAGTCGCGCATCGAGCTCAAGGACTCTCCGCTCGCCCCTGGCATGGTCAAGGAGCTCGAGTTCCCGCTCTCGACCGATGCCACCCTGAGCGGTGACGAGCTGATCGTGGAGTTGATGGCGTACGACGCCGCTCTCGATGTCCAGTCCAGCGAGAAGCTGAAGTTCAAGATCATGCCGGCGGTGACCGGCCTCAAGTCGGGTGGTGAGGTCACGATGAAGACCTCGCTGCCGATCCGCTCGGGCGCGGCGGACAGCTCCAGCATCGTCGGCAACACGACCAAGGGAGCCAGCTACGCCACGCTCGGGACGTTCGGGCCTTACACCAAGGTCAAGCTCAACGCGGGTGGCACCAAGATCGGCTTCGTGCCGTCGACCGCGGTCAGCGCCGGAGGTTCGGGACAAGGTGCGTACGGCGCGGTGTGGAACTCCACGCCGCCGGTCATCACGCTCAACATGAAGGGGCTCGAGACCACCGCCGACACCTACAAGCTCAATGGCTCGATCACCGACGAGCAGCACGTCGAGGACGTCTATATCTTCGTGTCGAACCAGAGCGCCAAGATCGAGAGCCGCAAGGTGTTCTATCGGTCCAACCGCAGTGGCAAGGACAGCAAGGCGTTGGGCTTCGCGACCGACCTGCCGTTGTGGCCGGGCTCCAACATGGTGACCGTGGTCGCGCGCTCGAGCTCCGAAGTCCGGTCGGTCAAGACCATGTTCGTGTACCGCGATGCGGCGCGCACGGCGCAGGCGCCCTGAACCTCAGCAAGCCCCTGTAGTTCCTGTAGTTCTCCCATCCTGGCGGCGCCCTGAATGGGTGTGCCGCCAATCACGTCAGAGGAGTGACCATGCGCACCCAGTCCGTCTCGGCTGCCCCCCAAGAACACAGGCTCGCCTCTCGGCTCGCTGGCGTGCTGGCAGGAGTCGCCCTCGTGCTCGCGGCGTCGGTTGCACGGGCCGAGGATGTGGTCGGCGTCTACGACGTCAAGTTCGAGCAGGTCTCGACCAACTGTGCCTCCCCGCTCAACTACCCGCACGGCAAGCTGTCGATCACGCAGAAGAGCAACCAGGTCACCGTCGAGATCGACAACACGCCGCGGATGACGGGCGTGCCCGCGAAGAACGGGAAGATCAGCGCGAAGTCCAAGCCGAACGGCGCCACGATGATCGAGGGCATGCTGGGCGTGTTCTCGATCGCCGGCCGCGTGACGCCCGAGGGCCTGCTCCACGTGGTGATGGTCGGCGAGTACACCGCGGCCGGAAAGCCCCTGTGCTCGCAGTCGTGGAACGTCAGCGGACCGCGCAGCGACAAGCCGGCCAAGCCGGCCAAGAAGTAGCGCGCGCGAGCTCCGGGCGTGACCTCAGCGCAGCGCGCGGTGGTGCTCGAGCTTCGAGAGCCCGAGCGCCTCGACCTGCCGGATCCGCTCTCGGGTCAGATTCGTGATCTCGCCGACCTGCTCGAGGGTCAGCCCGCCCGCCGCGTCCGCGACATCGAGTGAGCAGGTGTGCTCGAGCTCCCAGGGCTCGAGATCGGGGAAGTTGATCTTGATCGATCCGGTGACCGGGTTGACGTCGAGATACAGGTGGTGCTTGCACGCGACCCATGGGCACGCCCCGGGGTGCTCGCGGCACTCCGCGCGGGTCTGCGGGCGAGCCACGTCCGTGAGCGGAGACGTGGGCACGTAGGGCTCGCCGTCGGCGACGGTCAGGTCGCGCATCGCGATCGTCTTGCTGCGCGGCCGCGTCCGCCTGTTGCGCCGGATCTTGCGACTGTCCTCCGGCAGGGGGCGCACGAGCTCTGTCGTCGGCGCTTCCTCCTCGAAGTCACTCGTCACCCCGCCGCCGTCATCCCTGTCGCTAGCCTGGATTGCGTCGGTGATCACGCACTCGATCGTCAGTGCATCCGTGTTCCACGCGATGTGGCCCTCGTCGCGAGCACTCTCTTCGATGTCCATGTTAGCCCCCCTGTGGACGATGCAGATGTTCGCCCATTTGAGCCCACGGTAAATGCATGACGATCAGCGTGGCAAGTGCTCGTGCATATTTCCAACTGTGGAGAGATATCGGCGTTATCAACTTTGGTGCGATCTTCACCGACATCACATGCCACGCATGTCGACACGGGGCGCACGGCGATCGCTACCTACCGAGGAGGCGAGGCGCGGGGGCGACCGTGAGACCAGCTAAGGGCAGCTAAGGGCGCGCGTAGACCGCAGCGAGCTCGACCCCGTCATGCTCGACCGCAAACACCTTGCGGGCATCCTTCGGGATGGTGCAGCCGTGCGTGGCGGGCGCGTAGACGACGATCCACGCGGCCTCGTGGGCTTCGCGGGTCATTGGCGCCCACAGATCCTCGCGAAACCAGGCGAGGTGCGCGGGCTCGACGCACTCGCGATGGACCCGCGCGCCCGGCGCGGCGTGCTCGTTGACGTAGGCGATCGCGCGATCGAGCCCCTCCCCCCACCACGCGGTCTCGTACGACCGGCTCGCCGCGACGGCGCCCGCGCCCCCGGTGTGCTCTCCGAAGTAGTCGAGGTAGTAAGGCGCCGCGCGAACCACGGTGAGGCCGAGGTAGCCAACCACGATCGCCGCGAGCGCCAGGGAGCCGCGGGGGATCCTGATCCACGTCGCGATCGCCTCGAACCCCGCCGCGCTGATCATCGCCAGCGCCAGGATGCAGGGCATGACGTAGCGCACCCCGTCCTGCCGCACCGGCGAGAAGCTGACGGCGAGCGGGATCACGAGCCATGCGAGCACGACGATCGACGCGCGGATCCGGTCGCGCGCGGCGTGCGTACCGGAGACGAGGGCGCCACGCGCATCGATCCCGGAGCGCACGAACCACGCGACCACCCCGGCGAGCAAGCCGACCGGAATCGTCGCCACGAGGTAGACGACAAAGTAATGGCTGCCCGGATGGTTCGTCACGTTGCCAAGGAACGGCTCGGGGCTGTGCAGCGACGAGAGCTTCGCGAACGAGGCCTCGAGGCTGGCGATCGGGTGCAGCCACAGCCGCGGCCACAGCAGGTACACGGTGGCGACCGTCGCGATCGGCATCACCGCGGCCCCCCAGCCGAGCGTCGCCAGCCGCCAGCGCGGCGGGGACTGCAGCACCACGATCAGCGCGCACAGCGGCCCGAGCAGGCCGTTGACGAAGCGAGACGCGATCGCGACCCCGACGACGACGCCGACCCACGCGAGCCTGATCTGGAGGATGCGAAGGGCCCGGCGATCGTCCGAAGGCAGGTAGTCGTGGACGCCGAGCGCGAGCAAGATCCCGAGCGCCCACCACAGCACTGTCGGTGCCTCGTGACCGACGATCTGGCCGTGCGCGACGAGCGGTGGCAGCAGCGCGGCGATGAGGCCGGCGAGCACGCCGACCCGGAAGCGATACAGCCGGGCGCCGATCGGGACGAGCAACGCGCAGCCGAGCGCCACCCAGAGCGAGGAGAGAGCGCGCGCGGGGCCAAAGCCGTCCGCGAACTGCGCGCCGATCCCGTCGAGCAACTTCATGACCGGGGGGTGCTCGTAGTTCCAGATCCAGGACCTGTCGGAGAAGTCGAGCGCGACGAGGTTGGTGACGTAGTTGCGACCGGCTGCCCAGTTGACGTCCTCGTCCCAGGTCTGGCCCTGGTCGCCGAGCCCGATCAGCCGCACGACGAGCGCCACCGCGAGCACGCTTGCCATCGCGATCCAGGTGTCCCGCGATACCGCCACGAGCCGGCGACGCGCGATCACGCACAGCGACACGACGAGCGTGAGGACGAGGCCGAGCGCGACGAGTCCATCGAGCGGAGCGGTCCCCGGCCCATCGAACGTCGCGCGCTCCGGCGACTCGGGGGACAGCGAGCTCGCCGGCACGTACTCGGGATCGCCGCGCCTGCCAACCGGGCTCCACACGAGCCGCGCGCCTGGCGGCCCGGCGAACCGGATCGCGGCGGGTCCGTGCATCACCACGCTCCGATCCTTCTGCAGCCCCTTGCCGTGGATCTCGTGGCCCGCGAACGATAGCCGGGCTTCGCTGTCGCTCTGGAACCCGAGGATCACGGGCCCACCGCGGGCGATCGCGATCGATCCCGCGCGCGCCTCGGTGCCGGCCGGATCGCCGGCAGCCGGCGCCACGACAGCGAGCTGATCGAGCGGATCGGTGTGCAGCCACGCGCGCAGCCCCAGGAGCAGCACGCAGACGGCGATCGGGATCACTCCCCAGAACCTGCGGGCGGTGGGAGGGCGTACGCCGAGCGTGGTGGCGCGAGGGAGCGGCGCGGCGCGCTCGGCCCGGACCGCGTCGATCCGGTCGTTCAGTGTACGCGGCCGGGACATTGGAAGTCGCGCGCCTTGTTCGCGAGGAAGGTGTAGTACTCGCCCCTTTCGACGAGGCCAGGGATGTACATCGTCACCTGTTCGAAGCCGCGTCGCTTCCACGGCGCCGCACACCCCAGCTGCGGCTGCGCGGCGGTGCGATGGATCTCGTAGCAGCTGAACACGAAATCCGGATCGTAGCTGGCAAGGATCTCGTCGGAGCCCCACTTGGTGTGCCCGGCGCGGGCGCGGCTGCGCGGCGAGTCGTGCGCGATCCGGTCCGAGACGAGGCCGAACACGTCGATCCCGCGCATCAGGCCGTAGTACGGCTGAGCGCCAGCACCGCCGACGATGCTGAAGTCATCGGGGCGGAAGCACGAGGCCATCGCCTGGCCGATCTTCGCGCGGTCCTCGGTGTAGACGATCAGGAACGCGGGGGTGTCGATGATGCCGCGGTCGGCGGCGAGGTTCGTGGGATCGAGCGAGCGGCGCGTCAGCGCGAGCTGGGTGTCGGCGAACGCACCGACGAGGACCACGCAGGTCACGACGGCGAGCGCGGCGCGCGGCGCGGTTCGGCCTCCCACGAGCTTGGCCACCACGGCCGCGGCCACCGTCGATCCCATCACCACGAATGGCATCACCTGAACACTCGCGAGCTCGTGACCCGACGCGATCGCGTAGCCGGCCACCGCGAGCACCAGCAGTCCGACGACGCCGTACGTCACCACCGAGACGCGATCTTGCGGTACCCACGACAGGATCCACTCGAGCCCGAGCACCACCGCGATCGCCGCGACGACGAACAGCGGCATGATGAAGCGGTGGAGGCCCATGAAGTCGCCACCGACGCTGATCGCGTAGGGCACGTAGAACATCGCGAGCAGGGTGCACGCGAGGCCGAGCACGAACCGCGGCGAGCGCGGCTTCAGCATCGCTGAGACCAGCCCGACCCCTGCGATCGGGAGCACGTAGAGCACGTGGGTCTGCCGGAGCCAGACCCAGACGTAATACAGGCCGTGGCTGACCATCTCCGAGGCCATCTTCGGATCGGCCCAGTTCCCGGCAGCCTTCACGTAGTACGTGTTCGGGAACGGGTAGCCGTAGTACCACCAGCGCCACGCGAACCACGGCGCCCACAACCCAAGGAACCACGCGGCGGCGAGGCACTCCTCGGTGAACTGGAACCTGCGCGGCCCCGGCTTGGCCACCTTGCGATCGGCGACGAGCACGACGACGACCTGGACGACGTGCGCGAGCCCGAGCATGGCCGCGATCAACGGGCCCTCGGGGCGCGTCATCGCCGCGAGCGCCAGCAGCCAGCCCGCCCGCCGCAGCGCGCGGGGATGCTCGGTCGCGGCGACCACGGCGTGGATCGCGGCGGTGACCAGCAGCGTGAACAGCTGGGTCTCGAGCCCGCCCGAGGTCCAGCACGCGAAGCCCGACGAGGCCGCGAGCAGGAGTGCCGGGACCACGGCCCATGGCGTCTTGCGGCCGAGCGCCCTCTCGATGATCCGGAACACGAGGACCAGGGTCCCCAGCGCGCACAGGAGCCCGAGCAAGCGCGACGACAGCTCCGGGGGGACGCCGACCGCCATCAGCGCCCCGATCACCACGGTCCACGAGAAGTTCGTGTAGCCCTCGACCGGGTCGCCGAGGTTGAACGCCAGCTCGCCATGCTCGGCGAAGTTGCGCGAGTACACGAACGAGATGTAGGCGTCGTCGGTGACGAAGTTGTACGCGAGCGAGTGACCGATCAGGACGCACGCAGCGATGCCGAGCAGCAGCCAGCGTGCGCGAACGGACCACATGGGCGGA
>JAGSPR010000365.1 GCA_018262455.1 Deltaproteobacteria bacterium | reverse complement strand
GGTGCCGAGCTCGCGGTTGATCCGCTCGAGGACCGCGAGCACGCGCACGCCGGTCTGGAAGTCGAGCGCGCCGGTCGGCTCGTCGCAGAGGAGCAAGTCGGGGCGCTTC
The DNA here is from genome assembly GCA_018262455.1 of Deltaproteobacteria bacterium. Next base: position 6,780 of record JAGSPR010000365.1, on the reverse strand, counting down.
GCGACCGCGCGCGCGACGGCGACGCGCTGCTGCTCGCCGCCGGAGAGTTGCGCGGGGAAGTGATCGAGCCGGTCGCCGAGCCCGACGAGCCCGAGCGCCTCCGCGGGATCGAGCGGATCGTCGGCGATCTCGGTGACGAGCGCGACGTTCTCGCGCGCCGTGAGGCTCGGGATCAGGTTGTAGAACTGGAAGACGAAGCCGACGTGGCGCCGCCGATACCACGTGAGGTCGTCGGGGTCCGCGGCGGTCAGGTCCTGGCCGCGGTACTCGACGTGACCGCTCGTGCAGACATCGAGACCACCGAGGATGTTGAGCAGCGTCGACTTGCCACTGCCGGACGCGCCGAGCAGCACCACGAGCTCGCCTTCGAACAGATCGATGTCGACACCGCGCAGGGCCGCGACGTCGACCTCGCCCATTCGATAGTGCTTCGTCAGCCCGCGGCCACTGACGACGGACTTCATGACGTCACTTCCCGTTCACGTGCTCGATCGCCGCCGAGGCCAATTTGGCCTCGAGCATGCTCGAGGCCCAGCGGTAGAGCAGCGTCTCTTCACGCTGTGCGTGCTCGCGAAGCATCCCCATGAACAGCTGGAACGGCGCGAGCCGCGCGTAGTGCAGCTCGATCGCGACGCCGAGCTCGAGGAGGAGCTCGCGGATCTTGCCGTGCTCGCGGACCAGCTCGGTCGCTTCCTTGCGATCGGATTTTGCGAACGCCGGCAGGACGAACCGCTCCTCCGCCTCGAGGTGCGCGAGCAGCTTCGACTCGACCTGCTTCCAGATCGCGTGCATCTCGGCGCGGTCATCGGCGGTGACGGCGCCGATCAACTTCTCGAACAGCCGCTCGAGCGTTTGATGGCTCCCGTGCATGAACACGTAGAGCTCGGCCTCGTGATGGTCTTGGCGTTTCGCGGTGGCCTTCATGCACTTGGAAGGTGCATCCGACATGCCTCGAAAAAGCCGCGCGGAGCGCGCAGCCTTTGCATCACGACGCGAGCTGGTCGGTGTGCGGTGCGCGGATGCGCGCGAGGAGATCATCCAAGTGCCGGGTGCCTGCGAGGCTCTCGAAGACGCGACGCGGGGAACCCCAGTCGCTCCAGCCCGTGCCACTGACCGGAATCACCGCGAGCTCGTTCGCGTGGGCGAGGAGGTCACGGCTGAAGTTCGCGGGCTGCATGCGCGCGTACGCTCCCTCGAGGACGTGCTCCTCCGCGAGCGTGTCGACGGCAGTGGCGTAGTGCTCGAACGCGAGCGCGTGGTTGGGGAGATGACGGCGTGCGAGATCCCAGTACGTCGTGACCGCGCCGCTCTGGATGAACGTGTTCCAGAGCGCCCCACTCGCGAACAGCGACTCGGCCAGCGGCTCCTCGGGCTTCTCGACGAAGCGCGTGACGGCGAACGCGGCGGTGCGCCCGATGCGGCGGCCCGGCACGATCCAGCCGTACTCGAGCTCGGGTCCCGTCGGCGCGACGCCGATCAGCGAGACGCGATCGACCGCCGGCGTGCGGAGCGCGTCGATCAACGGCTGCGTGTCGGCGAGGTAGTGATCCGACGGCAGGAACGCGACGGTGCCACGCGGGTCCCGCGCGAGGATGCGCGCGAGTGGCAACAGGAGGCCCGGGCCGGTGTCGAGCGCGCGTGGCTGGACCACCAGCTCGACGCCACGGTAGGGCGCGAGCTGATCCCGCGCGATCGCGGCGCGGTGCTCCGAGACGATCACGAGGATGCGATCGCGCGTGGTCAGGAGCTCCGCGCGCTCGACGGTGAGCTGCAACAGCGACCGGTCCCCGACAAGGACCGCGAACTGTTTTGGCAGATCCGCTCCATACAACGCGCGCGTCAACGACTGCAGACGTGTCCCCTCACCACCCGCCAACACGACGATCCACGGCTGCTGCATGGGTTGTCGTCTCTTGCAGGCGGCGGACCAGCCGGTTTCGCTGGAAACGCGCACCCCTTGCGCAGCGCCACGATCCGCGCGCGCCAGCGGCAGAGCTTGCGTGCAATGCCCGCGCGATCGCTGGCCGCAGCGTTGCAGTTGGGAAAGCTATGACGTTCTCGAAGATCCTCTGCCCGACCGACTTCTCCGCGGGCGCCCAGCAGGCACTGCAGGTCGCGATTCGCCTGGCGAACGAATCGAATGCCGAGCTCGTCGTGGTCCACGCGTGGTACCTGCCCCCGTCGATGTACGCGGGCGAGTACGTCTTCCCGCCGCAGGCGCTCGGGGACATGGCGGACGACGCGCAGCGCGGCATCGACAAGGTCATCCGCGACGCGAAGGCGGCCGGCGCGAAGAACGTGAGCGGCCGGATCATCACCGGTGGTGCGCCGTGGACGCTGATCGTCGATCTGCTCGCGAACGAGAAGTTCGATCTCTGCGTGATCGGCACGCACGGGCGCACGGGCCTCGCCAGGATCTTGCTCGGGTCCGTCGCGGAGAAGGTCGTCCGTCACGCGCCGTGCCCCGTGCTCGCGGTTCGTCCCGACAGCCAGGCGAAGCCGTTCCGACACGTGCTCTGCCCGACGGATTTCTCGGAGAGCGCCAACCACGCACTCGACCTCGCCGCGAAGCTCGCGAGCCCCGATGGCGAGCTCACCATCTGCCACGTGATCGAAGTGCCGGTCGCCTACAGCGGAGAGCTGCCGATCGAGGATTTTGCACGCGACCTCGACAAGCGATCCGCGGACGCACTCGCGAACGCCGCCGCCCGGGTGAAAGCAACCAGCCGAGTCACGACGCGGTCGCGGATCGGTTACGCGGGCCAGCAAACCCTCGCGCTGCTCGATGACGACCCTTCGGTCGATCTCGTGGTCATGGGAAGCCACGGCAGGACGGGCATCAAGCGCGTGCTCTTGGGTTCCGTGGCCGAAAAGGTCCTGCGCCACGCGAGGTGCCCGGTGCTCGTCGCACGCAAGGCTTAGTCGCGAAATAGCGCGTCTTTGCACCGCGACCAGAGTTGCGACGCTCGATCGGCATCGACGAGACAAACATCGGCGAGCTCGAGGAGCGTGCAGTGCATCGGTTCGGGCGCCAGCGCCGACAACCGAAGCGCGATGTCTCGCAGCGCCGCGTAGTCGCCGTGCGCGCAGGCCCAATCACCGCCGACGCAAAGCTTGCCGATCGACTGGGCGGCCGCGTGCAGGCGCGTGTCCAACATGGCGCTGACGACTAGTACAAATGCCATGCCCGGCGACGAGCGCCGGCGCGACATCGATCCCGCACGAGCTGCAGCGATGTCGTGTCACTTCGCAGTCCGTTCGCAAATGACGAGCCTCACGCTGGCGAGTCAGTTGCAGCACGACGAGGCATGCCGAACGCCCCATTCCCCCACGTGTACCAAGCGACGCTCGAAGGCAACATGCTGCTCGCCGGCACGCGAACACCGGTGCTCACCGGAGCGCCATCGCAGTTCGGCGGAACCGACGACGTCTGGAGCCCCGAGCAGCTGCTCGTCGCCGCCGCACTGACGTGCTTGAAGACGACGTTCGACGCGTACGCGCGGCACGCCGGAATCTCGGTGATCGACTGGCGCGGCACGGGGACCGGCGTGCTCGTGAAAGGTCACGCGGGACCGTTCTTCGACAGCATCGACCTCGACGTCGAGGTCGTCACCGGATCGGGCGAAGAAGGACGCGCGCAAGCACTCCTCGCGAAGGCGGCCCGTGACTGCATCATCTCGCGAGCGTTGTCGGCGCCGGTCCACGTGAAGAGCAAGGTGTCGCCCGCATCGGATCGTGCCGCGAGCTAGGCGGCATGTACGCGAGCAGTGCGAGCACGTTCCAGATCGTGAGGAGCACGACGACGAGCATGATCGCTTGAGCTCGCATGTGACGTGCGTGCGCGGCATCGTGTTCGGCCCAGAGCTCTTGGCGAGTCCACATCGTTTACTCCGTGACGACGAGGTTGTTTTCGACGGCGATGACGCCGGGCGCGGACCAAGCGGCTTGCTGCGCCGTTCCCTTCTCGGCCCACGAGCGAACTTCTCCATTCAGGATGACTCGACCGTCCTTCGTCTCGACGGTGATGCCCCTGGCATCGAGCTCGGCGATCCGCTTGAACGCGGCATCGATCCGTTCCTTGACGTCGACCGCGCGAACGCCGGGCGAGAGGTTGATATCGTTGGTGATGCCGCGGACACCATAGAGGAAGCGGACCGCCGCCTCGGCGGCGTCCTTCTGGTACTGCCACTCGACGCAGCCATCGAGCGTGACCCACCCGTCGTTCTCGACGATCACCTTGATCCGGTCGGGGGGCACCGCGCCGTGCGAGCGGAGCGCGGTGATGCAGTCGACGGCGAGATCCTCGTTCGTGCGGACCGGGCTCGAGGGGAGCTTGACGTCGAGCTCGTTGACGACCGCCTTGACCCCGAACACCCGCCTCGCGGCCTTCTCCGCACCGTGTTTTTCGCCGAGCGTGGAGACATGACCGCTCAGCGTGACGATGCCGTTCTTCACGGAAACACCGACATGCGCCTCGTTGACCGATGATTCCCAGCCGAGCTCGTTCGCCACGTCTTGCTTGAGTTGGTGATCGGTCCGCATGGCTACCCAGAGATCGAGCAAGGTACGAGCCAGGGACGATCACGGCTCGGGCGCAGGGGGTATCCCTCGCGTGGATGCGCAACACTTGCGGGCAGCTTGGATGCCGCACGGAGTCATGGCACCCTGGTGCCAGCCAGCGTGTCGTCTGATACTCGAACGAAAGAGGCTGCGTTTTCGGGGCCACTCGAACCGCGTGCATTTGTGGTCGTCGATCACGTCGAGGATGCCCAGCGCGGCTCCGAGGTCTTCGATATCCCAGACGAGGGCGAGGTCACGATCGGTCGTGCGGCGTCCTCGACGATCGTCGTCGACGACGACCAGGTGTCGCGCCACCATGCCCGCATCCGCCGCCGCGGCGACATCATCGAGATCGAGGACATCAATAGCCGCAACGGCACGTGGGTCAACGGGGAGCGTCTCGATGCCAAGCGCCGGCTGATCAGCGGCGACGAGGTGTCGATCGGGCCGATCGTGGCGGTGCTCGGGGTGACCGGCACCCTACGGCGGGCGCCGGGGGTGGGGGTGAGCAGCGAGCAGCTCGTAGCGGTCGACCCGGAGATGAAGCGTGTCTACACGCTCGTCGAGCGGATCGCGAACACGCCGATGACGGTGCTGATCAACGGCGAGACCGGCGTCGGCAAGGAGCTGGTCGCCGAGGCGATCCACCGCGGCTCGGGACGGCGCGAGAAGCCGTTCATCAAGCTCAACTGCGCCGCGCTCCCGGAGAACCTCCTCGAGAGCGAGTTGTTCGGATACGAGCGTGGCGCGTTCACCGGCGCCGAGCGGCGCAAGGTCGGCTACTTCGAGGCAGCCGACGGTGGAACGCTGTTCCTCGACGAGATCGGCGAGATGCCGTCGGCGCTGCAGGCGAAGCTCCTGCGCGTGCTCGAGCGCAAGGTGATCATTCGCGTTGGCGCCACCTCCGAGCTCGCCGTCGACGTGCGGCTCGTCGCCGCCACCCACCGCGATCTCGACGTCGAGGCGAGCGAGGGGCGGTTCCGCTCGGATCTCCTGTTCCGGATCAGTGGCTTTACCATCGCGGTCCCTCCGCTCCGCGAGCGGCAGACCGAGATCCTCCCGCTCGCAGAGCACTTCGCACGGGTCTCGGCGATCGAGCAGGGGCGCTCGCCGGCGGCGCTGTCGCCCGATGCCCGCGAGGTCCTCCAGCGCTATCGCTGGCCCGGCAACGTCCGCGAGCTCAAGAACGCGATCGAACGCGCGCTCGTGCTGTGCGGGAACACGATCACGGCCGCGGATCTTCCCGATCGGTTGCGCGACACGAACGCGCAGGTCCCGGCGTCGTTCTCGACGTCCGACGTCCGCGAGCAGGTCGCCGAGGTCGAGAAGGCGACGATCCAGGCGGCGCTGGAGGCCGAAGATCACAACCAGACGCGCGCCGCGCGCCGCATCGGACTCTCGCGCCGCACGCTCATCTACAAGATGGAGAAGTACGGCCTCAAGCCGCCGCCGAAGTAAGGGGATAGCTAGCGTCCCTGGCATTTTCTCCCCGTTTTCTCCTTTCGGTCATCGTGGTCTGGGCTTGCGGGCTTTCTTTCGTGCCCCGAAATGAACCCGTGCGGTCGTGCGATCCTGAAGTTCGATTTTCACCGTCCGCACCGCCATCACGGGACCTTGAGGGTGAGGTCGCGCTCGACCTTCACGCCATCGGGCGGCGGGTCGAGCTCCAGTGCATACAGCTGCTGGGTGAGACAGTCGCGGATCGTCGGCTGCGTGATCGTCGTGTTCGCGTCGACGATCTCGACGCGCTCGAGCAGGCCGCCAACGTCAGGCTCGCCGACAAGCGTGAACCGGATCGTGATCGTGCCTGCGAGGTTGGCATCCTCGGCGCGACCGAGGTCATAGCACTGGCCGAGCAGGCCGTTGAGTGTGCCGAGCGCGCGCTTCGCCCAATCGCTGGTGTCGCCCGACTTGTCGGTGATGTCGAGCGTCGTGGCGGTCGAGTCGCTGGCCGTCGTGATGGGCGCACCGGCTGTGGCGGGCGTGCGTTTGGACGGCGGCGTGTGGTGGTCGCGGACCTCGCGCGCCCTCGCGATCGCCGCCAGCATCGCGGCACGGTCGGCGGCGTGGTGCTCGGAGACAGGCCGGAGTGGTGTTCGGGCGTCGGTCGCGGCGGCGGTCACGGTCGGACCGCCCTGCGCCGCGCCGCTCGACGTCGTTGTGTCCGGCGAACGCGTCGAGCCCGTCGTCCCGCCATCGCCGCCTCCCCTGGGAAGAAGG
>JAGSPR010000364.1 GCA_018262455.1 Deltaproteobacteria bacterium | reverse complement strand
CGCGTTGACCGCGGCCTCTGACATGGGCGTCGCGCCGGGGCAGTCCACCGTCGTCGATTGCGCGGTGGATCAGGGGACGTTCCACAGTGGCATCGCGTGGCGCCCCGGGGACGGGCCGCAGCTGCGCTTGCTGCTACCAGACCCGAGCGTCGATTCCACCGATGCCACCGGGCGGTTGCTCGATCTCGATTGCGATGTCCACGAGGCGCTCGACGCCGACTGCGACGACCTGCGCCTCGGCTTCCATGCCGACCAGCCCGAGCTGTGTGATGGCCTCGACTCGAACTGCGACGGCCGGCGGTTCGAGTTGCTCGACTGTGCGCTCGCCGCTGGCACCTGCGGACCGCAGGCGTCGACGGGCCTCCAGCTGTGTGTCGACGTCGGCGCCGGCACCGCGGGGCAGTGCGTCGGCTCGCCCGCCTGTCAGTGCGCGACCGGCAACCCCGGCGAGTGCAACAAGTGCATCCTCGACTTCAAGTCGACGAGCGACGTGATGACGCAAGAGCCATGTGCACCGGCGGTCGATGCGATCGCGATCGGCTGCCCATCCGACGATCCGTGCACCGTCGACGTCGTGCCGCGCGGCGATCCATGGGAGGGCCAGCTGTCGCTGCAGCCGCTCGATGGCTTCGCATCGCACGTCTCGGGCGTGACGGACACGGTGAACCTCCGGGTCAAGCTCAGGTCGGGGACCTCCGTCATGGCTGCGCCAGCCCAGAGCGTCGGCGCGATCTACCTCGCGATCACTAACTCCACGGGCACACGGTTTCGCGGGATCGATCTCCAGCTGTCGAATCTCGAGACCCCGTGCACCGACGTCGGCTCGGGGCTGACCAGCATGCTGTGTGGCCCGTAACCCCTGGGTTTGGCTCGCCAGGTGGCGCTCGCACGGGCTGCGCACTAGTATCTCGGCGTGCGCGATGACGTCGGCCAACTGCTCTGGATAGGCTTCCACGGGACCACGGCGCCGCGGGCGCTGACCAGGAAGCTCGCCGCCGGAGAGGTCGGCGCGACGATTTTGTTCAAGCGCAACCTGTCGTTTCGCGACGCCGCTCAGGAGAACTGTGACCTCGATGCGGTCGAGGCGCTCGTGAGCGCGCTGCACGTCGCGGCGCCCGATGGCACCCCCGCGCTGGTCGCCATCGATCAGGAAGGCGGGGTCGTCCAGCGCGTACGCTCGCCCGCGACGGTGTGGCCGCCCATGCGCGCGCACGATCGGCTCGGTCCGGATCATGACGACGAGCTCATGGCTGAACAGGTCGGGCTCGCGATGGGCCGCGAGCTGCGAGCGCTCGGCTTCGACATCGACTTCGCGCCCGTGCTCGACGTCCACACGAACCCCGCGAACCCGATCATCGGCGATCGCGCGTTCGGGACTGACCCGGCGATCGTCGCGCGCCGGGCCCTCGCCTTCGCGCGCGGCCTCGATCTGGCCGGTGTGCTTGCGTGCGGCAAGCACTTCCCCGGCCATGGCGATACCGCCACCGACAGCCACCTCGAGCTGCCGCGGATCGATCACGCGTGGGAGCGGCTCGAGCGCATCGAGCTGCTGCCGTTCGCGCGGGCTGCCGCCGCGGGCATGCCGATGATCATGACCGCCCACGTGGTGTTCGCGGCGCTCGATGCGACGCGGCCGGCCACGCTGTCTCCACAGGTGATCGAGGGGTTGCTGCGCAGCAAGCTCGGCTATCGAGGGGTCATCATCAGTGATGATCTCGATATGAAGGCGATCGCCGATCACATCGGGGTGGCCGCCGCGGCAGTCGACGCGATCCGCGCAGGCTGCGACGTGCTGCTGCTGTGTCGCGACGAGGCCCACCAAGCGGCGGCCGAGGAGGCGTTGATCCGAGAAGCCGAGCGGGACAGCGAGCTGCGTCGCAAGGTCAGCGCGGCGGCACGGCGCGTCCGCGCGATGAAGCGCGCACACGTCGAGAATCAACGCCGTCGGCCCGCGTTGGGCCGCGAGGTGATCGGAAGCTCCGATCATCGCCGACTCGCCGACAGTCTCGCCGACAGATCCTGAGCGGACAGCGCGTCGCTAACCCTGGGGTTAGCGCTGGACCAGGATGCCCTCGGCGAGGAGCAGGAGGAGGAGAGCGGCAGCGAGGGAGTGCCACAGCTCGACGCGGCGCGAGGCGTTGTCCACGGGAGACGACCCGCCGCCGGTCCCGGCGGCGGGGAGGGCGGCGGGCGGGGCGGGGGTGAGGTCTGAGCCGCGGGGATCGAGGTTGACGACGAACGTCAGCTCCTCGCGGTCGCGGGTGGTCCCGGCTTGATCGGTACCGGCCACGCGGAAGATGCCAGCGTGATCGGTCCTCGTGAACCGTACGTTCGCGCGGCCCTCGATCCGGTCTCCTTCGAATGTCGCGCTGGTGTTGTCGGGGCCTCGGACCTCGAGCTTCTTGAGGTCACTTGTAGGTAACGAGACGGAGCTTCCGACGACGTGATCGGCGACGCCGAACGAGGCGTGCTTGCGCGCGAGGTGGCGGACGGCCTGCTGGACCAGTGGCAAGAACCCAGGATGGATCGGGAGGTCGTTCCAGTCACGATCGATGGTCGAGGTGAAGAGCAGGCTGCGGCCGGTACCGATCGAGGCTTCCACGAGCGCGGCGGCTCCATTCGTGAAGCGCGCGAGGACCTTGCGGTCCGCGGTATCGGTGGTGGGGCCGAGCAGCGAGATCTTGTAGAACTTGGCATCGGCGAGCTCGGGGGCGGTCTTCGAGAACGGCGCGAAGATCGGGTGGTCGGACTCCCACTTCACGAGCCGGAGGGCGCGGCTGTCCCGATCGTCGGCGGTGGCGCCCCACGTGGTGTCGATCGGATCGCGCAGGCTCTGCGGCAGGAGCGGGAGCATGGTGCGGTCGTAGTCGGCGGAGTCGACGCGATCGCCCGGTGCCACGAGGATGCCGCCGCCAGCCCGGACCCAGGTGGCGAGGACGTTGACGCGCTCGACGGGAAGGGCTGCGACGTTCGCGAGCACCACGACATCGAACTCCTCGAGATCGAGCGCGCCGGCCTTGCCACGCGCGCGAGGTTCGATGCCCGCGAGCTCCTCGGCGGTGATGGAGCGGACCTGGGTCCCGCTGTCCTCGCGATCGCCCGGCCGCAGCGCGGCCTCGAGATAGAACAGCTCGTCATCGTGCCTCACGGTGCGTGGATCACCATCGACGAGCAACACGCGCACCTGATCCCGCAGCGACGCGCGAATCCACCTCCGATCATCGACCGGGAGCGCATCGGGCGTCAGCGAGACCCACGCATCGCTGGCCCGAGAGCCGGCGGGAAGCGCGGCCAGGAACCGCTTCGTGCGGTGCTCGTGCGCTGGCAAGTCGACCATGCCGCGTGCCACGACGCGGTCCGCGATCGTCAGCGACACTTCGACGCTGGTCTTGGCATCGCCGAAGTTGGCGATCTCGGCTTCGAACGCCACGCCGCGGCTGCCGGTTCCGGGCTCTGCATCCACGCGGAGGCTCGTGATCGCGAGGTTCGGCATCGCGGGCGGTCGGGTGTCGACGATCACGAGCGATGGTCCGTCCTTGCCCCACGGTGGATCCTCTGCACGCAGCCCGGTCTTGGCGGCGAGCGAGATCAGGTAGACCGTCTTGCGGAGGTGACTCGACGCCGCCAGTAGCTGCGCAGCACGCGCAAGGGCGCGCGTGGTATCGGCGGGGCGCGCGCTCGGTTCGAGCGCGAGCAGGTGATCGCGGAGCCGGAGGTGATCTCGGGTGAGCTCGGTGGGGTGATCGGAGCCCTCCGCGGAGCGCACGATCGCGACCTCGGCCTCGGGACCGAGCTGCGTCAGGATCCGACGGGCCTCGTCGGTGGCGCGCTTCATCCACGGCACGCCGTCGATCTGATAGCCGGCGGCAAACGAGTCGTCGATGACGAGCACGGCGGCCTGCGGCCCGCGCGTGACCTCCGGACCCTTGCGCGCACACGAAGTGTACGGCTTGGCGAGCGCGATCGCGACCGCCGCGCAGGCGATCGCGCGGACCGCGAGCAGCACTCGCTCTCGCAGCTGGAACCGGCGGGCGGTGCGTCGCTTGGTCGCGAGCAAGAAGTCGAGCGCGGCGAACTTCACGAGCTTCGCATGCCGGCGGCCGATCAGGTGGATCGCGATCGGAACGCCGAGCGCGGCGACCCCGACCAGCATCAGCGGTGCGAGGAAGCCCACTAGCCGGTCCTTCGCGCACGCGCGTACTTCGGAGACAGCCGCGACCGCGCGACCAGCAGGTCGAGCAGCGTGAGCTCGAGGCCGCGGTCGGTCGAGACCAGGTGGTAGTCGACGCCGGCCGTGGCAAGCGTGGTGCGGCAGCGGGTCAAGAACTTCTCCATGCGTTCGAGGTACTCGCGTCGCACCGCCGCCGGATTCACCAGCATCTTGTGGTCATTCTCGAGTGACTCGAACCGCGTCAGGCCGTCGTACGGAAAGCTCCGTTCGTGGGGATCGAGGACGTGGAGCACCGAGATGTCGTGTCGCTGCGCGCGCAGCTGCGTGATCGCCTTCAGCGTCGCATCGTCATCATCGAACAGATCCGATGCGAGCACGATCAGCGAGCGCCGCCGGCGCGACAGCTCCGCGATCCGACCGAGTGCCGCCGCCGGGGACTCGTCGCCGGTGCCACCCTTTGCGATCACGCCGTCGAGAACCGACAGCAGGTCGTGGAGGTGGCTCGTCCGCGCGCGAGGCGGTACGACCGTCTCGATCCGCTTATCACCGCACGTGACCAGCCCGACCTTGTCCTGCTGCTGGGTCACCAGGTACGCGAGCGCCGCCAGACACAGCCCGCCGTACTCGATCTTGGACAGCCCACCGCCGGCGAACGCCATCGACGCCGACGCGTCGAGCACCAGGTACACCGTCAGCTGGGATTCCTGCTCGAACTGCTTCACGTAGTAGCGATCGAGCTTCGCGTAGGCCTTCCAGTCGACGTGGCGGAGCTCGTCGCCCGGCGAGTACTCCTTGTGCTCTGCAAACTCGACGGAGGCGCCGTGCACCGACGCGCGATGCAGGCCGCTGAGCGCGCCCTCCACGATCACTCGCGCCTTGATCGGCAGGCTGCCGAGTCGCGCGAGCTGCGCCGGATCGATCCGCTGGGGGAGCGAGGTCATTACGGCGTGATCACCGACAGCAGCCGGTCGACGATGTCGCCTGCGCGGATGCCCTCGGCCTCGGCGCGGTAGTTGAGGATCAGCCGGTGCTGCAGCGTGGGGCGCGCGAGCGCCGCGACGTCCTCGATCGAGACCGCGAACCGGCCATCGAGGATCGCGCGTGCCTTGCCGGCGAGGATGAGGAACTGCGACGCGCGCGGGCCGGCTCCCCACGACACCGCTTCGCGGATGAGCGGCGGCGCGGTGGGAGAGGTCGGCCGCGTGGCGCGCGCAAGGGCGACCGCGTACTTCACGACATGGTCGGCGGCGGGGACCCGGCGCACGAGATCCTGCAGCTGCATGATTCGTTGTGGCGACAGGACGCGCGCGAGCTCGGGTTTGTGGTCGCTCGTCTGCTGGCGAACGATCTCTTCTTCCTCGGACTCGCTCGGGTAGTCGACGTCGACCTGGAACATGAAGCGATCGAGCTGTGCTTCGGGCAACGGGTAGGTGCCCTCTTGCTCGACCGGGTTCTGCGTCGCGAAGACGAGGAACGGCAGCGGTAGCTCGTGAGTGGTGCCACCCGCGGTGACACGATATTCCTGCATCGACTGGAGCAGCGCGGCCTGGGTCTTTGGGGGCGTGCGGTTGATCTCGTCGGCGAGCACGAGGTTCGCGAACACGGGGCCCTTGATGAACCGGAAGATCCGACGGCCGGTGGTGTGATCCTCCTCCAGCACCTCGGTGCCGGTGATGTCGGCCGGCATGAGGTCGGGCGTGAACTGGATTCGCTGGAACGACAGGTTCAGCGTCTCGGCGAGCGTCGAGATGAGCAACGTCTTCGCGAGGCCCGGGACGCCGACGAACAACGTATGGCCGCGTGCGAACAGGGCGACGAGCAGCTGCTCGATCACCTGCCGCTGACCGATGATGCGCTTCTCGATCTCTCGCAGGATCTGGTCGTGGGCGTCGGCGAGCTCGGCGACCGCATCGAGGTCGCTGCGTGGCAGTTCGGCGGTCTCCGCGGACAGTGGGAACCCCTCGTCATCCGTGCTGGCCACGGTTGGGTTGACGTCGGTGTCGCCCCCGCGCGGGGATGCTGGCGGTCGCTCGCTCCGCGCGTCTTCGGGCGCCCGGAGCGCAGTGACCTCCGCGAGCTTGGGCTCGCCCGCGATGGGTGTGGGGCTGGTCTTCATGGTCGGCTAGTGCTTCAGCTGTTCGCATGCCGCACGCTCGCGCGCAGCTCTCGGGTCGGCAGTCTTACCGTAAGCCTCGGCGAGGCCACAGCGGGTTGTAGGATCGAATGGGCTCACGCGAAGGGCTTGTTCGTAGGCGGTGATCGCGAGCGCCCATTCTTGCTTCGCGGACCGGGCGATGCCAAGGGTCACGGCTGCCACAGCGTCACCATCATCGGCGGCGACGAGTGGAGTGGCCAGCTCGATCGCCCGATCATGGCGGCCGAGCTCGACGAGCGTCCGTGCGAGCTTCCCTGCCACGAATGGCTCCGGGCCGCTCGCCAGGGCCTTTTCGTACTCGACCGCCGCAGCCTCGAGCGCTCCACGTGCGCGGAGCATACCGCCGAGCCGCGCGTGCTTCCGCGCTCGCGTGCCGACCTGCTCGAGCCCGACATTCTCCGAATCGACGCCGCCCTTGCCGAACCTGATCGGCTTCCCGACGCGCGCGGTCGTGCTGCCGGGGCCCCCGACCCTGAGGTTGGCATGCCACGCGCGCTCGACGGCGTTCCACGGCAGCGCGAGGACCTCGGCCACGGCCCGCCGTGCGCTCTTGCCTTCGCGCT
>JAGSPR010000105.1 GCA_018262455.1 Deltaproteobacteria bacterium | reverse complement strand
GGCGGCAGCGAGGCGATGCCCGCGGAGAAGCTCGCGCGCGACCCGTGGCTCAAGCGCATGTTCCTCGGCTACTCGTTCTCGATCGACTACCGCGACCGGCGCGGCCACGCCTACATGCTGGCGGACCAGGAGGCCACCGGGCGCCTGTCCGTGCCGCAGTCCGGGGCGTGCTTGCACTGCCACGCGTCGGTGATGCCGCTGTACCGCAAGCTCGGCCATGGGGACGTGTTCGCCGGCCTCGACGCCACCTGGGCGATGACCTACCAGGACGCCAACAAGCTGCTCCACGCGTCGGGGCACGCTCACCCGATCGGCTGCGTCGACTGCCACGATCCGGCGTCGATGGCGCTCCGCGTGTCGCGCCCGGGATTCCTTCGCGGGATCGCCGCGCTCGCCGCGTCGAGCGCGCCGGTGCCCGCATTCTCGAGCATCGCCGCGTGGCGGCAAGCCGGCCGCCGCGGCAGCTACGATCCCAACACCGACGCGACCCACGGCGAGATGCGCTCGTTCGTGTGCGGCCAGTGCCACGTCGAGTACTACTGCTCGACCAGGATGCCGCTGACGTACCCGTGGGGCCAGGGCCTGTCCGTCGACGCGATCGAGGCGTACTGGGATCAGATCATGCGCTCCGACGACACGCCGTTCTACGACTTCCAGCACGCGGAGACCGGTGCCCTGGTGCTCAAGGCGCAGCACCCCGAGTTCGAGCTCTGGAGCCAGGGCGTGCACGCGCGGATCGGCGTGGCGTGCGCCGACTGCCACATGCCGGACGTCTCCCAGGGCGCGACCAAGGTCAGCGATCACTGGGTCCGCAGCCCGCTGCTCGACATGAATCGCGCCTGCCTGCGCTGCCACGGCGTCCCGGAGGGCGAGCTGATGGCGCGCGTCGCCACCATCCAGGACCGCACCCACGACCAACTGCAGCGGGGCGGTGCCGCCATCGTCGCTCTGATCGACGCTGTCGTCGCGGCCAAGGCCCGCGGCGCCACCGCCGCGCAGCTCGCACCGGCGCTCGCCCTGCAGCGCAAGGCGCAGTGGCGGCTCGACTTCATCGCGGCCGAGAACTCGATGGGGTTTCATGCGCCGGAAGAAGCGGCCCGCGTCCTCGAGCAGGCCATCGACGATGCCCGCCTGGGTGAGCTCGCCGCGCGCGCGGTCTCGACGACGATCGACTCGGGCTGGGGGGGGCCGATCAGGGCGATGCGAGATTGCCTGGCTCGTCGAGCGGGAGCTGGATCGTGAAGCACGCACCGCGCCCGGGCCCCTCGCTGCGAGCGGTCACCTCGCCGGAGTGCAGCTCGACCAGCGTCTTCACGAGCGCCAGCCCCAGCCCCAGGCCACCGCGGCTCCTGTCGAGGCTGCGGTCGGCCTGCACGAAGGGCAGGAACAACCGGCCAAGCGTCTCCGGGTCGATGCCCAGCCCGTTATCGGCGACCTCCAGCACGACTCGGCTCCCGGTCTTCGCGAGCGATACGCAGATCTTTCCACTCTCCGGGGTGAACTTCGCCGCGTTCGTCAGCAGATTGCCGACCACCTGGGACAAGCGCGTCGCGTCGCCGGAGATCCACACCTCCTCGTCTGGGAGGTCGATCGCGAGCTCGCGGGAGGCGAGCAGCGCGTGGTGATCTTCGACGGTGCGGCGGACAAGCTCGACGAGGTTCAGGCGCGCGTGCTGGAGGCGAATCTTGCCGGAGCTGATGCGGGTGATATCGAGCAGGTCATCGACAAGCCGGGCCAGGTGACTCGACTGTCGATCGATGACCGCGGTCGCTCGCCGAGCCTGATCGCCGCCAGCTGGCACGCGCTCGAGCAGGTACAGGCTGCTCCGGATGGCCGCGAGCGGATTGCGGAGCTCGTGGGACAGGACGCCGAGAAACTCGGTCCTCCGTCGATCCACCTCACGCAGCTCCTGTTCGGCCCGTTTGCGCGCGGTGATATCGATGCTGATGCCCACCATTCGAAGCGGCGTCCCATCGGCGGCCCGCTGCACCTGGCCGCGGGCGAGTAGCCAGCGCTCGCCACCGCGAGCCAGGGTCACGCGGAACTCCGCCCGGTACTCGGCGGTCTTGCCTCCGATGGCATCGCGGACGGCGGCGCTGACGAGCGCGCGGTCGTCGGGGTGGATGCTCGCGAGCAAGTCCGCGAGCGTTGGTTGCCCACGCGCGGGGTCGCGCTCGTACAGCTCGAAGTTCTCGTGAGACCAGTGGGCTTTCCCGGTGCGGACATCCAGCTCCCACATCCCGGCGGAGGCAGCGCTCAGGGCCTGCTTGAGCCGCTCCTCGCTGATCCGGAGGGCTTCCTCGGCCCGTCTTCGCGCGGTGACGTCCACGACCGTGCCGAGCATGCGCAGCGCCGTGCCGTGCTCGTCACGCATCACCTCGCCTTGGGCGTGGACGTGGATCACCTCGCCGTCGGGACGAACCACGCGATGATCGATGTCGTAGTCGACGGTGCCGCGAATCACCGCCTCCAGCCGCTCCTCCACGAACGCGCGGTCCTCGGGAAACACCATGCCGACCGTCGCCTCGATCGTCGGGGTGAACGCGCCGCCTGGCACGTGTCCGAACAGCCGATAGGTCTCCGGCGACCACCGGATCTCGTTGGTCACCAGATCCCACTCGAGGTACCCCATGCGCCCAACCCGCAAGGCCTCGCGAAGCTTCCGCTCGCTCTCGCGCAGGGCCTCTTCGGCCCGTCTGCGATCGGTGAGATCGATGTTGAACCCGAGAATGCCCTGGACCCGCGATCCGGCTCGGATGGGGACGACGACGCACTGGTAGTAACGCGTCTCGCCAGCGACGTGGTACTCGGCCTCGTTCTGCACGAGCTCGCCCGCGTACGCGCGCTGGTTGTTCACGCGCCAGGCGGCGAGGACCTCGGGCGATGCGGGCGACTCTTCGATCCGCAGGCCGCGCACGTCGCCCCAGCGACGGGCCGCGGCATTCTGCACGATGCACCGACCGTCGGCGTCGCGGATCCAGAACTCGAAGGGCGCGTCCTCGAAGACGTCGCCCAGGACCACGTCTGTAGTCCCGTCGATTGTGAGCTTCGTCTGATCGGCCACCAGGTCCTCTTGGATGCGGCGCGTCGTGGTTCAATCCATGCTCATCCGGCAGGTGTCTACGTCGCCAACATGGACAGTGCGCGATCGCCGGTGGCTTCGCGCGCAGGGTACATCGGAATCAGCACTCGAGCGGGCCGACCGACCGCGGTGATGCCGCGGGCCAGCGCTCATGGCGCGAGCGTGCGCACGCAGCGAAAGCCGTCGGCGCCGCCCCGCAACGTCGAGGTCATCGAGATCCGATTGGCTGCCCGCATCGAGATCGCGTCCTCGAACCACGAGCCTCCGCGGAGGATGCGATTGGTCGCGCCGCCCACCCCGACCGGATCGACGACGGCACTCGCTCCCAGATCACCCTGCGGTGGATCGTGGCACCACTCCCACACGTTGCCTGCCATGTCGAACAGACCCCAGGCGTTCGGCTGCAACTCCTGCACGGCCCTCGGGCTATTGGCAGTGTTGTTGTACCAGCCGATCAGGTCACCGTTCGGCTGGATACCGCACGTGCCTCCGTTGTTGGGACCGCTGTAGTAGCTCGTCGACGTGGCAGCGCGATATGCGTACTCCCACTCGGCTTCCGTCGGCAGCCGATATCCCGCACAGGCGTAGATAGCCGAGCCGGCGGTCGCCACGGTCTCGCTGCAACTCACCGACGGCCCGCTTCCCGTGCACGCGTAGCAGGATGTCAGGCCATTCTGGATCGAGAGCTGATTGCAGTACGCCGCGCCCTCGTGCCAGTTGACCACCTCGACCGGACAGGTGGCCCCGCACCCCGAAAAACCCGAGGGGTTGTAGCCCATGATGTCGAGAAAGAACGCCTGGGTCACCTCCGTGGACTGGATCTCGAAGCCGCGGGTCAACGTGACCTGATGCTGGGTCTCGTCGGCGTTCCGACAGGGCTCGCTCGTCGGCGAACCCATCGCAAAGCTTCCGGGCGGGATCGCGATCCATGTCCCCGGCGCGACCGGTGCGAGCGCTCCATCGCTGGGAACGTCGGCTGCGTCGGCTGCGTCGGCCGCGTCGGCCGCGTCGGCTGCAGCAGTGTTCGCTGACGGATCAAACCCCACGCGCCCGCAGCTGGCCAAGGCCAGCAGGGACAGCAGACTCCCTACGCGAGCGATCGACACCCACACACCCAGTTCTCAGGGTACTTCGATTGGCCGCGTCGCGGCAGATTTCTTCCGCGGGAAGGCGTCGAACCCGCCCGACGAAGGCGGCGCCGGCCTGGGCACGACCGGCTCGTCCGCGATCCTGATCGTCATCCTCGTGAGGTTGGCCGTCACGCCGCCTGTTTGTGACCGCCACGCGGCGCGCAGGTGCTGACACCGAGCTCGGCTCGCCGGCCGCCGCCAACTGAGCGTTCGCGCACGTGCGCCTGCGAGCGTTGCTCGCCGCCGGCCCGGGTGGTGCGCGAGCGGTGAGGTCGGTGTAGCCCGGCCCTGATCCGGTAATTCCTGCGCGGATCCCGGGACCTCTCGCGCAATTCTCGCGGAGACGTCGACAACCGCGATCGCGAGGGCCGTGGTGGGCGGATGTCGTTGCTGAACGAATCTCGAAGGTCGCGCGTCGAGCCGAACCGGGCACGCGGCTCGCAATCACGCCGGGCCATGCACAACAGGCTCTACGAGGTCTGGTGGTCGAGAGGAACGGGATTTCAGGCCGGTCCGCGGTTCCGCGTGCTGAACGATGCAGTCCGCTACGTCGCCGGCCACATCGACGAAGCCAGCCATGCGATCCGCAACCCCGAAGGCAAGTGGGAGATGATCGTGTCGCGCGGAGCCGGAAGCCCCGAGCTCGTCCGTCACTGATCAGACGTGGCGCGCCGCCACGATCACAGCGCGAGCAGGCCGGTTCCGAGCCCGATCGCGATGAACGAGGTGACCGCCACCGCCGCGATCGCGACGAGCAGGAGCGGGATGCGCAGCGGGTGCGGCTCCGGCAGCTCTGGCTCGCCAACGAGCGCGATCACGTCCTCCGGCGCGTCGAACCAGACCCGGGAGAGAGCCGCACGCTCCATCCGCAGCGTGGTCACGAACTCCTCGATCTCCGGGTCGGTGTCAGGCTCGATCTCGATGTCGACCTCGACTTCGACCTCGACCTCGAGATCAGAGCGTGTGCGGGTCGGCTGGAGGCCGCTTCGTGTGAGCTCGTGCAGCGACAGCTCCGCGAGGCGCTGGTCGAATCGGGCTCGAGCGGTAGTGGAGGCTGGCATGATGGTCGTCCACGCCACGCATACCGCATTCCAGGTCGCGTGCACGACGAAACAGCTCTCCGACGAGTGGAGGCTCGTTCAACGAGCGGCGCCTCGGCTCGCCATGGCAACCGTGCTCGCCGGAGGCGATGTTGTTTGCGTCGGCTAGCGAACAGATCTTACGTCGCCAGGAGGCTCGGCGCTTCCGTCACCGCGCCTCGACCCGGCTACCATCTCGCACCAGCTCGCCGGGGTGCACGACCACCGTCTCGCCATCGGCCAGGCCCTCCAGCACCTCCGCCTGCATCGGGTTTCGCTTGCCCACCTTGACCGTGCGCAACGACGCCTTGCCGTCCTGGACGACGAATGCCGCCCAGCCCTCGGCGTGGCGGAACAGGGCGCTCGCAGCAACCTGTCGCACTTTCGGATCGTCGGAGAGCATGAACCGGACGTCGACGGCGTAGCCATCGCCGAACGCAGCATCGACCGGGCGCTCGAAGTCGATCAGCACGTTCACGCGCTGCTCCTCCACCCCCAGCGGTGAGATCCGGGTGAACGCCGCCGGCTCGATCCGGCGAACGCGGCCGGGGCGCTCCTTCTCCGTCCCCCACTCGGTGACCAGCACCGTGATCCCACGGCGCAGCGGCGCGGCATCCCGGGTGAGCACATCCGCGACGATCTCGATCGCGGACAGATCACCGAGCTCGAGCAGCGGCGTCCCCGGGACGACGGCACCCTCGCTCTCCCGCATGACCCGGAGCACCTGGCCCGCGATGGGAGCCGTGACCGCGAAGGCGTCGCGTTCCTTGCGACCGGGCGCCAGCCGTTCGAGGGTAGCCCGGGCGCTCTCGATCTCGTGACCGGCGACCCGGAGCGCGGACTGCGCAGCCTGCACGCTCGCCTCGCCGGTCCGGACCTCGAACGTGGCCAGCTCGAGCTGCTGACCCGTCGCGGCCCCACGCTCGGCGAGCGTCTTTGTGCGCTGCAGCTCCGACCTCGCGAGCTCTAGCGCCGCGCTCGTCCGCGCCACGGCGGCCTGCGCCTGGCTGCGTGCGTCCTCGGCCGCGCGCAGGCGGGCCTCGGCAACCGACCGCGACTGCGGATCCAGCAGCGGCGACAGCGTCGGCTGGATGCGCGCCAGCTCGGCGCCCTCCGCGACCGCGTCGCCCGGATCCAGCTCGATGCGCGAGGAGATCCCCGCGATCGGCGCCAGGACGACGTAGCGCTCGCGCACCCGGACCTTGCCTTCCGCGTCGAGCGAGACCACCAGCCGGCCGGCCGTCACCTGGGCCACATCGACCAGCGCAGGTCGGGGCCGGTACGCGTAGATCACGGCCGCGACGACCGCGGCCAACGCGAGGACCATTGCAATTCTCAAGAACCAACGCCGCATGGCAGGCACTCCTTCAGTCCGCGGCCTTGAGCACCGCGACCAGATCCATCCGTTTCACGCCGCGGGCGACCCACAGCGCGCAGAGCAGGCCCGCGACGAACACCGCCACGGCGGCGGTGGCGTAGGTCTTGGGCGAGACAAACACGGGCAACCGGTACAGCTCGACATCCGGCATCGACAACATGAGCGACACGAGCCAGCCTCCCAGGGGCAGCCCGATCGGGATCCCGATCGCGAGCTGCACGACCTGCTGGGCGATCAGGCCCCGGCTGACCTCGCCGCGCGTGAACCCGAGGATCCGCAACGTCGCCAGCTCTCGGGCCCTCGCCACGAACGCGATGCGGGCGTTGTTGAAGACGACGGCCACGGCGATCGCCAGCGCGAACACGGCGAGGATGATCTGGAAGGTGCGGAAGACCTCCGCGACCTGGCGGCGAAACGTGTCGCGCTCCACCTCGGGGCGGACGAACGCCGTCACCGCCGGAAACCGCATCAGCTCGCGCCACAGTGCGTCCATCTCTCGACGGTCGACCGAGAGCATGACCTCGGAGACCAGGCGCGGCTCGCCGGTCTCCCGGATGAACGCCGGCTCGCGTGCGTAGACGTAGAGGCCGAAGTAATCGTCGATCACCGCGGTCACGGCCAGCATTCGCCGGGTGCGGCCACCCTCGAGGATCTCGACGTCGATCTGCTGGCCCGGCGCGACGTCGAGCAGATCCGCCAGCACCCTCGACATCGCCACCCCGGAGACCGGCAACCCGAGCTCGCGTCCTTCGGCATCGAGCCGCCGCCGCAAGGTCGATCCTTCCGGCACCACGACGAAGGCGGCCTCGCGCGTGCGGTGCGCCCCGCGGATTCTCACCGGGACCACCCGCTGGCCCTCGGCGGCGAGCACGCCCGGCAGTCCGTCGAGCGACGAGATGACCGCGGGTGAGACCGGGCGCGCGAACCCGACCGCGATGTCCTCGCGCTGGATCTCCTCGAACTGGCGCTGGACCAGGGTGTCGATCGAATCCAGCGCGCCGTAGGCGCCCACCAGGATCGTGGTGGCGAGGGCGATCCCCAGCGCCGAGAGCAGGATCCGAACGGGTTGGCGTTCGAGGTCGCGCAGCACCATCCGTGCGGATGCCGGGAGCAGGCGATGGATGCCCAGGCGCTCGATGATGGTGGGACGGAAGGCGCGTGGCGCTTCCGGTCGCATCGCCTCCGCCGGCGCCAGGCGAACGGCCCGGTACACGGCGCCGAGCGCGCCCACCGCGGCGGCACCCAGGGTGATCAGCGCACCGGTGACCACCAGGTCGACGTCCAGCTGCAGCGCGAGCGTGGGGAACCGAAAGTAATCGGCGTACATGCCGAGGAACGCCCGGCCAGCCCACGCCCCGAGGCCGATCCCGAGGATCACGCCGGGCACCACCATCGCCAGCGCGAGGAGGAGGTAGTGGAGCCCGACCTCCCGGTTGAAGTAGCCGAGCGCCTTGAGCGCGGCGATCTGCGTCCGCTGCGTCTGGACCAGACGCGAGAGCACCACGCCGAGCAGGAACGCCGCGACCCCGAGGAACACGGGCGGCATGAGGCTGGCCGAGCCGCGCAGCTCGTCGATCTCCTGGCTCACCAGCTGGTCGGAGCGGAGCTTGCTCCGTTCGTACGCGCCGTAGCTGCCCCACGGAGACAGCACCCGGTCGACCTGGTCGATCACCGCCGGCCCGCGCGCGCCCGGGGCCAACGCGAGCGCCAGGTCGTTGAACGCCCCCTGCAGGCCGAGGGCGGTCGCCAGCGCGTCGTGCTCCATCCAGAACACGCCGAACCGCTCGTTCCCGAACGACAGCCCCGACGGCTCGATCACCCACAAGAACTCGGGCGACAGGCCGACCCCGCAGACCCGCAGGGTCGTCCGTCTGCCGGACATGATCGCCGCGATCGTGGCGCCCGGTTCGAGGTGGTGAGCCTCGGCGAACACCTCGCTCACCATCACCTCGTCCGACCGCTCGGGCGCGCGCCCGCGACGGACGAACAGGGCGTTGAGCGACGTCCGCGGCGCGGACATGAACTGCCCCAGCACCGGCTCCGCACGGCCGGGCACCTCCACGCGCAGCACGTCCGATACGCGCGCCTCCACCTCGCCGACGCCCGGAATTCGCTGGAGGTCGGTGCGGACGCGGTCCGGCGCGCGCTGCACGCGGGCGAACATGTCTGCCAGGCCCGCGTGCTGGTAGTACTGGTCACGCGACGCGAGCAGCGATCGGAACGTGCTCAGCGTGGCGATGTAGCTGGCGACGCCGGCCGCGACGATCACCGTCACGGTGAGCGTCTGCGCCTTCAGCCTCCACAGATCGCGGACCAGCTTCTTCTGGAGTGCCCTCACCAGCTCACCTCGGAGGGCGGCACCTTCTGGGCGTTTTCGCGCACCTCGGCGATCGTCCCGTTGGCCATCCGGATCACCCGATCGGCCATCCCGGCGATCGCCGCATTGTGGGTGATGACCGCGGTGGTGGTGCCCAGCTCGCGGTTGACCTGCTCGATCGCCTCGAGCACGCCACGCCCGGTCTGGGCGTCGAGCGCACCGGTCGGCTCGTCACAGAGCAGGAGGTCGGGTTGCTTGACGATCGCGCGGGCGATCGCGATCCGCTGCTGCTCGCCTCCCGAGAGCTGGGAAGGGAAGTGGTTCTTGCGGTCCCCGAGCCCGACCAGCTCCAGCGCCTTGACGGCAGACATCGGCCGTTCGGCGATCTCCGCCACCAGGGAGACGTTCTCGAGCGCGGTGAGGCTCGGGATCAGGTTGTAGAGCTGGAACACGAACCCGACGTGCTCGCGGCGGTACCGGGTGAGCGCGGCGTCGTTCCGCGTGGTCAGGTCGTGCTCGCGGTAGAACACCTCGCCACGGGTGGGCGCATCCAGCCCGCCGATGATGTTGAGCAGCGTGGACTTGCCGCTGCCGGAGGGACCGAGCAGGACGACGAACTCGCCTTGCCGGAGCTCGAAGTCCACGCCGCGGAGCGCGAACACGTCGATGTCGCCCATCCGGTAGACCTTCTCCAGGCCTCTTGCCTGGAGCACCACTGGCCGAGCTTCCGAGGTCGTCCCGCCCATCGCGCACGATAGTACTCGCGACCTTCTGCCGTCGGTCCGTCTGCGACCGCGGATCTCGCGCCCCACCAGGCGAGATCGTCGTCGGGCGCTGTCGGTGAGACGCGGCTAGCTGTTTCGAGCGACTCCCTTCACCGCCCGCTCCTGGTGCGCGTCGAGATCGGTCATGATGCGCGCGCGTGCAGACCGTTCCTGTCGATCGAATGCGGATCGCCGCGCCCGCTCGCGAGGCGCGCGAGCTGGTGGTGCTCGCGCTGGGCTGCACGGTCATGGCCACCCTCGCCGCGCTCGCGGTCGAGCGCTGGCCGCTGGCGCTGTACGCGGGCGCCGACTTCACGGCCAGTGTGTGGTACGTGCTCGGCTTCAAGCTCGGGTACATGCTCGGCGTGCCGCTCGCGTGGCTGCGCTGGCACGGGTATCACCTCCCCGAGGTGCTCGGTCCGTGGCGCTCGACGCTGCGATCGTGGGTCGGGATCGCGATTGCGGTCGCCGCGGGCCTCGCGCTCAACCTCCAGCACGTCGGACCGATCGGTGAGCTGATCGCGGCCGGCGCGGCGTGGCCCCGGATCGCGCTCGGTGTGGTGCTCCCGCTCGTGGCCGCCGCGATCCCGGAGGAGCTGGTGTTTCGCGTGCTGCTGCAGACCCGGCTCGAGAAGGTCAGCGGCAGGCTGGTCGCGATCGGCGTGTCGACGCTGCTGTTCGCGCTCTGGCATCTCCCGAGCCGATTTCTCCTCGCCACTGGCGTCGAGGGCACGGCCGGCGACCTCGGATCGATCCTGCTCGGGACCGGGCTGCCGGTGTTCGTCGTCGGTCTGATCCTGGCCGCGATCTGGGATCGCTGGCGATCGGTGGCGGTGATCGTCGCGCTCCACTTCGCGATCGACTTGTTGCCCAGCCTGCGCCACGCGCTCGGGGGAACCTTCTGAGCGCGAGGGCCCGCGGTGCCGCCTTGTGCCGGAGTTGGCGCGAACCAGAGCTTTCGCTCGCCGCAGGTGCGGGGGAGTATCTGCCCGTGGACCGATCGCGCACCGCGATTCTCGTCGCATTGCTGGTCCCCGCGCTGCTCGGCTCGGGTGCCGGCTGCATCGCGTACCGCGCCTACGGTGGCGTCCCGGCGACCGGCGCTCCGCGGGCATCGGCGATCAAGCATCGCGGAATCATCGCGACGAGCGTCGGCGTCGCCGAGCTGGCCGTCGCCGGCGCGATCGTGCTCGCGTCGTTCGCGATCGCCCGCGACCCG
The DNA here is from genome assembly GCA_018262455.1 of Deltaproteobacteria bacterium. The sequence continues at coordinate 5,474 of JAGSPR010000105.1, read as the reverse complement.
GTCTCTGGCGGCACCTCGTCGGAGAACCCGGCGGGCGCGGCCGGTCAGGGCTTGAAGGCGGTCGGCGCGCGCCTGCTGGGGCAGGTCCTCCTGGGCGGGCTCGGCGCGACGGCGCTGATCAGCGGCATCGGGGACGTCGCGTGCGGCGTCACGGATCTGCGCGGACGCGGCACGTGCGACGCGGAGGTCCGCGCCTGGCAGCTCGACGATCGCGACGCGCCAAGCCCGGTCCGATCGACCGTGGGCGCACTCGGACCGATCGTCGGCGCCTCCGTCCCGCTCGCCGGGGCGGCCGCGCACGCAGCCACGCCGCTCGTGCGGCCGACCATCACGCCCGGGCGCGGCATCGGGCCGTTCCAGCTCGGCATGACGCGCGCCGAGGTGGGCGCTGGGGGCCTGGCGATCTCCGAGCTCTCCGCCGACGAGCTCTGCGTCGAGCCCGGGGCCGACGTGCCCTGTCGCTACCGCCTGCGACTCGTCGGCGATCGCGTCGACCGGATCACGTACGCCGATGTGCCCGCGCTCGACGGAGCGAGCGAGCTCGCGCGCGTCGCAACGCAGCTGCACTGCAGCGCGGTCGGCGCGGCCCGGCCGGCCGAGACCTACCGCTGCGGGCAAGGTCTGTGGGTAGCGCGCCGCACCACGTGCACGGTCGGCGTTCCGTGCGGCGATCACGCGGTTCCTCGGGTCACGCTGATCCAGACGCGGTGACGATCGAATTGGGAACAGGCCTCAGTGGCTGATCGGGTATCCGTGCCGCACGTCGGCGGTGTGGGGTCGGTTGTCCTCAAACCGCGGCAATGAGCGGTCCTCCGGAAGGCCACCATCGTCAAGTGCCCGGAAGTTCGCGGGATCGGTGGTCTTTGGACGATGCACTGCGCCAGGCACGGCCTGTGCTCTTGCGATGGACCACGATCGCCGCAGGGCGGCCGATCAACGGCTTTCAACCCACCTTTCGAACCTCCTGGAGACGACGATGAGATCCGCGATGACTGCTGTGCTGGCGATGATGCTTGCTACGGCCTGTGGAGCCGGCACCGATGGCCAGGATTGCGCGAGCGGCAAGTGCGACCAGCCGGGTGGGACCAACCTCCAGCAATGCACCAGCAGCCGCGTGTCCTCGATGGACGAGCGTCGGCCTCACTTCACGCCCGACGGTGTGCGGTGGTCATGCCGCGATGTCAACGGCGTCACCGCGGACAGCAACACCAAGGACGACCGCGGACAGGAGTACTGCGAGTACTTCTCGATGCTGCATACCGACGGGATCCCTTCGGTGATCAGCGATTCATCGGGGCCGGTGTTCTGCGACGCGTCGACTCCCTGTGCGCAGGGCGTCTGCGACACCTCGATCTTCTCCTGTGTCACCGCCAAGTCGGTCGACACGTCGAAGCAGGCCAAGATCATGGGCAAGAACATCGACGCGCGGGACCTGGTGACGCCGCTCGACCCAGTGCTGTCGGCCGGCCAGCTCGATTGGCTCGCCGCGAATCCCGATCAGAAGGTTGGCGAGTGCGTCTTCACCTCCTGGCACAACGACCGCGACCAACCGATCACGAGCACCGAGACCGTCGGCGGATTCCGACTCGACGCGAAGACGCCGAACAGCAGCGCCCCGCTGTTCAAGATGTTGGTCCAGTTCAACTCCAATGGCGCCGCCAAGTCTCTGCTCGATCACTGCCTGCAACCGGGCGAGGAGAGCGTGATGGACGGGTTCATGCGTGCCTGCACGTCGCTGTGTGACGGCAGATCCTGCCTCCCGTTCCGCAAGTCAGATCCCTCGGTGTGCACGATGGCGATGCGCGTGGCCGAGTGTGGTTGCTCGATCAACGTCAAAGAGGCTGCCGGCACCCGGACGCTCGATCTGACCCGGCCGGCTGACCTCCAGCTGGCGAATGAGCTGTTCGTGCCCAAGTCTCGCCGTGGGTTCACCCTCGGAACCTGGGACGGCATCGGCCAGCTGCCGAACGGATGCCGGTTCGTGAAGACGGGCGTTCCCGAGACCGTCACGGTCGGGAGTGTCACGGTCGCCGATCCCAATACCGATCAGACGATCGTGGCGTGCGACCTCAAGGGGAGCCACATCACCGCCACCACGGCGAAGGACCCGAAGGAAGCCTGCCGCACGACGTATGGAGACGAAGTCGTGGTCCACGTCCGCGCGCCGCTGCCCGGCCTCGCAACCCTCAGCTGCGACACGACGAAGCCGAGCTGCGAAGGCGCTCCCTGGGACTTCTCGAACCTCTAGCTCGCGGAGTCGCTCACGGAAACCCTCAAGGCCGACCCAGCCGCGTCCAGGCGCGGTCGACCTCCTCGATGACACGCTCGATCTCCATGTCCTTGGCGGCCTGGCCGCGCAGCGGCTCGAGCAGCCGATGGGCCTCGGCGATGCGCGCCCGATTCGCCGCTTCCGCTCCCTGGGTCGGCAGATCGAGATAGAGCAGCAGCACCTCGGCCAGCTGACGGCGCTCGGTGGGCGTGTCATCGGCCGCGAACAGCTTGCGGCGCAGGGCCTGGGCGCGGTCCAGCGCGGCCCGGGCGGCGGCTCGATCGGGCTCGATGTAGACCTGGCCCAGATCGGCGAGGACGACGGCGACATCGTTCTGGAGCAGCAAGCTCGTGGGGCTGAGTGCCAGCGCTTGTTCGAACGCGGCCCGGGCACGCAGAAAGCCGGCGCGCGCGACCGCTGGATGGCGCAGGCCCTTCTCGACCTCGGCGACCGTCGACTCGTCGACCCCGACGTCGCGCAGCAGGTTCACGTTCTGCGGATCCGCCGCGCTGAGTCGGGCGTCGATCGCGAGGCTGGCGCGCATGTGCTCGAGCGCGCGGGGGTAGTCGGGGCGCGCGAACGCAACCTCGCCGAGCTTGTTCTCCGCGAGGGCAAGGCTGCGCTGCCATTCCATGTTCTGCGGGTCGCGCACGGTCAGCGCCAGGATGAGCCCGCGGCCTTCGGTGAAGGCGGCCTCGGCGCGCTCGAGCTGGTTGGCGAGCAGATCCAGATTGGCGAGGTCGATCAGCGATGACGCGAGGTCATGCTGACTCTCGGCGTCGTCGGGCTTGGCCTGGTGCGCCGCGCGGGCGGTCGCGAGGTTGGCCGCATACGCGACGCGGGCCGCGTCGAGCTCGCCCAGGTCGAGGAGCAGGCGGCCGAGGTCGTGCTGGATCACGTACCGGAGGCGCGCGTCATCGGCCTGCGCCGCCAGGTCGCGACTGGCCTCGAGCAGTGGCCGGGCCGCGGCGAGCGAGCCGCGGCTCTGCGCCACCAGGGCCTGGTTGTGGCGGCTGCTGGCGAGCAGCTGCCGCCAGCGCGGCCGCCCGTCGGGTCGGGCGCGCGGCGAGGCGAGGATCGCGCAGTCCTCGTATGCCCGATGGGCCTGGTCGAGGTCGCCCGCGGCGCGCCTGACGTCGCCGATTCTCATCAGCGATTGACAGATCCCCTCGTCGGTGACGTCGTCGGGCACCAGCGCGGCGGCCTTGCGCAGATCGTCGAGACCGGCGCGAAACCACCGCTCGGCCGCGGCCAGATCGCCACCGGCCGTGGCCGCATCCCCGAGGATCGTGAGGGCCTTGGCGCGCCGCGCCCACTCCGCGGCCCCGGCAGGTCCAGGCGGCGCTGGCACGCGGTCGTAGTACGAGGAGACTTCCGCACCGACGCCGCGCAAGACGTCGATCCGGCCGACGGTCTCGAGCCGAACGCGCAGATCGTTCAGCACGAAGTCGACCAGGCCGGCGGCGGCGTCGCGCTGGGTCTCGGCGTGACCGCGCTCCGCTTCGGCCGTGGCGCGCGCGTCGACGATGCGGTGGATCGCCAGCCCGGCCAGCAGCGCGACCACCGCGACCGCGACCGTGGCGACCGCCACCGCCGCGCGGTGACGTCGCAACCAGCGGCGCACCAGCTCGCCCGTGGTGTAGCGATGCGCCTCGACCAGGCGGCCGGCCTGGAACCGCCGAAGATCATCGGCGAGCTCCCGGGCCGAGGCGTAACGGGTCTGCCGATCGGCGGCGAGGGCCCGGTGCACGATGGCCACGAGATCGACCGGCAGGCCGGGGGCGACCTCGTCGAGCGGCCGGAGCGGCTCGGTCGCGCGGCGGCGCGGCGGTCCGCCGGCGAGCACGTGGTAGAGCAGGGCGCCGAGGCCGTGGACGTCGGCACGCTCGTCGGCTGGCTGGCCGGCCAGCTGCTCCGGGGCCATGTACCCCAGCGTGCCCAACACGTCGCCGGCATGGGTGGTCGCGCCGGACTCCGCGGCCGACCGAAGCAGACGCATGGTCGCTCCGTCGACGCGCTCCAGCTCGCTCGCCGACACCGACAGGGCGGGGCCACTCGCGCTGGGGGCCTGGGGGTCGTCTTCGTCGGGCCGGCCGAGATCCTTGGCCAGGCCCCAGTCGAGCACGACGGCCTCGCCGAACGGCCCGACCAGGACGTTCTGCGGCTTGAGGTCCCGATGAACGACACCCTCTTCGTGGGCGTAGGCGACCGCCTCGATGGCGCTCATCACCGCCGGCAGCAGTGCCAGCCGGGCTTCGGGGCGACTCGCCTCGGCCGCCGCGCGATCGAGCGTTCGGCCGGTGATGAGGCGCATGGCGTAGAACGGGGTGCCGTCGTCGAGAGTGCCGCTGTCGTAGATCGGGACGATCGCGGGATGCTGGAGCCGCGCGGTCAGCGCGACCTCGCGGGCGAACCGTCGCGCCAGGCCGGCATCCGCGGTGAGCAACCGCTTGAGCGCAACCCGGCGGCCGAGCCGGCGATCGAACGCGGCGTGGATCCGGCCCATCCCGCCGCGCGCGATCTCTTCGCCGATCTCGTAGCGGGCGGACGCGGAGGGCGACGAGATCGCGCCGAGCGGGTCGATGATCGACGGGCGCCCAGAGCCGGTTGCCAGTCGGCCCATCTCGGCGACCACCGCCAGGCACTCGGGACAGCCATCGAGGTGTTGCTCGGTGCGACGGCGGTCCACGCCATCGAGGTTCCCGGCTACGAAGGCCAGCACGGCCTGCTCGTCGAGGCACTCCACGGCCGCATGGTACAGTTGGGACCTCGGGCCTGATCCGATAATCACCGCGCTTTCAGTGAGATGAGGGATTTGTCCGCAGGGTGTTCGATGGCCGCCGCGCTGCTGGCGAGGGTCGGTGGCAACGCCAACGACGCGACGGCTGCCCTGGCCGCTGCCCTCGACGGGCTCGTGCAACGCGGGCGCGAGGCGTGGCCGACGATCCAGGTCTCGACCGACGAGCTGGTCGAGCTCATCGCCGAGAAGGTCTCTCGCGACAGCCTCGAGTCCGACCTCGCCGAGCTCAACCCGGCGGATCTTCACCTCGCGTGCGGCTGCGGTCGTGGCGACCCGCTTGCCCTGGCGGCCTTCGAGGCCCATTACCTCGCCCGCGTGCCGGCCGCACTCACCCGCCTGAAGCTCGACGCCGCCACCGTCGATGAGGTCGCCCAGATCCTGCGCGAGAAGCTCCTGGTCGCCGCG
>JAGSPR010000010.1 GCA_018262455.1 Deltaproteobacteria bacterium | reverse complement strand
AGATCATCGCGAATGACGTCCAGTTCCTCGGCGGTGGCGGTGGCGGTCGCGAAGCCGGCCCGGGTGGCGGTGGCGGTGGTGGTGGCGGCGGCGGTGGCGGTGGCGGCCCCGGTGGTGGTGGCGGACGCGGCCGGGATGACGGCCCGCCGCCTCCCGCGGACGGAGATTTCGGCGGCTACGGTGGTGGGGGAGGCGGTGGCGGCGGCGGTCCTGACGATGACATCCCGTTCTGAGCCCCGCGCGCGACGAAGAGCAGCGCCCGCAGCAACCAAGCCGTAGATTAGTCTGGAATGTCCGAGCGCAGCGGGCTGTGGCGCCACAGCGATTTTCTGCGGCTGTGGTCGGCACAGGCATTCAGCGCATTCGGTGCGCGGATCACGCGAACCGCGCTGCCGATCATCGCGGTGTCCACGCTGGGCCAGCCCGAGTCGATGGTGAGCGTGCTCGCCGCGCTCCAACTCGCGCCCGGCGTCATCGTCGCGCTGCTCGCGGGAGGTTTCATCGATCGCAGCCGCAAGCGACGGATCCTGATCGCGGCGGACGTGATCCGTGCGGTCGTCATCGGTTCGTTGACGCTGGCGTGGGCGTTGGGCGTGCTGTCGATGGTCCACGTCATCATCGTGGGCGCGCTCGTCGGCGGTGCGTCCGCACTGTTCCAGATCACAGACACCGCGTACCTGCCGACGCTGGTGAGACGCGACCAGCTCGTCGAGGGTAACTCCAAGCTCGAGTCGACGGAGGCGATCGCCGAGATCACCGGACCGGCGAGCGCGGGCGCGTTGATCGCGGCGTTTGGCGCGCCGCTCGTCGTCGTGATCGACGCGGCGAGCTATGTGTGGTCCGCGTTCATGATCGGGCGGATCCGCGCGGTCGAGGAACCCATGCTCGCGTCACATTCGGCGTCGTCGTCCGCGGCGGTGCGCGGACACGATCTACGCGTCGGCATGCGCGCGGTGTTCGGGCATCCGATCGTGCGTCCGATCGTGATCTCACACATGGTGTGGTCGATCTCGGGCGGGTTCTTCATGACGCTGTACGTGCTGTTCTGCCTGCGCGTGCTCGGGCTATCAGAGGCGATGTTTGGCGTGATCGTGGCGGTGGGCGGCATCGGCTCGCTGGCTGGCGCAGTCGTATCTCGCCGGCTCGTCCAGTCGATCGGGCTCGGGCGCACGCTGGTGATGACGTCGGTGCTATCGCTCGCGTGTGCGCTACTGATCCCGCTCGCGGGTGGGCCGCTGACCGGTGGATCATTCGCGGTGACGCTCGGCTTGCTTGCGGCGCACCAGCTGCTGAGCGATGGCTTCGCGGTCGCGTTCGTGATCCAGGCGGTGACGCTGCGCCAGACCGTGTTGCCCAAGCACATGCTGGGTCGTGCGAATGCCGCGATCCATCTGGCCACCTCGGGGCTGTTGCCGGTCGGCGCGATCCTCGCCGGCGTGATCGCGGAGCTTGCGGGCACGACGACCGCGGTCTGGGTCGGCGTGCTGATCGGGCTCGCCGCGCCGATCTTCTTGCTACCGCTCTGGAAGCTGCGCGACATGCCGCCGGCCGCGAGCGATCTCCGCGTGTGAGAGGCTAAGCCTCATTCATGTCAGGATTGTCCCCGGTGGACGCGCGCTTGCGAGCGTGTAGACCGCACAGCGATCCGCGGCGTTGATAGCCAAACACCGAACGCGCCGGCGATGGACGCCGCGCAGTGCCTAGGTCGGCACCGGTGCAAGAAGGATTCGCCATGTCCCGTTGGTTGATCACAGCCTCGCTCTTCACCGCCCTGACCTCGTCTGCTTGGGCCGATCGCGCCGAGCCGTCCGAGCCGTCCGAGCCCTCCGGTCAATCCTCTCAGCACCGCTGGGCCCAGCCGCCTCCCGGCGCGGGGATCGCCGATCTCGGTGATCTCGAGTATCCGACGATCCAGCCTCGCGCGCTCGATCGCGCATCGGTCCGCGCGAGGCTCGTTGCCAATCGCGCGGCGAACCTCTCCCGCTTCCGCAGCTATCAGAATCGCGGCGTGTTTCCGAACAACACGTACAGCGCGAGCAAGCTCAACGTGTGGCACGACGAGGCCGGGCACCTGTGCGCGGCCGCGACCATCATCAAGGCGTCCGGCCAGGACGACCTCGTCGTTCAGGTCGCCGAGCAGAACAACTTCATCCGGCTCGCGGACGTCACGCACGGCCCGCTCATGGACTGGATCCTGACGTCGGGCCTGACGCAGGCCGAGATCGCCGCGATCCAGGCGCCGTTCCGGCCGGTCTCGAACCGGCCGGTCATGCAGCCCGAGCCCGACGATCCCGTCCTCGTCGACGCCGGGATGCGCCGTCGCGAGGACCAGCGGCTGCTCGCGAAGTACCGCCAGGTCGATGCGCGGATCGTGAAGGATCAGAAGCAGAGCATCGAGCTCGCCGTCGATCGCCTGATGAAGCGCCCCGACCTGGCACGGCAGCTACTCGGAAGCTGAGACGGCGCCGAGCTGGTTCAGTCCGCCATTCCCGCCCCGCACCGACCGCGCATGCCTCCGATCCGACACAGGATCTGTCATGTCTCGAATCGCACGAGGCTCGGCTCGTCAATCACCAGGATCCGAGCCTCGAGCTCGCCGTCGATCGCTTGATGGATCGTCCCGACCTGGTCGCGAAGCTGGTGCGCGTCGATCCGCGGCATCGCTGGTAGGGCTCGGATCCGCGACGCGCGGCCGCCTACGTAGCCGGAGCAGGTCGAGCGAGAACACGGCGAGGCCCGCCCAGATCAGGGCAAAGGCGAGCAACCTGTCCGCCGAGAACGGCTCGCCGTAGACCAGGACGGCGAGCAGGAACTGGCCGGTCGGCGACAGGTACTGGAGGAAGCCGATGGTCGACAGCGGTAGCCGCCGCGCCGCGCTGGTGAACAGCAACAGCGGCCCCGCGGTGACGACGCCGGTGGCTACCAGCAAGAGGTGTGTGGTGGCATCGGTGTGGCCGAGCGCGCCCTCTCCCCGCATCGCGACCAGCACGAGGTAGCCGGCGGCGATCGGCGCGAGCAGGGCGGTCTCCAGCGTCGAGCCCACCAGCGACTCGACTCGCGCGACCTTGCGCACGAGTCCGTAGGACCCGAAGGTCGCGGCCAGCAGGAGCGAGATCCAGGGGATTCGACCGGCGTACCAGGTCATCAGCACGACCCCCGCGAAGGCGAAGGCGATCGCGAGCCACTGCAGCCTGCGCATGCGCTCGCCGAGCACGACCATGCCTAGCCCGACCGAGACGAGTGGGTTGATGAAGTAGCCGAGGCTGGCCTCGAGCAGGTGGCCAGTCGCGACCGAGCCGACGAAGATCCCCCAGTTGAGTGCGAGCAGCGAGCCAGAGAGCGCCATCACGGCGAGGGTGCGGCGGTCTCGCATCGCGACGCGCAACGCCGGCCCGGCACCGGCGAATGGCACGATCAGCGCGAACGCCGCGACGCCCCAGACGATGCGATGGGCGAGCACCTCGACCGGATCGATGCCGGCCAGCAGCTTCCAGAACACCGGGACCACGCCCCACAGGGCGTAGGCCGAGACGCCGTAGAGCAGCCCGCGCCGGTCATGCACGGTGGTCCCGGCCGCTCCGATCAGGACTGCCCGATCTCGCGGACCACGGCGTCGAGCACGTCGACGCCCCACGCCAGGCCGCTCACCGGGATCCGCTCGTCATGGCCGTGGAACATATCGGCGAACCGGATCCCCGAGCCCTTCTCGATCTTGACCGGCGAGAAGCCGTACCACCGCGCACCCATCTGGCTGAAGTACTTGGCATCGGTGAAGCCGGGGATCAGGTATGGGACCACGCAGGCATCGGGCTCGCGTGCGATGACCTGGCGAGTGATCGCGTCGTAGAGTGGGGACGCGATCGGCTCGGTGACCGTCGGTGGGCAGGACTTGATGATCTCGAGCTCGACCTCGGGCCCCAGGATCTCGCGCAGCTCGCGGAGCAGGTCGTCATCCGTCTGACCGGGCAGCGTCCGGCCGTCGATCTCGAACTCCGCCACGCCAGGGATGACGTTGGTCTTGCTGCCGGCCCGCACGACCGTCGCAGCCGCGGTGTTGCTGAGCAGCGCCGAGAAGCTGCGCGCGATCGAGGCGCCGGGAACCAGGCGTGCCACGCGCGCGAGCAGGTGGGGCCGCGCGAGCAGCTTGACGAGTGGCTGGAGCAACGTGGGCTGACGCGCGCGGAGCGCGTCGAGGAAGCTTGCGACGTGGCTCGTCGGGTGCACCGGTAGCTGGGCGCGACCGAGCGTCGTCAGCGCCTCTCCGAGCTTGGTGACCGCGCTGTCATGTCGCGGCATCGACCCGTGTCCGGGCTCGCCGGTGATGCGGGCGCGAACCCAGCAGAAGCCCTTCTCGGCGACCTGGATCGGATAGAACGTCGTGTCCCCGAGGTGGAGCGAGAAGCCGCCCGACTCGCCGATCGCGTACTCCGCCTCGATGAGCGAGCGGTGCTGCTCGACGAGGAATCGAGATCCTAGATCGCAGCCGGCTTCTTCGTCGGCGACTGCCGCGAAGATGATGTCGCGCGCCAGCACGGTCTTGGTGACGGCGAGCCTGCGCATGATCGCGGTGCACATCGCGGCCATGTTCTTCATGTCGATCGCGCCGCGGCCCCACAGACAACCCTCGTATTCCTCGCCCGAGAACGGCGGCCTCCGCCACTTCGTGGGGTCTGCTTCGACCACGTCGAGGTGTGCTGTCAGCAGCAAGGGCGGCAACGCCCCCGTGCCGCGGTGACGCACGACCAGGTTCGTGCGTGCCGGCCGCGCCTCGAGCAACTCTGGCCGGTAACCGACCTCGGACAGCTCGCGCGCGAGAAATTCGGCGCAGATCCGCTCGTTTCCGGGCGGGTTGGTGGTGTCCATGCGCAGCAGCGCCTGGCACACGCGCTTCGCGTCGTCGGCGAGAGACGGTGAGGTGGATGGCGTGGCCATCGACAGAGTCATGCCCGCACTCTACGTCAGGCTCGGTGTGGGTTACGCCAACGACCGCGCTGATCGAACAAGTGCCGGCGCGACGACCCGAGGGAGGACGAGTCGCCGCGCCGACGAACAGATCGCGGCTCAGCGCTTCGCGGCGAGCGTGGTGTCACCCTTGATGTCGAGGAACGGCTCGAGGCGCTTGTAGGTCCGGTAGCCGAACCCCTTCACTCGCCGGAGATCCGCGACGCGCTTGAAGCCCGCGTTCTTCTTGCGCCACACCACGATGCGCTCGGCCTTGGAGGGCCCGACGGTGGGCAGCAGCATCAGCTGGTCCTCGCTGGCCGTGTTGAGGTTGAGCTTCCCGCTCACCTCCTTCTTCGCCGGCTTGGGTGCCGCGCGGTCGTCATCGCCGCGATCGAGGACCGCGCCTGAGGGTGAGGGCTTGGTCACCGGTTGGGTCGCGGCCGTGGTCGGTGCCGCGAACGCGAGATTGGAGGTCCAGGTACCGCCCATGGCGGCGACGAGGGCGACGAGGGCGACGAACGTCGCGAGGCGACGCCCGAGCTTCGAGATCGAGATGGACATGTCGGATTCCTTTCCAAGACAGGGGAGATCAGAACGGCACGGCGTCGGGCGTCTGCGAGCGAGCGGTGACGCTGTGCGCACCATTGCCGTTCGCCCCCCGCGCATGGGATTCGCGCTTGCGCAGGTCTTCTTCATCGAGCTCGCGCATGTGGAGCTCGAACGATTTCGGCATCGCCTCGAGCAGGATGTTGAACGAGGCGTCCTTGTTCTCGAACCCGGACCCGACGCGCATCCAGTACCCGCCTCCCCCCTTCTTTTCGACTCTGGTCATGACTTTGAACATTCGCTTTTGCATCACAGGCTTCCTTCCGACGTCGTTGCGTCGACGAGGCATGGAGCAACCGTGATGCCATTCGTAACCATTCGAACACACACGGTTCGCTGTCCGGGATCGCCGGCATGCGGACAACCTGTCCGGTGGCCGGACAGCAGGCCGGACGACCAACCGTCAGCGGCCGAGCGCGATGTCGAGCCGGGCGGCCTTCATCGCGTCGACCTTGATCGAGCGATGAGCGATGGTTGGGGCGCCATACTTGATCGCGCCGGTTCCGCCGCTCGGAAGCGGGGCCTGCCAGATCGTGACCTCGTAGCTGCCCGGTGCCAGCTCGTCGATCCGGAAGTGTCCATGATCGTCGGTGACCGCGTAGTAAGGCGTGTCGAGCGCGACCACCCAGGCGGGGGCGAGGGAGCCATCCGCTGCGTCGATCCGGGTCACCCCGGCCGCGACTTCCAGCGAAGCGCGGCCGGCTTCCTGAAGCTCGAGCAGCTTCGGCGCAGACGGCGCGTTCGTGACGACGATGCGAGCCTGGTGTGCGTCGCCGTGGATCGACAGCGCGGCGGGGAGCGGGGTCACGATCTGCAGCGTCGGGACCAGCGCACAGCCGCGCTTGATGACGAGGCCGCCTACGCTCGCCGGCAGACCCTCGTTGGGCAGAGGGCGTCCGATCTCGACGTGCTCGATGTAGACGAGGACGTCGGCGACGCCCCGGTCGGCGGCCATTCGCAGGCTCTCGATCGGGCCACATCCCGTCGCGCGCGGTGCAGGCACCGAACCCCGCCAGCTCACCACGCCCTCGATCGCGCCCGATAATCCCACCACCTGGTTGTACTTCGGTGTGCGATTCACCGACGGGTACGACCAGGTCGGCACGATGAAGCTCGCGTATCCCGAGCCGCCGTAGGGGCTCCCCCCGTACGCGTCATCGCCAGACGCGCGCTCGTGCTTGTGCAGCGCGCCGCGCCCGGACGATGCGAAGAGATCGTCGTCGGATTCCTCGGCGGTCATGAACCGCGTCGATGCCTTCGCGAGCTCGCCGTGCCCGTCGTCCTTGTCCCCGCCCGCCACCGGCGACAGCCTCGGTGGTGTCCCGCGGCAGGCGCTGCCGGCGATCACGGCGGCGATCACGGCGGCGAGGCGCATGGGATCAGGATGCAACGTCGTCGGCTCTGGAGCAATGCGAGTTCGGGGGTCAGGGGCTGCCGTAATAGGCATCCAGTTGCTGCGCCGCCACCGACATCAGCGCACGGGTGTCGGCGATCGAGATCGAGGTGGCATACGAGACGCGCGGGCCGGTGCGCGCGAACGACAGGTTGGCGATGACGCGGGCCGCTGCCTTGCCGATCGCGGCCTGGAGGACCCGGCTGTCGCCAATCCGCTGCTGAGCAGACAGCGCAGCGGCGATGAACTCGGCCGCGGCCGCGTCACTCCGGAACCGCATGTTGCCGCGCACGAGCCAGCCCTGCTTGACGAGCTCCATCGCGAGCGAGAGGCGATCGGGGGTCGGGAGGCTCTTCACGCCGAGCCCGAAGTCGTTGTCACCGAGCTCGAGCCGCTGGCCACCGAGCGCCACGGTGAGCACGAGCGCGGGCCCCCCTGGCGGGGGACCCTCGCCGTGGGGTGAAGCCGATCCTTGCTCCGCGCGGACCGACTTGGATCGATCCGGCTCGGGCCCGCGCGGGTCACCGGACTCGCTCTCGATCTTGCGGATGCCGGCGAGCCAGGGCGGCAGCTTGCCCGAGGCTTCGATGGCGTCGACCTCGCCGGGCGCCGCGGCGGTCAGCGCGCCGAGATCCGCCGGCTGCGCGAGCAGGAACCAGCCCTTGAACGGCGACAGGAATAGCCGCTTGTCGCCGGGGAACACCTTGCCCGTGCGCTTGCCGAGCAGGCCGCCCTTCGACGAGGACCAGGTCACCGAGGTCGTCGCGCCGAGGAAGTCGCGGAGTGCCGAGCGGGTCAGGTGCGTGTGCGCGACGAGCGTGGTGGCGGTGGCGTCGCGCGGCCGGGGCGTCGAGATCACCAGCGTGTCGAGCTTGTCGTAGATCTTGGCGTCGTGGCGTCCGAACAGCACGTGGTAGTCGGGCATCGGCCGGAGCAGGCGCTCGGTCTGGCCCGCCCACTCGGTGCCGCGCAGGCGATCGAACCGGATCAGCGCGGTGACCGTGTGACCCGCGGGAAAGTACCCGAGCAGGTTCGCCGCGGTCCCCGCCGTCGTCGGGGCGCCGTCCACCGCCGGCTCGTTCGTGGCGCCCGCCACCCCGGAGCCCGAGCCCGCCTCGGTCGCGAGCGCGCCGGACCCCGAGCCGATTCCGCCCACGCCCGACCCAGACCCGGCGCCACCTCCGTTCGAGCCCGAGCCCGAGCCCGAACCCAGCGCGACCTGCGTCGGGTCGCCGGCACCAGCGTCGGCAGCCGTCGCCACCGGCGCGCCGGCATCGTCCACCACCGCGACCAGCGCGCCATCGACGCCGGCATCGCCGAGCGCGACCATCACCTCGGCATCGGCGAGCGCGTCGGGCGGGTTCGGCGGTGCGTCGGTCGGTGCATCGGTCGGTGCGTCGGTCGGTGCGTCGACGCCGGCATCCGCGGGTGCGTCGACCCCGGCATCGAGCCCGGGGCCTTCCCCGGGGGAGGGCACCGTCGAGGCCGGTCCGGACTCGTCTGGCTTGCCCGCGAGATCCTGCTCGGGCGGCTTCGCGACCTCGGCCGGCAGCGCCTCGACCGGCGGCGGGGGCGGTGCGAGCTCGATATCGACGGTGTCGACCTCGTGACGATCCATCGGATCGCACGACCGCGACACGAGCACGGCGATCACCGCGTGCAGCAGGGCCGAGCAGGCGAGCGCGCGTCGAATCGAGCCACTTTGAATGACGAGGGGTTGCACGATTCTCGACGAGCGACCACCTCCGCAGTAGCATCCCCCAATGGCCGAGTCCAGCGAGCGGGAGCTCACGCCCGCGGAGGTCGCCTACATCGCGGCCGCGCGCGACACGGCCTTTGTCCTCTATCAAGGCGTCCGCACGCCGCACCGCAGCTGCGGGATCGCGCTCGCGGAGACGTTCGGACTGCCAACGCCTGCCTACCAGTCGCTCCGGCGCGGCGGGATCACCGGCAAGGGGGCGTGCGGCGCGATCCGCGCGGGCGAGCAGGTGCTCGGCGAGCTGCTGGGCGATCCCTCTCCGACCGGCGTGGTCACTCCCGAGCTGCGCGCGGCCGTGGGCTGGTACCAGGACGCCTGGCAGCGCCGGCTGTTTTCGACCACCGGCCCCGATCAGCCCGACATCATCTGCGATCATCTGGTGCGACCCCACGGCGACTTCGCCAGCGGGGCGCGCAAGACGTTCTGCACGAACCTGGCCGCGGAGGTCGCGGCACTCACCGCCGAGGCGCTCGTCCGATTCGCCAGCTCGCTACCCTCGATCGAAACTCTCGCTGTCGGGTCCACCCGGGTACCAGGAAAACCATGAAGCTCACGAAAGACCAGGTTGCCGCGGTGGTCAGCGAGGCCTCGCAGAAGATGGGCGATCCGAACTACTCCGCCGTGCTCGTCGGTGGGTTCGTCCAGAGCCAGACACCCGTCTCGCAGTTCATCAGCGCGCACGAGCGGGAGCTCGGAGGGGCCGAGTCGATCGTGACGGTGATCTTCCACTGCGCGCTGGTGGCACAGTGCTTCCAGCGCAGCGGCGGCAAGGTCCGGTCCCTCACCTACGAGGATCTCGATGCCGCCGCTCGCGGCGAGCCGCTGATCCGGCTCGAGCAGGCGCAGCTCCCGCTCCACGAGTTCATCAAGGCGAACATCGAGAACGAGGAAGCGCAGAAGCTCGTCGCGATGATCGCGCTCGCGATCGACAGCATGTCCTGATCCGCGGCACCCAGGCGAGAGGAGTCGTGATAAGCCTTCCGCCATGCCGAATCCGACCGCGACGTTCGAGACCTCGCTCGGTACGTTTACCGCCGAGATCTACCAGGACAAGATGCCCATCTCCGCGGGCAACTTCGTCAAGCTTGCCCAGATGGGGTTCTACGACGGGCTGCACTTCCACCGCGTGATCAAGGACTTCATGATCCAGTTCGGGTGCGAGCACTCGAAGGATCCGAACAGCCCGCGCTGCGGTACTGGTGACTCGCCGCTCGGTCGCGTGACGGACGAGCATCCGCCCGACCAGAAGCTCTCCAACGAGCCGGGCACGCTGTCGATGGCAAACACGGGCCGGCCGAACTCGGGCGGCGCGCAGTTCTTCATCAACACGGTCCACAACAGCTACCTCGACTGGTTCTCGCCGGGCCCGTCGAAGCACCCGGTGTTCGGCAAGATCACGTCGGGCATGGATGTGGTGAAGAAGATCGAGACCACGCCGACGTCCGGCGAGGGCAACCGCCCCAAGACGCCGATCAAGATGATCAAGGTGACGGTCAAGGAGTAGGCATCTGACCGCGCCCGTGCGCGGTCCGAGCAGCTGATGGGATTCCGCGAGATCGTCGCAGCAGCTCGCGGTCTGGCAATCGCCCTGAGCCTCGTCGTGACGGCGGGCGTCGCCGTCGCAGGCCCCGCGCGCACGGTCCGCGGCGTCGTGATCCGCGATGGGACTCCGACCCCGATCGCGGGTGCGTCCGTGCTGACCGATCGCGGCGAGATCGCGGTGACCGACGTCGACGGCTACTTCGCGCTCGAGGTCGCGCAGGGTGATCTCGAGCTGACGGTGGTCGCGACTGGCTACGTCACCCGGAGCGTCCGGATCGCGGACGGCACGCTCCGGATCGAGCTCGTCGCGGCGTCGGGCTCCGAGGTCATCGAGATCTCCGGCAAGGCGCCGGAGGAGACCAAGCCGCTGTCGTACAAGCTCACTGTCGACGAGATCCGGTCGATCCCTGGCGCGGGCAACGACATCCTGCGCGCCGCGACCATCTTGCCCGGCGTCGCGCGGATCCCGTTCTCGTTCGGAGGGCTGGTGCTGCGCGGGACCTCGCCGCGCGATACCGCGGTGTTCCTCGACGGGATCGAGGTGCCGATCGCGTTCCATTTCGGCGGGATCACCTCGTTCTACCCGAGCGGCGTGCTCGAGGACCTCACGGTGACGGCCGGCGGCTTCGATGCCTCGTACGGCCGGGCGAGCGGCGGCATCGTCACCCTGACGACCCGCGAGCCGCGCACCGATCGCTGGCGACTCGGCGGATCGATCGGGCTGTTCGACTCGTCGGTCCAGGCCGAGGGGCCCTGGCACAAGGGTGGGGTGCTGATCGGGCTGCGCCGCTCGTACTTCGACACGATCGCGGCGCCATTCGTCGCCGACGACATCCCGCTGCCGAGCTACTGGGACTTCCAGATCCGTACGACCTGGGGTGATCCGCGCAAGCGCGGCCGGATCACGCCGATGATCTTCAGCTCGATCGATCGGGTGGCGAGTGACGAGATCTCCCTGACGTCGATGTTCGTCCGCGCCGCCGTGCCGTACCTGCGGGTGTCGGGACGGACGACCCTGCGAGTCACGCCGTGGATCGGCGCGAACCTCCTGACGTTCGCCGAAACGTCCGACGACTCCGGCGAGGACACGTTCTCACGCCCGTTCTATCCGGGCGGGGTCCGCGCCGAGTTGCTGCGCGACACCGCGTGGGGCCACCTGCGTGGCGGGGTCGAGGTCGAGAGCGGATACCTCGCACAGACCCAGATCGGGATCACCGGATCCGACGGGCCGCGCAGCGTCAATGGCACCTCCACCCTCGGGTGGACCGATGTCGCGCTGTGGGGCGAGACCCGGTGGAAGCTCGACGGCGAGCGGTTCGCGGTGAAGCCCGGGGTCCGTCTCGAGACCTACGGGCTGACCGGCGAGCTGGTGATCGATCCGCGGCTCAACATCCACCAGCAGCTCACGCCGAACCTGACGCTGCGCCAGGCGATCGGCCGCTATCACGAGCCCCCGACGCCGGGAGACGTCGACCCGACCGATGGCAACCCGCGGCTCGACAGCTCGTACACCGACCAGGTGTCGCTCGGGATCGATACCGAGCTGCCGAGCGAGGTGCTCGCGTCGGTGACCGGGTTCTACAACGACGGTCGTGACCTCGGGGTGAAGGTGCGCAACCCTCGCCCCGGCTCCGAGGAACCGGAGCTGAACCTGGGGGGACTGGGGCCAACCTTCGAGCTGTTGCTCGAGAAGCAGCTCGGGTTCGCGATCTATCGCGAGAACATCGGGCGCGCGCGCAGCTACGGCGTCGAGGTGCTGCTCAAGCGGAATGTCGGGCGGTGGTTCACGCTGCTGTCGTACACGCTGTCGAAGTCCGAGCGCACCGACGACCCGCGCGTCCTCGTCGGCTGGCGACCGTTCGAGCTCGACCAGCGCCACAATCTCCAGCTCGCGGCCTCGGTCCAGCTGACCCGGTGGCGGCTCGGTGCCCGGCTGCAGCTCGTTTCTGGCAATCCCTACACCCCGGAGCGTTTCATCGGCGATCCGATCAACGGCGTGACCGTGCAGGATCCGTTCGGTGGCCAGCTCCCTGCCTTCGTGTCGCTCGATCTGCGGGCCGATCGCCGGTGGCACCGCTGCTGGGGCGACATCGTGTTCTACATCGACGTCCAGAACGCCACCAACCATCACAACGTCGAGGCGCGCGAGCTCGACTTCGAGACCAACGGCGAGCGCGACCTTGGCGGGCTGCCGATCATCCCGTTCCTCGGGGTCGAGTTCCGGCCACTGATCTAGTGGTCCCGCACCCCGCACACCCGCTCGCTCATCGGCTCCTCAGCTCGTCGATCGGTTCATCGCGATCGATCTCGACCACGTGCCGCCGACGTCGATCCCGCACGAGCTCATCGGCGGCGATGCGACGTCCGATCGACGCAGCGGTCGAGTTGTGGTTTGGCGGCTGCTGTAGCATCCTGGTGTCGGTACACGCGGCGGCCCAGGCTGTCCAAGCTCGGGATGCGAGGAGATCACATGCCGGTCGCGATACTCGATGGCGTCGACATCTACTACGAAGCGGAAGGTGAGCTGGGCGGGCGTCCGATCGTCTTGATCCCCGGCTTGGGAGACCAGCTGATCTGGTGGGATGAAACCTTCGTCACGGGCTTGGTCAGCCGCGGGTATCGTGTCCTCCGGTGTGATCCCCGCGACGTAGGACACTCGACCAAGTTCGACAAGGACTGTCCGGACCCGTGGGACGGCGTTCGCCAGATCCGGATCGGGCAACCGTTCACGATGCCCTACTCGATCGACGACATGGCCTCGGACATCATGCAGCTGATCGCCAGCCTTGGCCTGCCGACTGCGCACATCATGGGGAACTCATTGGGTGGAGCAATCGCGCGCTCGATCGCCCTCAACGCGCCCCACCAGGTGCGCAGCCTCATCACGGTGGGGACTCATACCGGCAATCTCGACATCCCCGCGACCGTCGGCATGACCGCGGCGCTCGAGGACTTGCTCGTGGCGCCGGTGCCACGGACGCGAGACGCCTTCATCGACTATCGCCTCCAGGTCTTGAGAAGCCTCTCGGGCCCGACCCCTCCGTTCTCCGAGCGCTACCACATCGAACGGGAGGGCCTGGCCTTCGAGCGTAGCGAGGACTCCCTGGGAAGGGGACGTCAGACGATCACCGCGATGCTGGACACCGAGGATCGAAGCGCGGCCCTCAAGAGCCTGAAGGTCCCATCGCTGTTCGTCTACGGAGCCTTCGACGTGTTCACGCCTCCCGAGGCTGCCGCGGACTATCGCAGGCTCGTGCCTCACGCTCGAATCGAGCTGCTTCTGGACGCAGGACATGTGCTGGGCACCGGCCACATCCCGACCCTGCTCGGACTTGTGCTGGACTTTCTCGAGACGGCCTAGGGTTAGATCCGGGGGAAGGTGGACGACGCTCCACCTCAGGCTTCACCCATCCGACCGAGCTTGCGCAGCTCCTCCAGCTGGTTGCGAAGCTGCAAATCCTCGAGATAGTCGCGAAGGCCGGGGCGGGCCTCGACGTAAGCGGACCACGCACCCTTCATGAACGCGTCGACGTCGAGATCGTGCTCCACGCAGAGCAGCGCGGCTTGCGCCAGCAGGTCACCGACCTCGACGTGCCATGGCCTCGACGGTCGTTCGGCCGCAGGCACGCGGGCCGGGAACACATCATCATGGGGGGCCGGTCCTCGTGGGCGATCTGGATTCTGCACGGCTTGCTCCTGACGCTTACCAAAAGCATCCGGCGTGCCGATCGCAACCCCCATTCGGGGAGGTTGGCGACGCTGCTGCCGTGTTCTCCCAGGTGTGCGATCCGCCCATCGAGTGAGCGCCGTCGCCTCCGAGATCATCGGAGTGGAGCGCACGCGGGTTCCACGTCGTCCCCTTCGGACAGGTCGAACCGCTCGTCGACCGCGCGCGCGGCAACCTCGTCCCGGGATCGCTGCGCGTCCCGATCTCGCGACCGTGCACGGCTCACGAGGACCTGGACATGACGTTCGAAGTCGTCGAATTCGCTCACCCGTGACCTCCAAGGGCTCCGCCCTGGCGGAGCGATGAACCGGGATCGGGCACGAGCAGCACGGCTGCGTGCGCGGGGATGGCGAGCCGGACCCGATCGAACACCGTCGGGGTGCCGTGGCCGCCGTAGCTCGGATGCTCGGTCGACCAGACGAGTCGCCAGCCGGTGCCGCCGGGCGGAGCGATCAGCGGCTCGGGCACGACCTCCTCCGCGAACCTGGATCCGAGGTTGACCAGTAACAAGCGGTCGCCGGTGCCGGCGGGCTGGCCATCGGGTGCAAAGAACCGCAGCGCGAGCGTGTGGTCGCCGAGCACGGCCCCATCGAGTGCGTCGGGGCGCGGATCGGTGAACGCGGGATCGTCGCGGCGCAGCCGGAGCAGGTCGCGGTGGAGCCGGACCCACGGATTGTCGAGCGAGCGCTCGGCGGGATCGAGCTTGCACGCGGCGAACGTCGACCGCGCGCATGGATCGGTCAGCGCGACGTGCGCCTCGGCGGTGGCGAGCCGCGGAAACAGCGCGCTGAGCGCGGCGCGGCCCGCGCGAATCGGCTCACGCAGATCCTCGCGGTGATCGACGAAGAAGCTCCACGGCCGGCGCGACCCCGTCTCCTGACCCTGGAACAGCATCGGCAACTCGGGCGAGAGCAGCAGCAGCGCGGTCATCGCGCGGAGCTGCGCGGGCTGGCAGATCGCGGCCAGCCGTTCGCCGAATCCGAAATTGGCCGCTTGATCGTGATTCTCGAGGAAGTGGACGAACCGGGTCCGCGCGATGCCCCGCGTCGACGTGCCACGCGGATTGCGCTGCCACGGGGAGATCTGGCCCTGGTAGAGAAAGCCACGCTTGACCGCCGAGACGAGCTCCTGCGGGGTGCCGCGGTAGTCGTGGAGGTAGCCTTCGACGACGCCGGTCAGCACGACCCGCGCGGTGTGGTGGAAGTCATCGCTCCACACGGCATCGAGGGCGGCCGCTCCTTCGAGCAGCCCTGCATCCTGCGGCTCGTGCTCGCCGACCACGAAGATGGGTCGGCCGCGACCGGCTTGCCGAGCCCGCGTCGCGATCGCGCGCACCACGTGCTCGGGAGAGCGATCGTGGATCGCCTGGGTCGCGTCGAGGCGAAGCCCATCGAGATGGAACTCATCGATCCAGTAGCCGGCGTTCGTGACGAAGTACTCGCGCACGGGCGCGCTGTACGGGCCGTCGAAGTCGAGCGCCTCGCCCCACGCCGTCGCCTGATCGCTCTTGTAGTACGGCGACCACTCGAACATCACGTTGCCCGATGGACCGAAATGGTTGTAGACGACGTCGAGGATCACGGCGAGCCCACAGGCGTGCGCGCGATCGACGAACCTCCTCATGGTCTCCGGAGCGCCGTAGCACCGGGACGGTGCGAACAAGTTCACGCCGTCGTAGCCCCAGTTGTGATCGCCGGCGAAGTCGCCGACAGGCATCACCTCGAGCGTGGTGACGCCGAGCTCGGCGAGGAACGCCAGCTGCTCGGAGGCGGCGGCCCAGGTGCCCTCCGGGGTGAACGTGCCGAGGTGCATCTCGTACAGCACGTGGCGGTGCGCCTCGATCCCGCGCCAGCCAGCGTCGGTCCATGCGAACGCGGGGTCGACCAGCTCGGACGGTCCGAACGGCCCTTCGGGCTGGAAGCGTGACGCGGGATCGGGCCACAGCGCTGGTCCGTCGTCGAGCCTGAACCGGTAGCGTGCGCCCGCGGCGACGCCGGATGCGAAGCCGCTGTGATAACCGTCCGGCTCGCGACCGAGCATGATCTCGCGGGAACCCTCGACGACGAGGGTCACCCGTGATCGCGCGGGAGCCCAGACGCGGACGTGGGCGCCGTGCTCGCGGGCGGACAGCTCGGCGCCGATCGGGAGACTCCGGTGCACCGCGGGATCCGGTGCACCGCATATGCCCGGGAGATCTTCGGACACTTTGTCCGCGTTCGCTGACAAGTCGTTGCCCAAGTGCCCAGAAATCGCGGCGGTCACGCCGAGGTGCTGGCGATCCACCCGCGCGGCGCCGTCTCGCCGAGCGCACTCGCTCGTCGCCGCGGTGCGGGGCGATCGCAGATCGCGTGTGCTAGCGTCCGGCGATATGAAACGAGCCTCGTCTCTGAGCCTTGGGCTGCTCGCGGTCACTGTGTTCGCGTGTGGACCCAAACCGAAACCGGTGCAGCTCGCGCCGCTCCCCGCGGACCAGCCGGTGGCGGAAGCGCCGGCGGATCCGAAGAAGGATCCGGAGCCCGCGAAGCCGCCCGAGCCGCAAGGACCGGTCGAGGTGAAGATCCCGGCCGCGAAGGTCACCGTGAAGCTCGTCTCGCCCGGCAAGGGCAAGCGCACCGCGCTCCACTACACCGGCAAGCTCGGCGTCAAGCAGCAGGTCGAGCTCGCGATGGACTTCGCGTCGACGACGAGCCAGGGCGGCCAGACCCAGGATCAATCGGTCCCGACGATCGTGCTGCTCGGTGACTCCGAGACCAAGTCCGTCGACAAGGACGGCAAGTCCGACTACGCGTTCACCGTCACGTCCACCGATGCGCGCGACGTCAAGGGTGCCACCGGCGCCCCGCCCGCCGAAAAGTTCAAGGTCGCGCTCGAGGCACTCATGGGACTCTCGATCGGTGGCAGTGTCACCGCGAACGGGACGCTCGGCGAGATGACGTTGCGGATCGAGAAGCCCACCGAGCTCTCGGTCGGCGCTCTCGAGCTGATCCGCCTCACCATGCCGACCTGGCCGATCCTGCCGACCGAGCCGGTCGGTGTCGGCGCGAAGTGGCAGTCGACGACGGTCCACAAGCTCGCCGATCGGCTCGATGTCACGCAGGTCACCAGCTACGAGGTGGTCGCGCAGAAGGGCAACACCTGGACGATCAAGGGCACCACCAAGGTCTCCGGCTCGGACCAGGACGTCGACGGCGGCCGGATCAGCGGGATCAGCGGGTCGGGTACCAGCACCGTCGCGCTCGCCGATGGCGCGCTCTACCCGACCTACAAGGGCTCGGTCGAGACCAAGTTCTCCGCGACCGAGCCGAAGAAGGATCCGAAGGACCCGGCCACCGAGAAGGTCGAGTTCAAGATCACGGTCGGCGGCGCCGTCACCCCGAAGTAACGCGACGCCACGCTACGCGACGAGCTCGGAGCGGATCCTGGCGATCCGCTCGCGGACGGCCGTGCGGGCCTCGTCAGGGCCGACGATCCAGGCGTGGCGACCCAGGCCGAGGACCCAGCTCGTGACCCACTCGAAGCCGTCGCAGTCGACGATGAGCTCGGCGGTGCCATCGTCCTGCATCGTGACCTCGCCGACCGGCCAGTTCGCCCCGATCCGGGTGACGGCGAGCGCGTCGAGGCGGATGCGGACCGTGACCGAGTCCGCGCCGGGCACGTAGAGCCGCTCGCGACGGTAGGCCTCGAGATCGAAGTTGGCCGGGGTCTCGAACCGCTCGCCGGTGCCGCGCAGCGCCGCGATCCGATCGATGCGGAACGTGCGGACATCGCCGCGCTTGTGACAGTGGCCGACGACGTACCACTCGCCGGCGTGGTGGACGATGCCGTACGGATCGATCGGTCGGGTCTCGGCCTGCGCGCGAGAGATCGCGGCATAGTCGATCTCGATCCGGTCGTGGCGGCGGGCGGCCGTGACCAGCGCGCGCAGGTGGGTCGCGACCATCGCGTCCGCCGAGGATGAGATCGAGGTCACCACGGTGCTGGTCGCGAGGCTCTCGGCTTCGCGGGCGTCGCGGCCGAGCGCGGCGAGCAGCTTGTGTTCGGCGGACTGCATCGCATCGTCGAATGGCGCGATCCCGCTCTCGCGGAGCGCGCGGATGCCGAGCAGCAGCGAACAGCCCTCGGCCGGCGTCAGCCGCAGCGGGCGGGTCAGGCGATGCGCGAGCTCGACGAACACGCGACCCTCATCGACCGAGACGAGCAGGTACTCGCCGGGGTCACCGTCGGGCGGTCCGACCTGCGAGAGCAGCTCGAGATCCGCGAGCAGCTCGTCGCGTGGGGTATCGAGCATCTTCGCGAGCTGCTCGACGGCGACGCCTTCGCGATGCTTCGCGACGTACGGCACGATCCACAGCAGGCGGCGGAGCTTCTGCGCGATGTCACGCATCGTCGGCTCCGGGGGCACCGATCGGGGTCCGATAATTCACCGCGATGTGATCGAGCTCGTCGATGATCCGCGCCCGCAGCCGGGCGCCGCGCAGCACCTTGATCGCGCCCTTGGCCGCGAGCACGCGGGTCGCCGCGAACTCGTCATTGCCGCAGTCGAACGTGATGAGGGTGCGATCACCCTCGTGGCGCTTCACCGCGGTCAACCCGAAGTCCTCGTTGGCGACCTCGGCCGCATCGACCGACAGCGCGAGCTGGACCTCCTCGGGGGGATCGGTGGTGAACGTCCAGGGCGAGCGCTGCGCGTAGGCCTTGACGTCGAAGTCCGCCGGGCGCTCGAAGTCAGGCGACTTGGGCTTGGGTGCCTGCACGGCCTCGTGGATCCGGTCGACGCGGAACGAGCGGACCTCCTGGCGCAGGTGACACCAGCCGACCGCGAGCCACGCACCCTCGCGATAGACGAGCGCGTACGGATCGAGATCGCGCTTGCTCAACATCCCGGTCGCGGCGGCCTGGTAGCGCAGCGTCACGCGCTTGCGCAGCCGGGTCGCGGCCTCGAGGGTCGCGTAGATCTCTCCGAGCTCGGGGCGCGAGGGCGCGCGCTTCTCGGGGAAGTGGACGAGGATCGGCGTGGTGAGCGGGCGGGGGAACTCCGACGGCGTGTCGGGCAACTCGGGCAGATCGAACGCGAGCTTCTTGAGCGCGAGGTCGACGATCTTCGGGTACGTGCCGCCGGGCATCGCATGCGCGACCGACGCGGCGAGCACCAGCGCCGAGATCTCGTCCGGGGTGAGCCGGACCTCGGGCATCTTGAAGCGCTTCAGATCGATGACGTAGCCGCCGTCCTCGAGCGAGTCGTCCTCGTCGGGCGTGATGTAGCGGATGGGGACGCCGAGATCGAGCAGGTCCGCCTTGTCGCGCTCGAACGCGCGCAGGCCAGCTTCGATGTTGACGGTCTGGTACGCGGCGAACTGCTCGCGGATCTCGCGATAGGTCACGGGCGTGCGGGCGCCGAGCAGGATCATGACGAGATCGAGCAGCCGCTTGCTGCGATCGCCGCGGGTCTGCCCCTCGTCGGACTTCGTGGCCTTCGGGCCCTTGTCGCCCTTCGGGTCCTTGGATGTGCCCCCCTTGTTCATCATCGACAACGCAGCACCCTTTCTAGCGCACGCGTACGGCGATCGGAAGCGGGAGCGGGCTCCGACGGTCAGCGCATGCGCTCGGCGAGCTCGTGCCACACCGGGCGGAGCTCCGGTCGCGTGAACAGCGCGAAATGGTCGGGATCGAGCGCGTCGCCGTGGGCGCGCCCGACGATGCGGAGCGGGGCGGCGCCGGGCAGCCGCGCGGCGAATCCGGCCGCGTCGCTCGGGGTGCACATCCAGTCGCCGGCGCCGACGACGGGGAGCACGCGCGTCGTGACCGCCGGCAGGCCTGCGAGATAGTCGATGCCGCGCGAGCTCGTCCACCGTGCGGCGCGAGCCCAGCCCGTGAGCTGGCGGACGTAGGTCGCGGCTTCGTCGGCGGTGCCGGCTCGCAGCAGCCGGATCGGTGCCTTGCCGAACAGCGCGGTGACTCCGCGATACGCCGCCATCAGCGCGCGCCGGCGGCGCTGGCCGCCCCTGCCCAGCAGCCACACCGCGGTCGCCGCCAGCACGACGACCCGCGGCGAGCCGATCCTGCCGGTCGCGAGCGCGGCCATCGTCACCAGGCCACCGAGCGAGTGCCCGATGATCGCGAGCTCTCCTGGCGCGCAGCCAGCGGACGCCGCTGCCGCGGCGATGATCGCTGGCAAGTCGAGCTCGACCAGATCGTCGAAGCTCCAGTCGTCGCGCCCGGCGCGCGGTGGGACCGACCGACCATGGCCACGGAAGTCCGCGATGATGACGTCGTATCCCGCGGCGGCGAGCGTGCCGGCGAACGAGCCCTCGCGGCGCGCGCCGAAGTATCGGCCGTCGGTCATCATCGCGTGCAGGCACACGATCACGCCGCGGTGGGGGGCTGCGCTCGCGCGCGGCAGCCGATCGAGCTTGAGGATCACGCCATCAGCGGTCTCCGTCTCGAGCTCTTCGATCCCGTGCATCAGAAGTAGTAACGCACGCCGGCGCCGGCGTTGAGCGCGATGCCGCCGTGCTTGCCGTCCGCGAAGCCGTACTCGAGCACCCCGGCGACCTCGACGAACGCGTCGAGCGGCTCCTTGAAGTCGAACAGCAGGCCACCGACGCCACGCAGGCCGATCGCGAGGTAACTGTCATTACGACCGGTCGAATACTGGATGAACCGGACGCCAGGGCCGAGGTACGTGGCGAGCACGAAGCTCTCACGCGTCTGCAGGATGAACGGGTGGAACACGTAATCGGCGTGGAACTGGATCCCACCTCCGATGAACGAGCCTCCGATCGCCGCCTGGATCGCCTGATCGTCCTTCAGGTAGAGCCGCGCCGAGATCCCGGTCGGCTCGCCGACGATGATCCCGATCCCGAGCGTACCCTTGTCGGTGCGATCCATCGCCTTGCCGTCGCCGTCCGCCAGCGCGGGCGACGCGGCCGCCAGCAAGCCGAGCACGAGAGTGGTTCGCATCACGGTCCGACCCTAGCCCGGCGCATCGAGGCTGGGCAAATTGTATACGCCCGCCTCGCCGAGGCTCGTCGGGCAAGTTGTATACGCCCGCCTCGCCGAGGCTCGTCGGGCAATTGCCCGGACGAATGTGGCGAAGGGTCGGCCAGGACCGGGCACCACACTGGATGGCATCGCACGCAGGATCCGGACCCGAATGCCCGCCTGAGTCTCAGTTTTCTGTTGCTGTCCAAGATCCGTCATTGGATTTTCGATTGATCGTGGCGTCTGCGAGGAAGCGGGCCCCGCGGGCTGCGCACAATTCGCCGGATCAGCGGCGGTTCTCTGGTATTGTCGGCCCGTGAAAGCGGGCGACGTCATCGACGGCAAGTACCGCATCGAGCTCGAGCTCGGTGAAGGCGGGATGGGCCGGGTGTTCGCGGCTTCTCACATGGCGATCGGCAGCACGGTCGCGATCAAGGTGCTGCGCTCCGAGGCGCTGTCTTCGGAGGAAGTGCCCAAGCGGTTCATGCGCGAGGCGCGCGCGGCAGGCCGGCTGCGCAGCGAGCACGTGGTCAAGGTGATCGACGTCGGCGCCCTGCCCACCGGCGAGCCGTTCATGGTCATGGAGATGCTCCACGGCCACGATCTGTCGACCCGGCTCCGCCAGGGTCCGCTGCCGATCCCGCAGGCGGTCGAGTACATCGTGCAAGCCTGTGAGGGTCTGGCCGAGGCGCACGGTCTCGGCATGGTCCATCGCGACGTCAAGCCGGCGAACCTGTTCGTCACGGCACGGCCGAACGGCGCCGCGCTGATCAAGGTGCTCGACTTCGGCATCGCCACCGCGGCGACCGGCGATATCGATCCACGGCTCACCAGCACGCAGTCGGTGATGGGCTCGCCGAGCTACATGTCTCCCGAGCAGCTCAAGGGCTCGCGCGATGTCGATGCGCGCAGCGACATCTGGGCGCTCGGCATCACACTCTACGAGCTGGTCACCGGCAACCAGCCGTTCACCGGGCCGACGTTGACGGCGCTGTCGCTGTCGATCGTGACCGATGCCCACCAGCGTCCGTCGAACGTGCCGCGCGACCTGATGGCGATCATCGATCGCTGCCTCGACAAGCAGCCCTCGGGGCGGTTCGCGAACGTCGCCGACCTGACACGCGCGCTCGCCCCGTTCTTCCCCACCGGCGGGGTCGCCGCCGACATGGTCGCCGGCTCGTACAGCATGCCGGTGCCGCCCACGTTGATGGGGCTCGATCGCCAGACGGTCGGCACGCAGCCCACCATGGCGCCGGCGGTGATGATGACGAGCACCACGTCGCTCGCCGCCGGCGAGACCGGCACGCGCCTGCCGCAGCCGCAACCCAGCCGCAAGTGGGTGTGGATCGGCGCGGGCGCTGCGACGATCGCGGTCGGAATCGGGGTGGGGCTCGCGGTCGGGATGACCGGCAACGGCAATGATGCCGCGGCCAAGCCGCCCGCCACGGACACCCACGCCGCCCAGCCGCCGCTGCCTCAGCCCGACGGCCCCAAGACGGTGAAACCGGATCCCGCGAACACCGATCCGATCGTCGACAAGACGCCGGACAAGACGCCGGACCCGACACCGGACCCGACGCCGGACCCGACACCGGACAAGACGGTGACGACCGAGCCCGTCGTGGTTGTCAAGCCAGGCAAGAAGACCTCGCCGATCAAGAAGGTCACGCCGAACAAGCGCCCCGACAAGCGGCTTCCCATCGAGCCCGACGAGTACAACCCGCTCACGAAGCGTCCCGACAAGCAGCCGGACAAGCAGCCGGACAAGCAGCCGGACAAGCAGCCGGACAAGCAGCCGGACAAGCAGCCCGACAAGCAGGCCTGCGCGCCCAACGATCCGCGCTGCGGTCTGTGATCCTGGCGTTGCAGCGTTCCCCGCGCTCGATCTCCATGCACACTCGGCCCATGACATCGATTGCCTGCGAAGTGAGCTCGTGATGCGCGGGTTGACGACGCTCGTTGCGCTGATCCTCTCGATCGGGTTCGTCCGTTCGGCTGCCGCGAGCTGCCCGGACCGGCGCGCGAGCTGCGTACTCCACGAGGAAGGCGTCGCGCTGTTCCTCGACAAACAGTTCGAAGCGGCCGCCGCGAAGTTCGCTGCCGCGATCGCCGCCGAACCGACCGCGCGCTCGTACCTCGGTTACGCGCAGGCAGTCGAGGCGCTGGGCAAGATCGCGCTGGCTTATGACACGATGGTCGCCGCCCAGCGGATGTCGACCACCGAGATCCAGGCCACCGGCGGCAAGGATGTCGATGTCAACGGGCGTGCCGAGCGCATCAAGTACAAGCTCGGCGAGCTGCGCGCGAAGATCGGCTTTGTCTGGCTGCGCGTGCCGGAAGGGGTGCCGCCGCAGCGCGTGGTCGCGGTGCAGCGGCAGGGCGAAGGCGATCTCTCCCAGCCGCTGACGCAGTGGACCGCCGTCGCGCCCGGCCGTCAGGTGCTCGTCGCATCGATCGACGACGGCTCGAAGCTAGAGGTCGTCGCCAGCGTGGCTGCGGGCACGCAAGGCGTCGTCGTGATCCCGATCGCGGTGCGCGTTCAGCCGCCGGGGCCGGGGCCGGGGCCGGGGCCGGGGCCGGGGCCGGGGTCGGGGCCGGGGCGCCCGATCGCGTCGCTGTATCAGCCTGTCGTGCGACCTCCACCGCCCGTCTACAAGACGTACTTCGCTCTCGGTGCCTCCATCCTGGCGCCGGGTCCTGGCGACGCGAGCGCGGGCGAGGGCCTGACCGGCCTCTACGAGCGCCGGATCGGCAAGGCGATCGGGATCGCGGCGCGGCTCGAGTATCTCGTCCACCCGGACACCACCGCCTTCTTTCGCAACGAGACGATCAGCGCATCCGAGCTGATCGCCCTGTTCGGGCTGCGGACGATGACCTCGAACACGTTGCACGGCCGCGTCGGCCTCGGCTTCACGATCTACTCCCAGGACATCACGGACGACAACACCCTCGTCACCCTCGACAGCTTCACCCGGCTCTATCCTGCGTTCGAGCTCGGTGGCGGCGCCCACCTCGGCCGGCTGCGCCTGCAGGCGAGCATCTTGTTCACGACCGCCGCGGGCGGCGAGGTCGACCTCGGCACCCGGTTCATGGGCACGATCGGCATCGACCTCTACCGCAAGTAGGTCCGCGCGCAGGATCGCTACTTGAGCAGGCGCGCTGCTCACGACCGCACCACCGGATCTACGGCGTCGGACGGCGGTCGCAATCATACCCGCAGACGCACGCATGGCTCGTCAGCGTGAGCTCGCTGGCCCGGGCGGCATCCATCGTCGCGATGGCGGCGGCGCGATCCTCGGCCTCGGCGACCTCGATCCACACGACGTCCTTGCCGAACCCACGGTCGCGCACGATGACGCGGACCTCCACGTTGACGCCGGTCGCGCTGATCGTGGTCGTGTGGTCGTACTTGTCCTTCTTCACGACCACCGGGTCACCCCAGGTCAGCTCGACGCCTGCGATCCGCTTCGCGATCGCTCGGGCGTCTGCGGCGGGCGTCTTGACCACGCGTTCGCGCTCGGTCTTGGTCGCCGTCCGCAGCAACACGGCCTGCTTGTCGGGCGACACCACGAGGGTGTCGGTTCCGGATCGGAGCGGGGTCCAGCCCTCGGGCTCGCTCCACACGGAATGCGACGTGCAATCGATCAGCTTCCCCATCGTGCGCGCGGGCGGCGGCTTCGAGGTGGCCGTCGGGAGCACGAGCGCGATCACCAGGAGTGCAGACATCCGGCCCAAACGCACGAGGTCGCACCAGGACCTACGCGGGACTGCGTCCAGCGACCCGAAACCGACGCGCGGCTCGGACCGCAGCCCGATCCCGTGGATCCACGGGATCGGCCGGGCCCGATGATAGGATGGTGGTGATGCATGGCTGGGCGGTGATGGGTGTGGTCCTGCTGGTGGGCTGCGGGGACGGGCTCAGTGCCGGGACCACCGAGTGCACGCCGGGTGTGCAGGAGACCTGTGGCTGCACCGGCGCGGCGCCCGGCATCCGAACGTGCCGCGACGACGGATCCGGGTTCGGTGCGTGCACCTGCGAGCCGGTGCCGGTCGCTCGTGCGCTTTCGTTTGTCACCGCGGTCGACTACGACGCTGGCGCGCGGCCGGTCGCGGTCGCGGTCGCGGATGTGAATGGCGATGGCAGTCCGGATCTTGCCGTGGCGAACAGCGACGCCAAGGTGCACGTGCTGTTCAATGACGGCGCCGGGGGCTTCGCGAACACGATCTGGTACGCCATCGGCGCGGCCTCGGTCGCGTTCGGCGACGTCGATGGGGATGCGCATCCCGATCTCGTCATCGCGAGCTCCACGCGGGTGAGCGTGCTCGTCAATCTTGGAGATGGCACGTTCGATGCCCCGATCGACCTCGTGGCGGGGACGTCTCCCAGGGCGGTGGTGGTCGGCGATCTGAACGGTGACGGCAAGGCCGACCTCGCCGTTGCGAGCGCCGGCAGTAATGATGTCAGCGTGCTGCTCGGCGCTGGCGACGGCAGCTTCGCCGCGGCCGTGACGTACGCCGCGGCTGCCACTCCGGTGGCCATCGTGGTCGCGAATCTCGATGGCGACGCCCATCCGGATCTCGTGATCGCGAGCGGCGCCGCGGTGAGCGTGCTGTTGAATCTCGGGGACGGAACGTTCGCCGCCGCGGTCGAGTTGCCGATCTCGGGGGCCGTGCGCTCGGTGACGACGGGAGACCTCGACGGCGATCTCGCGACCGACCTGGTCGTCGCGAACGACACCGCGACGACGGTGCTGTTCGGCAATGGGGATGGCACGTTCGCGGCAGCGATCGCTTACCCGGGCAGCGGCCGGGTCACTCTCGGCGATCTGGATGGTGACACCCGGCCCGATCTCGTGACGGCCAGCGGCGACAAGCTGGTCGGCGTGCAGCTCAACCTGGGCAATGGCAGCTTCGCACCGCCGGTGGCGTACGTGGCAGGATCGTTTCCGACCGCGATCGCGATCGCGGATCTGGATGGTGACGCCAAGCTCGACGTGGTCGTGACCAACTTCCTCGGGGACAACCTGAGCGTGCTGGTCGGAACCGGCGATGGCGGGCTGGTGGCGGCCCCCTACTACCCGGTCACGTCCCGTGCGGTCAACTCGGTCGCTCTCGCGGACGTCAACGCCGATGGCGCATCCGACGTCCTCTTGACGAGCGACGATCGCACGACCGTGAGCGTGTTGCCGGGGACCGCGAGCGGCGCACTCGGCGCCGCGGTCGCGCTGAGCACCGGCGGCGCATCTGGGCTGTCGTCGATCGCGACCGCAGACGTCAGCGAGGACGGGCGCCCCGACGTGATCGTCACCGACGGGACCGGGGTGGCCGTGCTGCTCGGCACGACCGACGGAACGTTCACGACGTCCCACCATGCGACCGGGATGGGCGCCTGTTCGATCGGCGTGGGTGATGTCGATGGCGATGGCAAGCCCGACCTGGCGGTCGCCAACCAGAACAGCAACAGCGTGAGCGTGCTCGTGAGCGACGGTGCCGGCGGCTATGCACCCGCGGTCAACAAGAGCATCGGCTCGAACACGATCGGCGTCGCGCTCGGCGACCTCGATGGCGACGGCAAGGCCGAACTCGTCGTGGCGAGCCTCAGCGAGGGAACGGACATCACCGTGGTCTCGAGCGCCGGTGGTGGAACGTTCACGCTCCCGATCTATGCGACGTCCGTGACGCTCGGCGATGTCAACGGCGATGGCAGCGCCGACGTGGTCGCGTCCAACGGCATCGCGGGCAGTCAGGTCCTCGCGGTGTTCTTGAACCAGGGCGACGGCACGTTCGGGCCGCCGGTCAAGTATCCCACGAGCTACAGCCCGGCTCGGATCGCGCTGGGCGATCTGAATGGGGATCGCGCGATCGATCTTGCGGTCGTCAACAACGTGGTCGGCACCGTCAGCGTGCATCTCAACCACGGTGACGGCAGCTTCGCCGCCGCGCGCGAATTCTCGGTGGCCGACGCGCCGACGTCGATCGCGATCGGAGACCTCACGAACGACGGCCTGAACGACCTGGTCCTGTGCGGCGGTGCCGGGTGCACGCTGCTCATCAACACGTCGCGCTGAGCAGCCTGGTCACGACCGCTTGACGGCCTTCTTGAGCATGCCGAGCACGTCTCGCACGGTGTCGCGGCACACCACGAACGCGGCCGCGACGTAGGCGATCGCGCCGGTCACGATCATCGCGCTCAGCAGGACGGCCGGGTGATCGAGGTCGACGAGCACGAGCCCCGCGTGCACCCCCCAGACGACCAGGCCCATCACGGCACACGCCAGCAGCGGGCGCACGAATCCACCGACGAGCCGCGCGGGCGATGGTCCCTCGCGCATCACCATCAGGACGCCCGCCACGGAGGTGAGCCCGAACGCGACGCCGACCGCGCCGGCCGCGACTCGCAAGCCATACGGATAGACCACGGCGATGCCACCGAGCAGCAGCACCACCTTCCCGATCTCGAGGAACATGAGCCGGTTGGTCTTGAGCTCGGCCTCGAGATACGCCGACAGGACCCACATGATCGGGCGGAACACCGAGAGGCACGCGAGCACGGCGAGCAGCGGCGCGACCTCCTGCCACTTGTTCGCGGGCAGCAGCAAGCCGATCAGCGGATAGGCCACGAGCCCGAGCCCGATCGCGAGCGGGAAGATCACGAGCGACAGCATCGCGGTGGAGCGCTCGAGCGCGCCCGCGCGCCGGTCCTTCGGCAGCTCCGCCATCGATGGCATCAGCACGAGCGCGATCTGCTCGCCGACCTGGATCGCCGGGATGTCGGCGAGGTTGTAGGCCATGTTGTAGATCCCGAGCGGGGCGGTGCCGAAGAAGTGCGAGATCGCGAGGTTGTCCCAGTAGCGCGAGGCGGAGTGCGCGATGCCCTGGATGCCGAGCGGGAGCCCGAACTTCAACATGTCCTTGATCCGCGCGAGCCGGAGCGGCGTCGGGGTGGCCCAGCTCGCGAACCCCGCCGCGCGGATCAGCACGAACACGGCCACGCACGACTGGATGATGTTCGCGTAGATGATCGACCAGCCGCCGTGGCCAGCCCACGCGAACGCCACCGCGGCGACGGTGTACGACATCTCGCCCATCAGGTTCGCCATGCCCGACGCGCGGAACTTCAGCTCGCGGACCAGCACGCGCTCGGGCATCGCACCGAGCCGGCGGATGAACGTGGCGAGCGCCATCAGCGGGATGTACTCGGCCGCCTTGGGCGCATCGAGGAACCGGGTCAGCGGCCCTCCGAGCAGCGCGATCCCTCCGAGCGAGACGACGCCGAGCACGGTGTAGAACACGGTCGCGTGCCACGTGACCTCGGCCGCATCGGGGCCGCGGCCCTTGACGACCGCGTACTGGCCGAAGCCCCAGATCGTGAGCCAGCTCGCCGAGAACGTGAGGATCACCGCATCGGAGACCTCGCCGATCTGCTCGGGGTGAAGGAACCGCGTCATCACCAGCGTGCCGATCACGCCGACCGCCCGCCCGCCCATGCTCGAGATCACCGCCCACAGCGCGCCACGCGCTGCTTTCTGCGCAAGAGACATGGTTCAGCGCATCGTCCAGCGCGGGGCGCATGCCGCGCAACGGCCGCGGCCGAACATCGTCGGCCGACGAGCGACCGTGCGGGTTCGCTCGCTCACAAGAAGCGCCGGAGTCGGTAGCTTAGCCACGCCATCGCCTTGGTCCACCACGGGAGGGCCTGCCAGCTCGCATAGTCGTACGAGTCCGAGTTCGTGACCGTGTGTTCGAAGCTCGCGACCAGGGCCTCGCCGATCTGGTGATCGAGGATCTCGACGGTGACCTCGAGGTTCGAGAACCGGCTCTGGGCATCGAAGTTGTAGCTTCCGATCGTCGACCAGGTCGCGTCGACCACGGCGGTCTTGGCGTGCAGCATGACCCCGCGCCAGCGAAGCACCTTCACGCCTTGCCGCGACAGGCTACGCAGCACGTAGTGGCTCGCCCACTCGATCATGCGCACGTCGGAGTGACCGGGGCAGACCACCCGCACGTCCACACCTCGCCGCGCCGCGCGCGCCAGGGCACGCCGCAGGCCACGATCCGGTAGGAAGTAAGCGTTCTCGATCAGGATGGACGCGCGCGCGGTGCGGATCACGTGGAGATAGACGCGACGGACGGCCGCGCGCTGGCGACGCCGCGTGTTGTCGAGCAGCCGGACGAACGAGCCGGTGGGGCTGGGCGTGATCGTGCCGGTCGGAGGCACCGGCGGGTAGTACTTGCCGCCGGCCCGCATCCAGGTCCGGCGAAACATCCGCGCCAGATCGAGCACGATCTGCCCGGTGACCCGGCAATGCATGTCGTGCCACCCGCCGCCGCCTTCCTCCACCGAGGCGTACTCGTTCGCGATGTTGAGCCCGCCGGTGAACGCGACCTCGTTGTCGACGACGATGATCTTGCGGTGGTCCCGATGTGACAGCCGGAACCGCCGTCGCCACGGTGCGATCGGGTTGAAGTCGATCACCTCGCAGCCGGCATCGCGCAGCTCGGCGAGCCAGCTGCCGGGCAACCCGAACGAGCCGACGGCGTCGTACATCAGGCGCACCGCGACCCCGGCCCGCACGCGCTCGAGCAACACCGCCTTGAACCGATCACCCGCCATGTCGCCGGCGAGGATGTAGGTCTCGAAGCAGATCGAGTGCCGCGCAGCACGCATCGCCGCCAGCATCGCGGGGTAGGTCTGGGCGCCGTCGCGCAGCACGGTGACCTCGCAGCCGGCACGCCACCGCAGGTCCGTGCGGGCGTAGCGCGCCAGCGACCGGGGAAGTTGCGCCACGATCGCGCGCGACGGCGGATCGCGGACCGGCCCGGGCACGCTGTCGGGAACGCGCGCGGCGATCTCGTCTGGCGAGGGCCCTGGCATGTCAGCGGTACTCCACGTTCGTGATCGTGTATGACACGTCGCCCTTGGGCACCCGAACGGTGACCTCGTCGCCACAGCGCTTGCCGAGCAGGGCACGCGCGACCGGCGAGTCGATGCTGATGCAGCCGTGCTCGAGATCGGACTCGTCCGCCCCCACGATCCGATAGGTCTTGAGCGCGCCGTCATCATCTTCGACCGTGACGTGCGCGCCGAAGAACACGCGCCGGGGATCATCCGGGGGCTCGCTCACGACCTTCACCTCGTCGAGCCGCTTCGAAAGAAACCGGACGCGGCGATCGATCTCGCGGAGCCGCCGCTTGCCGTAGATGTACTCGGCGTTCTCGCTCCGATCGCCCTGCGCGGCCGCATCGGCGACCTCCTGGGTGACGCGCGGGCGCTCCACGTGCCACAGCTGATCGAGCTCGGTCCGTAGCTTCTTCGCGCCC
Source organism: Deltaproteobacteria bacterium (assembly GCA_018262455.1). The sequence goes on along the minus strand of JAGSPR010000010.1, from coordinate 3,085 downwards.
TCGGGCGTGATGTGAGGAGACCGCCTGGGTGGCGGCTCGCCCGAAGCCAGCAGCCGCTGGCCGGTTCTGCCTCGGGCCCGCGTCGACACGTAGAGCAGCTTATCCGGTATGCTGCGCGCGGGCACGGAATGGGCCATGAGTTGCTGATCGTGTTGGCGTTCCTGGTGGGGAACGGGCTGTTCGCCGGCTCCGAGATCGCGATCCTGTCGGTCCGCAAGACCCGCCTGCGCGAGTTCCTGCGTCGCCGAGACAAGCGCGCGATCGCGATCAAGAAGCTCCGGGACGAGCCGGAGCGGTTCCTCGCGACCGTCCAGGTCTGCATCACCACGTTCGGCACCGCCGCGTCGGTGTTCGGTGGCGCGAGCCTCGAGCCGATGCTGGCGTCGAGCTTTCAGGAGATCGGCCTGGGCCACAAGGCATCGCTGGTCGTCGTCGTGATCATGATCGTGTTCTTCGAGCTGGTGATCGGCGAGCTCGTGCCGAAATCGCTCGCCCTCCGGTACTCGGATCGCTACTCGTTCTTGACCGCGCGACCACTGATCGTGATCTCGCAGGTGTTCCGGCCGGTGGTGTGGATGTTGACCGTGGTCTCGAACGTGGTCCTGCGGTTCTTCGGCGACAAGACCACGTTCACCGAGACCCGGCTGTCGCGCGACGAGCTCCAGCAGCTCGTCGAGGAGGCCGCCAAGACCGGCTCGGTCGATCCCCGCGCGAGCGAGATCGCCTCCCGCGCGCTCGGGTTCGGTGAGGTCACGGTCGCCGAGGTCATGGTGCCGCGGACCCGCGTCGTCGCGATCCGGCTGGGCGCGCCGCCGGACGAGGTGCAGCGGATGATCCTCGAGGAGGGTCACAGCCGGATGCCGGTCTATGACGGCAGCATCGACAACATCGTCGGCTACGTCGTGGCGCGCGACGTCCTCGCGCTCGCCTGGGAGAAGGGGCTGCTCGTGCTGCAGGATATCCTGCGTCCTCCCCACAAGGTCCCCGAGGCCACGCGCGCGCTCGATCTGCTCCGCGAGATGCAGCGCCGGCGCACCCAGATGGCGGTCGTCGTCGACGACCACGGCGGGGTGTCGGGCCTGGTGACGACCGAGGATCTGATCGAAGAGCTGGTTGGCGACATCATGAGCGAGGACGACGTCCCCGAGCAGTTCTTCACCCGCGAGCCGAGTGGCACGATTCTGGTCCAGGGATGGGCCTCGGTCCGCAAGATCAATCGCGATCTCCACCTCGATCTCCCGGTCGGCAAGGATCGCACGACCGTCGCGGGGCTCTGCATGTCGCTCGCCCAGGCCATTCCCCAGGCCGGTGAACGGCTCATGACCGACAACGGGACCATCCTCGAGGTCATCGAGGCGTCGCCCCGCCGGGTCCGGCGCGTCCGGATCCACCCGGTCTCGCACGGGGACGAGGACGACCTGGAAGCCGAGGAATCGTGACCTCGCCTTGGTGCGTCGCACCGCCCCGTAGCTTCCTGGATCCTGTAGGATGGACTCGATGACGATCTTGCTCGCGCGCGACGCTGTCGCGTCCGGCCACCTCGTCTATGCCTGGCCGTTTCCGATCGGTGAGGACTGCGAGGTGTCGTGCGGGGCGGACGAGCAGGTCGTCATGAGCCCCGCATGGACCGTCGGTGATCGGCTCGGGCCTGGGCGTCACGTCTGGCGATCGCCGGATCCGATGCGTCCGGCCGGCGCGTTCTTCGTCCGGACCGTCCCGGTCGAGGTCACGTTCGACATGACGACGCGCTTCGTGGTGCCATCGACCGGCCAGCCGGTCCGGCTGCGCGCGGCGGGCTCGCTGCAGGTCCGGTGCGCCGATCCCGGGCTGCTGATCGCTCAGTTCGTCGGGCTGCCGTTCGACACCGTCAACGACGGGATCCTGCGCAGCGTGTCGCGCAGCGTCGAGCGCATGCTGGCGCGGCTGCTCACGCGGCGCGTGGTGATGGGGGCCTCTCCGGGCGCCGTGACCGAGCCCGGCATGCTGCCGGGGATCCTCGAGGAGCTGGTCGCCTACAACCCGACCGCCGGCGCGGTGTTCGGGATCGAGCTCATCCGCATGGGTCACCTCGTGATCGCTGCCGATGATGGCAGCGCATTGTTTCTGGCGATCCCGAACCTGCCGGGCGTCTGCAAGCCCGTGGATCCCGACATCTCGCTCGTCGAGACCGCGCGCGGCAGGCCTCGCACGTTGCCGCCCGAGGTGGTCCGTTCGAAGAAGGACACGGCGCGCCACGCGAGCGTGCCGCCGGCTGGCACGCCCGAGAGGCAGCGCTCGGTCTCGGGGGAGATCTCTGTGCCCTCCGTCGCAGTGTCGCGAGCGGCCGATGAGATCACGCAGCCCGGCGTCGCGGCCCCCGAGCCCGGCTCGATGCAGATCGGGACGCCGCCGCCGACCCCGATGCCGGCGGCCGGGTCGTCGCCGACGGTCGCCCCGCCAGCGCAGGGCACGATCCCCGGCGAGAATCCGGTGGAGGTCGCGCGAGGGAGCCGCGTGCGCGTTCCCGGACCCAACGGCCTGATGCAGTCCGCGACCGTGCGGCAGCTCCTGCAGGGCTACTACGAGCTCGAGGTCGGGAGCTCCGGCGAGACCATCTGGGTCCCGCAAACCGGCGTCGTTCCAGAGTAGCTTCGCGCCATGAAGCAACTCCTCCTTGCCTCCACGGTGTTCGCGTCTCTGCTTGCCGGTTCGGCGATGGCCGATGATGCCAAGCCGAAGTCCCCGCCGGTGCCGGCCAAGCCGGTCACCCCCAAGAAGGCGCCGAAATCAGTCACCGTCAAGCTCACCGATGCCAAGGGCAAGAGCATCGGCACCGCGACGTTATCGGCAGATCCGGGCGGCGTGAAGATCGCGCTCGCCGTCACCGGGCTCGCCCCCGGCGATCACGCGATCCACGTCCACCAGACCGCCAAGTGTGAGGCCCCTGACTTCAAGTCGGCGGGCGGCCACTTCAACCCCGAACACAAGAAGCACGGGCACGACAACCCCGAGGGTGCGCACGCGGGCGACATGCCCAACCTCACCGTCGATGCCAAGGGCGCCTCGAAGTCGACCGTGCTGGCCCCGGGTGTGACGCTCGAAGAAG
>JAGSPR010000009.1 GCA_018262455.1 Deltaproteobacteria bacterium | reverse complement strand
CGACGAAGCCCGCGGGCGAGAAGTTGATTCCGGTCGGCAGCACCACGCGCCAGTCGGCTTCATCCCCGGTGAGCTCCCAGCGGCCTCCCAGCTGGCGGCGGACGACCTCGCCGAAATAGGCTCCCGAGGTTGCCACGACGAGCTTCAGCGTCGCCGGCTGGCTCTCGCCGACCGTGCGCAGGTAGTGATCGAGCACGGGAAGGGTGTTGCTGTCGTACTCGAGCGTGACGTTCAACGCGCGGCGGACGTAGGTCACCACCTGATCTGCGTACTCGCGTACACGCGCAGGGACGGCGTCGTCCATGCGATCGAGCGTACCGCGACTCGTCGGATCCGGCGAGCGATTCAATTCACGATCACGAAGTTGACCATCCCGTACCGCGACCGCAGCTCCACGAGCGCTGGCAGGGTGCCGTTGACGGCCTGCCCGAACCGGGCCTCGACCCAGCCGTCGGGCTGGCTCTTCATGGTGCCCCCCAGATTCACCTTGGAACCACGTGCACGCACGACGATCGGGTTGGTGTGGCGGTGCAGCCGGACATCGACATCGCCCCTCATGCTGGCGATCACGAGGCGACCATGGAGCGAGGCCTCGGCCTCGAGGACGATCCTGCCGTCGTTCGTGGTCAGCTCGATGTCGCGCGAGCGCACTCGGCGACCGGCGATCTTGCCGTGACTGGCCGACGCGACGAGACGCTCGCCGCCGATCGAGTCGAGATCGAGATCCGAGGACAGGGTCTGCGCGTCGACGGATCCGAACACCTGGGCGATCGAGGTCGCGCCCGAGACGCTATGCGTCGACAGCCCCCCAGACACGTTGCGAACGGAGATCTTGCCCGACGCGGTATCCAGGTCGCCGCCGGCATCCATGTTGACGACCTCGAGCGAACCTGCGCTGGCAGCGGCCTCGATCCGAGTCTCGCGCGGCGCACGTACGATCACGTCGATCCGCACCGCCCCACGCGCCAGCGGCTTGAGCTCGCGGTCGCTGTCGGCCGTGGTGGTGAGCCGGACGGTTCCATCGGGGTTCGGGATCAGCGCGATATGCAGCCGATCGAGCCCCTGCTCGCTCGGCGCCTGCTTCCGGGTCTCGATCTCGATCGAGGCGCGGTCCCAGCCTTCGACGCGGACGTCGCCGAGCGGGTTATCGATCGTGATCTGTTTGAACGCGGCACCCGAGGGCTGGATGTCGAACCGCGCGTGTTCGACGAGGTTCGCCATCGTGTCGGCCGATGCCGGCGCGGCGAGCATCACCAGCGCGGCGAGCACCCGATAGCTCGTTCGAGTCACCGAGCGCCTCCGCTGGCGAGCGAGACGTCCTCGCGGATCACCGCGCCCTCGAGATACCGGATCAGCGTGCGGGTCGCGCGCTGGCGGGGGCGGCCTTCGGCTGCATCCGCGATCGTGGCGCGCAGTGCCCTGACCTTGCCGTCGAACGCGACCTTGCGGTCATCGCTCCAGGTCGCACGCGCATCGCGGGCGAGCACGAGCAGCTCGTCGACGGCGGCCGAGTAGCTCGCCGTGGTGCGCGCGGGCTCGGAGGCGAGATCCGCCGTCACATCGTCCCCGGACGGTACCGACGGAACAGGGCTGGGGGGTGTCACGTGCTTCGGACCATCCGCGCCGTAGTTTGGAGGCCTGTTATCGGTCAGCACCGTGCGCGGCGCCTCATCGGCGGGCTGCGCCTTCCACCAGATGACGGTGACCGAGGCGGCGACCACGAGGCCGCCGGCCACGAGCCGAGGCATCGAAGGCATCATCGCGGCCCAGCGAGAGATCACGCGGCGCCAGGAAGGGCGCTTGGACTCGGCGACCTCGGCTGCGGCGAGCCTGGCCTGGACGCCGATCCACATCGAGGACGGCGGATCATGCGCTGGCAACGCACGCAACCCATCGCGGAGCGTGGCTTCGTCGCTCGCGACCTGGCGACATGGTTCACAGCCGCGCAGGTGTCCACGCACGAGCGTGCCGCGCTCACCGTCGAGCTCACCGTCGAGGTAGGCAGTCAGTTGTGCGCGGACCCGGTCACACGGCATCGGCCCCCCCGGCAGATCTCTCGAACCGCTCGGCGATACTGCTGCCGAGCAACTCTCGCATCCTCGCACGGGCCTTGTGCAGCTGCGACTTGCATGTACCCACACGGCATTCGAGGATCGCGGCGCACTCCTCGTGTGACAGGCCCTCGACGTCGTGCAAGACGAGGATCGCCCGATAGCCTGCGGGCAGCTGCTCGAGCGCGGCTTCGATGCGCGCGGCGAGGGCCGAGTCGCGCTCGGCCGTCGGCGGCGCAGGAAGGTCGGTCAGCCCGTCGTCGCCGACCTCGTGGCGCCGGCCACGCTTCGCGAGGTGCGACAGCGCGGCGTTCACGGTGAGGCGATAGATCCAGGTCGACAGCGCCGAGTCTCCACGAAAGTTCGCGAGCCCACGGAACACGCGGACGAACACTTCCTGGGCGACCTCTTCGGCGTCGGACACGCCCACGATCCGATGGGCCATCCCGAACACCCGCCGCTTGTACTGGTGGTACAGGCGCTCCATCCCGCGCGCTTCGCCCCGCCGGCAGGCAGCGATGAGCTGGACATCGTCGGTGAGTGACGAGGTAACCCGCGGGCGCGGATCGGCCAAGGTGGGCGCGGGAAGCGCCGGTAAGGTGTCGGCAAGGTCGGTCACAGGGTCTCCGGCCACGGGCGCATCAGCAGTCGGACCGTCGACCTCGGTAAGCCGTTGCCCGGCGCGGGGAGGAGACACGGAAGGAGGCACCCTATCATTCACAACGCTCGATCCCGCAACAGCTTTCGAGCCGTGGCCCGACTGCGATATGATGTCGTGGTGAATGCGCCTCTTGTGGTTGGCCTCGGCCGGATAGGTGTGGCGATCTCGGGGCTTGGGCCCAACTTGCCCAGCCCGAATGCGCACACGGCCGAGCTTGCGGCACTGGCGACCGCGCCTGCCCCCGGCGTGGCGGTGGCCCTGCGTGCCGCACTTCGCCTGGGATGTCGCGCTCGTGCCGCCGGGATCCACGGTGCAGATCTGCTTGGCCAGCTCGCCCGGTCGGCGTTGCGGGACGCCGGTATCGAGACCGAGCTCATGCGGGCGGTCGGAACCTCGGCTTGCGAGATCGTCTCGGTGGCAGGCGATGGCAAGCTGCGGTCGCGCTACTACGGCGAACGCGGCGAGCCGATCGCGATCGATCCAGCCCCTGCCCTCGCCGGCGCCTCCGCTCTCCTGATTGACGGCACCGAGCCGCAAGAGCAGCTCCGGGCTGCCGAGCTCGCGAAGCGCAACAAGCTGCCGGTCATCTTCGACGTCAGCGAGCTGCGCGATGGCACGAACGAGCTGATCGCAAGCTGCGACATCCTGCTCGCATCCGAGCGCGAGGCCTCCGAGCTCGCGCCGCGAGGCGAACTCGTCGACGCGCTCGCAAAGCTGCTCACGCTCGGTCCACGCGCGGTCGTGATCACGCTCGGCAACGACGGCGCGATCGGCCGCCTCGGCGATCAGGTCGTGCGATGCGCCGCGTTCCCGAGCGACGTGCTCGACAGCCACGGCGCCGGTTCGGTGTTCCATGGCGCATTTGCCGCCGCGCTGCTCAGCGAGCTGCCGTTCGCCAAGTGCATCGAGCTCGCGGCCGCCGCGGCGGCGCTGTCCCTGCGCGAGCTCGGGCCGTGGTCGGCGATGCCAAGTCGCGAGGACGTGCTCGCGTTGGTCCGCACGCGCCGCGGATAGAGAGGCTGCGCGAGGCTTCGCTAGCGCTTGGGCCGGATCCCGGCGGCGCTGCCTTCGAGCCGGAGGTGCGCCTCGGCCGCCGCTAGTTGCTCGGCTTTCTGCTTCGAGTTGCCGATCGCTCGACCCCACTCCTGTTCGCCGATGAGCACGGCCACTTCGAACTGCTTGTCGTGGTCGGGCCCAGACTCGCCGAGGACCCGATACTGCGGCGACTCCTTGAGCCGGGCCTGGGCGGCCTCCTGGAGTCGGGACTTGAAGTCGTAGAAGTTCTTGAGCTCGGCAGCGTTGATCCGGTCGGTCAACAACCGGTCCACGAGCTGCCAGGCGGCGGTGAACCCGCCATCGAGATAGACCGCCCCGACGACGGCCTCGAACGTATCGGCAAGCAGCCGCGGCTTGGTGCGTCCGCCGGTCTTGTCCTCGCCGCGTCCGAGCAGCAACCAGCGGCCAAGCGCGAGGTTGCCGGCGACCTCCGAGAGCCCCTGCTCGCTCACTACCTGCGCGCGCGTGATGCTGAGGTTGCCCTGGTTGCCGTCGGGGAACCGTTGCATCAGCCGGTGCCCGACCGCGAGCCCGAGCACGGCATCGCCGAGGAACTCAAGGCGTTCGTTGTCCGCAGGACGGGGCTCACGTTGCTCGTTGCACCACGTGGTGTGGCGAACCGCCTGTTCGAGCAGTGAGCGATCCCGAAACGTGTAACCCAGGATGGCTTCGAGCCCCTCGGGGTCCTGTAGCTCCGTCTGCGCGACCACGAGCCATGGTACTCTCGGACCAGTGGAAGCGCTGCGCGAGCGTTTCGGGAAGTATCATGTCCTCGAGAAGATCGCGCAGGGCGGGATGGCCGAGGTCTACAAGGTCAAGACCGTCGGGATCGCCGGTTTCGAGAAGATCCAGGCGCTGAAGCGAATCTTGCCGCGATCGGCGCGCGAGGGCCGGTTCATCCGCAGCTTCATCGACGAGGCCAGGATCGCCGTCGAGCTGACGCATCGCAACATCGTCCAGGTCTTCGACTTCGGGAAGGCCGATGGCGAGCTGTTCCTCGCGATGGAGCTGATCGAGGGCAAGGACCTGCGCACCGCGCTCGGCGAATCGGTCGCGCGCCAGCTGCCGCCGTCCGTCCCGGTTGCCGCGTACATCATCGCCGAGGTCGCGCAGGGGCTCGATTACGCTCATCGCAAGACCGATGGCTACGGCGGCTCGCTCGCCATCGTGCACTGCGATGTGTCGCCGGCGAACGTCATGCTGTCGACTGATGGCTACGTGAAGATCCTCGATTTCGGGATCGCGCGCGCGACGTTCGCGTCGGCACTCGAGCGTCGGCGCCTGCGGGGCAAGCCGCGCTACATGGCACCGGAGCAGACGGTCGGCGACCCGCCGACGGCCGCCGCGGACGTGTTCGCGCTCGGCATCATCGCGTGGGAGCTGCTGACCGGGTTGCCGCTGTTTCGCGGGGCGACACTCAACGCGATTCTCGAGGCGGTGCGCCAGTTCGAGCCGCCTCGAGTCGACACGATCAACCACGACGTGCCCCTCGAGATCGTGAACGCGGTCGCGACCGCGCTAGCGCACGAGCCCGTCGCGCGCGGCACCGCGGCCGATCTTGCGGCGGCCTGCGCGCGGACCGCGATGGCCGGTGGTGCCGGACGGCTCGCCGCCTGGCTCACCGAGCTCGAGCAGCGACCGGACCGTGGCGGGCTGCCATGGCAGCCCGACGTGAACTCGATCAACGTGCCGGTGCCCGGCGCGCCGGGGGCCGCCGCGCAGCGCGACCCGTACGCCGCGCGCTCGGTGACCGCGTCGCTCACCAACGTCCCGGCCCCGATGGTCAGTCTTCGCGAGGGCTCACCGTATCAAGGTGATCGGTCGCGCGATTGGTCGCTCGACCGACCCATGGAGCCGTCGCTCGACGAGCCGCTCGGATCGCAGACCGTGCCGCGCCCGCATCTGACGCCGGCCCAGTTGCTCGACGCCGAGCGCAACGTCGAGGTCCGGGCGGATCGCGAGGTGACCATGACCACGCCTCACGTGCCCCTGTTCCCCGACCCGGCAAGCTCCGGCACCGAGCTCGGCGCGCAACCCGGCGCGCCGCGCGGCGAGCCCCTCGGCAGCGTCACTGGCCCCCGGTACGACGAGCCGACGTGGCGCACCGCGGAGCCGTGGAACTTCGAGCGCACGCTCGCCGGGGTCGCCAAGCTCGCCGATGCGTTGCCACCCGCGGAGGCGCCCTCGGAGGTGCCCCCCGGGGTGAATGCCCTGCCTTCGACCGTGCCGTTTCCGCGGCCATCGTACGAGGAGCTCGAGCTCGAGCCCGATCCGGTTGCCGAGCGCTTCGGCGACGAGCCGATCGATGACGACCTCGACCCGCAGACGACCGCGATGCCCGCCGAGCGCCGCCGCGCTGTCGTCGTCGCCGCGGTGCTCGGCGGGGCCGCCGGCCCTGTTCCGGGCGAGGTCTTGCGACCGATCACGCGGAGCCTCGGCGAGCTCGCCTATCAGCGTGGTGGGGTGGTGACCGCGCTCGATGATCACGCGCTCGTCGTCGCGTTCGGGCTCGAGATCGCTGGCGAGGATGACCTGGCGGTCGCGATGGGCTGGGCGCTCGATGCCGGCGCGATGGCTCGCGACGTGGCCGCCGACTTCGCGGATCAGGGCCAGACCGGCATCGAGCTCCGCGTCGGTGCGCGGGCAGGCGTCGTGACGACGACCGGCGAGGGAGCGGCGAGCGTGCCCCAGGATGCGATCGACGAGGCGCGTGCGCTCGCACGCGAGGCGACTCCAGATCGGCCGCTGTTCATGGGCAACGCCGGCCGGCTCACCAGTGGGCTCTACAGCCTGCGCGAGGTCCCCAACGTGCACTGGGGTTCTCCGACCGCGCCAGTGTCGGACGACTCTCTTCAGTTCCGTCGGCGCAGCCGGGTGCTCGAGGTGATCGGGCCGCGCGGCTTCGACGAGCGAGATCGTGCGCGGCTCGAGCGGCGCGGCAAGTTCGTGGGCCGCATGGCGCAGCTCGGCGATCTCGAGATCTGGTTGCAGCGCGCGATCTCGGCCGACCGCCGGTTCGGCGTGCTGATCGTCGGCGCGGCGGGCACGGGCAAGAGCCGGCTCGTGGCCGAGCTCGTGGCGCGCCACACCAGCGGGGAATCGCCGTTGCGGGTCGTGACCACGGCGGCATCGCCCGCGAGCCGGCTCGCTCCGTTTGCCCTCGTGATCGATCTGTACCAGGCCGCCCTTGGCCTCCCACCTGGCCGCGGTCGCGCGGCGCGCCGTCAGGTGCTCGATGGGCTCTTGCACCTGATGGGCAAGGCCGGGGTCTCGACGCCCCGCGCGCGCGCCATCGCCACTGATCTCGATCGTGCGATGGAGCTGTGTGATGGCATCAGCGTCGGGGCCTCGGAGGTCGCCGACCTGCGACCCAGACTCGCGGCCGGGCTTGCGGTGTTCCGGGGCGCGATCGCGCAACCCGGCCACGCACTGTGCACGGTCATCGAAGATGTCCACCAGGCCGACAGCGCCAGCCTCGAGGTGCTGCGTCACCTGCTCGCCGTGCCCGCTCAAGGCGCCGAGCTGCTGGTGCTGACCGCGCGGCCCGAGGGCGCCGACGCCCCGGTCGTTGACGCGGCGATCACGATCGGAGACCTCGTGGGGGGCGAGCTTCGCGCACTGATCGCGGACCGCCTTGGCGACGTCGCCACGGCGGTCAACATCGCGGCCGTGCTCGCCCGCAGCGGTGGCAACCCGTTGTTCATCGAAGAGCTCGCGCAGGCGGTACGCGACGCCGGCCCAGACGGCGAGGAGGTGCCGTCCTCCGCGCGCGAGGTGGTGTCCGCCCGGATCGAGCGGCTCTCGGCCCAGGCGCGTGCCGCGCTGCACTTCGCCTCGGTGCTCGGCGGTACGGTGCGCGTGCGGCTGCTCGAGGAGTTGCTCGGGGAGGCGTCCGTGCAGGGCGAGCTCGACGAGCTGGTGGAGGCAGGCTGCCTCGTCCGCCCCGAGGCGGCGGCCGGCTCGTCCGAAGGCGAGTTGCAGTTTGCCCGCGGACTCGTTCGCGAGGTCGTCTACGACTCGCTGTCCGCGCGGGCCCAGCGCGAAGGCCACGGGCGAGTCGGTCGCCTGCTCGCATCGCGATTCTTCGCCGGTCGAGAGGAGCCCCCGGCCACGATCGCCGAACATCTCGAGCGCGGCGGTGAGCTGGCGGGTGCCGCCGCATTCTGGCTCCGAGCCGGTGGGCTCGCGCTCGCGGCGTCCGATGCCGGGGCCGCGGTCGCATGCTTCACTCGCACGCTCGTGCTGGAGCGCGAGCTCGACACGACTCCGCAGCCCGCCACCGCGCGTGCCCGTCGTCGCGCAGCCCTCGCAGGGCGAGAAGAAGCTCACCGGCTCCAGGGCGACCTCGGCTCCGATCCTCTCGATCTCGATGATCTTCAGCAGCTCTGCGACGGCAAGCCGGCGCGCCTCGCCGATGTGTCGATCCGTCGAGCGCATCGGATGTTGCGTCTCGGCGATTACGCCAACGCGAGCGCCGCGACCGTGATCGCTGAGGAGCACGCCACCATGGCGGGCGATGATCGGCTGCGCGGCGAAGCGCTGCGCGTTCGCGGCGAGATTCTCGAGAGACTCGGGAGGTTCGACGAAGCGCTCGCGGTCATCGCCGTCGCGCGTGACCTGTTCCATCGCCAGCGCGCGATCGCCGGGGAAGCGGCGGCGATGCTCGGCCGCGGCCGGATCCACCTGTTGCGCGCGCACTGCGATGCGGCGCGTCACGCCTTCCGCCCGGTGCTGTCGCTGATCGAGAAGACGGGAGACCCGTGGCTCGAGCGCATCGTGACGAACCAGCTCGCGGTGATCGAGATGTGTCTCGGGAACTTCACGCAGGCGATGGCGTCGGCGCAGCGCTCGCTCGAGCTGTGCCGGCACTATGGGGATCGCGCTCGCGAGGGCGATGGGATGACCGTCGCCGGGATGATCCTCCTCGAGCTCGGGCTCTACGATCAGGCGGCCACCACGTTGGATCTCTCGCTCGAGATCCTGTCGCGAACCGCCTCTCGGTGGAGCCGGGCCGACTGCCTGATCTACGCCGGCATCTGTGACGGCCGGCGAGGCAGGCTCGGCGGCCTGGCGCTGATCGAAGAAGCACTGGAGGAGGCCCGCCGCCTCGGCGCTCGCTACCTCGAGGCGAAGGCCCTCGTCACGCGAGCTGGCGCGAAGCTGCGACGGGGTGACCTGAGCGCGGCGATCGAGGACGCTGCGGACGGCGTCGTGATCGCGCAGGCCGCGACGCTGGTCGGTTACGAGATCAAGGGCCTCGCATACAACGCGCTCGCGTTCTCGAGACTCGGCGGCCGACACGCCGAGGCGAGCGCGATCGTTCACCGCGTGCTCTCCTTGCTCGACCAGCAGCGCCACCTCGACGGCGGCGAGGAGGAGGTCCTCGCGGCGTGCGTCGAGGTCCTCCAGGTCTCCGGTGCCAGCGAGCAGGCCGCGATGGTGCACGAGCGCGGTCGTGCCTCGGTGCATCGCAAGCTCCACGCGCTGATCGAGCCAGCGTGGAAGGCCGCGTATGCAGCGATCCCCGAGATCGCGATGCTGCTGCGATAGCGCTCAGAGACCCCGCGAATGCACCGTGGCATCCACGTTGCAACTCGTGAGCGGTTACAGAAGGAGAGCGCTGATGAAGGACACGATCCGGGATCACCGGGACGCGATCGACATGCTGAATGATCTGATCCAGCTCGATTACGATGCGATCCAGACCTACGAGCAAGCCCTGAAGCGGATCGACGACCAGGACCGCGACGTCCGCCGTGATCTCGAGTCGTTCCGGCTCGACCACGAACGGCACGTGCTCGAGCTGACCACCTTGATCACCGGCATGAGAGGCATCGCACGGGATGTTGGCCGGGACATGAAGGGCGTCGTGCTCGAGGGCATGACCGCGCTTCGCAGTGTCACCGGTACGTTCGGCGCGCTCAAGGCGATGCGGATGAACGAGAAGCTCACGAATCGGACGTACGAGAAAGCCTCGAAGGCCGGGCTGCCCATGCTGGCGGTCGAGATCGTCACCCGGAATCTTGCCGACGAGCGCCGACACCTCACTGCGATCGAAATGCACATCGATCGCCTGGTGGCCGAGCGTGAGGAAGAGGCCGCGGAAGCGCCGGGGACCGTGTTCGACGATCACCCCAACGTCCGGCTCTGATCGATCAGGCGAGCCAGCCGCCCGCGAGCACGCGATCGCCCTCGTACAGAACCGCTGCCTGGCCACGGGCCGCGACCGTGGGCGCGGCGAGGCGGGCGAACGCCCGATCCCCCTCGACCGCGATCTCGGCGGCGATCGGCGTACCGCGATGACGGACCTGAACCGCCGCGGCAAGCGCAGGGCGCGGGGCGGAGAGCCAGCGGAGGTCCCGGATCGTGACCTCGCTGCGCTCGGCGGCGGACCGAGGACCCACGCGGACCTCGCCGCGCGCCGGATCGACTGCGGTGACGTAGAGCTTGTCCCGGGTCGTCAGGTTGCCAAGGCCGCGGTGTTGGCCGACCGTGAAGTGATGGACGCCCGCGTGATGACCGAGCACCGCCCCATCCTCTCCGACGATGGTCCCGGGCCCCGGGATCGTCCGGCCCTTGCGGAGTGCTTGCGCCGAGACGAACCCGGCGTAGTCGCCATCCGGTACGAAGCAGATCTCCTGGGACTCGGGCTTGATCGCATTGGGAAGGCCGAGCCGCACCGCATGGCGGCGGACCTCGTCCTTGGTCATCCCGCCGAGCGGGAACCGCACGGAGGACAGCTCACGCGCGGGCATCGAGAACAGAAAGTAGGACTGGTCCTTTCCGGTGTCGATCCCGCGACGCAGCTGCGCCTCGCCGTCTTGCAGGGCGATCCGAGCGTAATGCCCGGTGACGAGCAGGTCGGCCCCGATCGCGCGCGCTCGCTGGAGCAGCGGCGTGAACTTGATGTGCTGGTTACACTTCACGCACGGGTTCGGGGTCTCGCCCTCGAGGTACGCCTCGACGAAGTCATCGACGACGGAGGCGCCGAACTCCGCGGCGAGATCGACGACGTAGAACGGGATCCCCAGGTGCGCGCACACCGCCCGTGCGTCCTCGATGTCGCGCGGGCCGCAGCACCGGCCGCCAGACGAGGCCGCCGTCCCTCGCGCGTCGTAGAGCCGCATCGTCATCCCGACCACGCGGTGCCCCTGCTCGACAAGGAGCCCGGCCGCGGTGGCGCTGTCGACGCCGCCCGAGAGTGCGGCGACGACGAGCCCATCGGTGGTGGCGGTGGTGGCTTGCGGTTCCATGTCCGAGATCCTGCGCGGCGACCTCGCTCGACGGCCGCGGACGCAGTATCTAGCACTAAGCCATGTCGAGCGGGAAACGTCCGCCTAGCGGAAGGGACAGCATGACCGCGGAGCGGCTCCGGTGCGAGCTCCAAGCGGTCGCGCTCGACGAGGGGGGGCTGGGAGTCGGCCCCGAGCTGCCGCCAGAGGCAGAGGCGGCTCCGGCGCGACTCGTCCACGTCGTCGATCTGCTGCCCGGGGAGCGCGCCGAGGTAGCGATCGATCACGCGAGCCAGCACAAGGCCGAGGCGTGGGGCCATGTCACCAAGCGGCTCGGACCTTCGAGCCCCGATCGCGTCCACCCCGTGTGTCCGGGCTTCGGACAGTGCGGCGGGTGCGTCTGGCAACACCTCGCCTACCCCGCGCAGCTCGCCGCGAAGCACCGCCGGGTGGTCGACGCGCTCGCACAGGTCCCGGCAGTGGCCAACGGCAGCGTCTCGGTTGCCGCCGTCCGGCCTTCCCCGGAGATCACCGGATATCGCAACAAGGGCAAGTACGTCGTGGGGCGCGCGGGCAAGCACCTCGTGCTGGGCGCCTATGCTCCGCGCAGCCATCACGTGATCGACACGATCGGCTGCCGCGTCGTCGCGCCGATCATCGATGAGTTCGCGATCCGGGTCAGGCGCGCCGCCACGGCGGCCGGCCTGGTCCCGTACGACGAGGTGAGCCGCACGGGCGAGCTGCGGTATGTGGTCGTGCGGGAGGCCGGCGGCGAGGTGCTGGTGGCGCTCGTGGTCGCCCCGGGCACGCCGCGCGGCAAGCTCGAGCAGGTCACGACCGGGCTCGCCAAGCACCCCGCGCTGCGCGGGATCGTGGCGATCGAGAACGACCGCCGCGATGGCGCGATCGTGCCGTCGGGCGCGAGCGCGCAGGTCCTGTTCGGCCAGGGCTTCCTGATCGAGGAGCTGGCCGGGGCACGCGTCGAGGTCGGCGCCGGTGAGTTCCTCCAGGTCAACCGTGCCCAGGCGACCGCGATGTACGAGCGGGTCGCCGAGCTGTGCGAGGTGAGCCCCGGGAGCTCGGCGGTGGACCTGTTCGCCGGGCTCGGCGGCATCGGCCTCCACCTCGCTCGCGCCGGTGCCACGGTGGTGGCGGTCGAGATCGATCGCGAGGCGGTGGAGGCATTGCTCCGCGCGGCGCAGCAGGCCTCCCTGCCCTTGACCGCGATCGCCGGCGACGCGGCCGATCTCCGCGGCCAGCTGACCGCGCACCCCGATGTCGTGGTCGTCAACCCGCCTCGCAAGGGCCTGTCCGAGGGTGCGCGCGCCCTGCTCGCCGAGTGGGCGCCATCGATGATCGTCTACGTCAGCTGCGGGCCGGATTCGCTCGCGCGGGACCTCGCCGCGCTCGCCGTGGCGGGCTACACGCCCGATGTGGTCGAGCCCTTCGATCTGATGCCGGGCACGCCCCAGGTCGAGACCGTGGTGAGGCTCCGCCGCGCCCTGCCCTGACGACCACGACGAATCACTGGAGATCGACGGCCAGCGGCACCGTCACCGTCGCGCCCTCGTCGGCCTGGATCCGACGGACCAGGTGCTTGCGAGCCCCTGCGAGCTCGACGTCGATCCGGAGCTCGCCAGCCTGCTCGGGCAGCGCCGCTTCGAACTTGCAGGGGCCGATCGAGGAGCCTGACAGCGCCACGCGATGGAACATGCCGATCACCTGCCCGGCGACCGTGAGCTCGGCATCGACCGAGCGGACCCGCGGAGCTGAGTCGCCGAAATCGAGCACGATCGTGGCGTGGGTGCGCTCCTGCTTGGAGCAGGCGTCGTACGCGATGAGGCCGACCACGACCAGAAACAGGATCGGAGCGATCCGGCGCCTGAAGAAGTCGTACCGCGTCACCGGCGCGTTCTAGCACGCAGCCGGTCGAAGGGTGGCTCCCGTCGGATTCGAACCGACACTCGAGGGTTTTTAAGACCCCTGTCTCTACCATTGGACTAGGGAGCCATCGACGCGCTCGCTGCGAGCCTAGCATGCGCGCTCGGCGCGCTCGGCGCGCTCGGCGCGCTCGGCACGCTCGGCACGGGCCTCAGGGTGCGACGCCGCCGTCGCGCAGGCCCGGGATGTTCGTCTTGATGCACGGCGGGTCGTCGCAGTCGTCGACGGGCGGCACCACTGCCGGCCCACCGCCATCGGGCTTCCCCGGCTCTGGCGGCTTCGCAGATCCGCTCCCCACCTCGGGCTTGACCGGCGTGACGGGCGTGACCGCCGAGCCGCTGCCCGCCTCGGGCCTCACGGCAGCGCCCGAGCCGGTATTCGGCACGATGCGCACGACGGGCGTCATCCCCGAGCTGCCTCGCTGGAGCGTCTCGGTGTACTCGATCTTCCCGGTGCTCGGCACGAGCTCGATGATGGCGTCGCTGTAGCCGCGCAGCGCCAGCTGGAACTGCCGCGGCGTGTGGGAGCCCTTGAGCTTGAAGCCCTTGGGGGTCTTGCCGAGCGTGCGTCCCGTCAACAGATCCTTGATCTCGGCACCACCAGGCTTGGAGTCGAGCTTGATCTCGGCGTAGTCCGGGACCGGTGCCGGGACCGGCGCCGGGGGTGCGTCGGGCGGAACCTGCGCACCGGATTCGCCGCCGACGGCGCTGTCGCTCGGGACGGTCGCGGGCTCGGCGATCTTGCCGCCGCGGGTCCCGAGGTACACACCGGCGGAGGCCGCAACCGCGATCGCAAGCCCCCCGATGATGAGCGGCACCTTCGACTTCGTCCGGGCTGGCGCCTCGTCAGCGACCTGGGGGACCTGGAGGTTGCCCGTCCACTGGGTCTTCTGCCGGGCCTGCGCCTGGGTCTGCTGCGTGGTCGGTGCCATCGGCGCCGGCGTCGTACGCGCTTCCTTGGTGATCTCCGGCGCCTGGACGGACGGAGCACGCTGCTGCGTCGGCACCATGCCGGTCGCCCCGCGATTGACGGCGGCATCGCCGCACACCGCCCGCACCGCGTTGGCGAGGTCGTCGATCGTCTGCCAGCGCTGACCGCGATCCTTCGCGAGTGCCTTCTCGATCACGTCGGCGAGCTCACGCGGTGCGCCGATCCGATCGAACACCGCCTGGGGGATCGAGGGTGGCGGCTCTGTGAGGTGGAGGCTGAGCACGCCCATGAAGTTGTCGGCCTCGAACGGCACGCGCCCGGTGACGAGCTGGAACAGGATGCAGCCCATCGCGTAGACGTCGACCCGGAGATCGACGTTCTCGCCGCGCGCCTGCTCGGGGGACATGTATTCGGGGGTGCCGAACAGCATCCCCGTCTTGGTCAGCTTGCGCTCGCTATCGTTGACCTCGGTGAGCTTCGCGATCCCGAAGTCGAGCAGCTTGACGAAGTCAGGATCGCCGAGGAAGTCGACGAGGTAGACGTTCTCTGGCTTGAGATCGCGGTGGACGATGCCCTTCGCGTGCGCCGCCGAGAGCGCCGCGCAGATCTGCAGGAAGATCTTCTTGCTGCGCTCGAACGGCAGCAGCTGGCCGGCGAGCCTGGCGCGCGCCACCTCCTCGTGGAGATCGTGGCCCTGGAGCAGCTCCATCGCAAAGAACACGAGCCCCTCCGGCGTGGCCCCGAAGTCGCTGATGTCGATGACGTTCTCGTGCCGGATCCGCGACGCGGCCTTGGCCTCCTGGATGAAGCGCTCGACGAGGTCGGGCTTGCGCGCGAACTCGTTGTGCAGGACCTTGAGCGCGACCTGCTTCTCGAGCAGGTTGTGGGTCGCGAGGTAGACCGCGCCCATCCCGCCTTCGCCGAGCTTTCTCGAGATCAGGTAGCGGCCGGCGAGCACCTGGCCGAGCAGCGGATCGACCTGCGGCGGCGCCGCCGGCAGATACGAGGTCGCGTGCTTCGAGGGGTCGGTTCCTGGCGCCGGTGTCATGGGCGCGGGAGTCACCGGCGCAGGCGTCGCCGAACCCGGCTGCGTGCGTTGCGGCCCCGTCGGCCCGATCTTGGTCCGCTTGTCTTCAGACACCGTCTCGCATCATAGCAAACCTGACCGAGCCACATGCGCTGCCGGCCGCGCTTGGTAGCCCCCCGGCTCAGGGGTCGTCGATCCACTCCGAGGCGCGGATCATGGCCGAGCACACATGCTGGACGAAGTCGATCCGCACATTGCGGTCGATCGGGCTTCCGGGCATGCCGCCAGAGCCGGGGCCTACCACCGCGAAGTCGTTATCGGGGCGGATCTGCTGACCAAGCGCGTACTGGAGCGCCGCGTGGATCTGGTCGCGCACCCGGGCGTCGGGCGTGCCGTGGTGGCGGCCCAGCAAGTACGCGGAGATCATCGCCTCCGTCCGCGAGCCGGCGGGGGTGTTGTAGGGCACGAGGAACGGTGTGAAGCCGTAGGCGCCCGCGAAGTCATCCTCGTCGGGATGTTCGCCGAGCTCGGCCTGCTGGTCGCGGAGGAACGCGCCGTAGCCGTGGCAGAAGTCGCGATACGCCGGGTTGTTTGCCGTCGGGTACGCCGCCTCGGATGCGATGCACGTCCAGTGCTCCTCGCCATAGAAGAACCCGCCCATGAAGAACTGGTACCAGCCGACCAGCCAGTCGAGCGCGCGCGCGGTGGCCTGGGCGTAGACCGGCTCACCGGTGATCACGTGCATGCGCGCGAGGGCGAGCGCGGCCTCGCCGGAGTAGTAGAGATCCTGCGCCTCGTCGTCCGCCCGCTTGGTGACGGGATCGTAGCGATGGCGAAACGAGCCGTCCGGGCGCTGCATCCACAAGATCCAGGCCGCGAGCTTCTTCGCGGTCGGCAGGTAGCGCTTGTCGCCGGTGGCGCGCTGGTACTCGGCGAGTGCGACGACGGCCAGCGCCGTCGAGCCGAGCGCCGCGATCCGCTCGGTTCGATCGATGATGCAGTCGACCTCGGTCCCGTCGGGCAGCCGGTTGCGGCAGCGGCCATTCGCCATCAGCTCGGCGAGGTGGGCGAACGCGCGCTCGATCGGCTCGCGCAGCCACTCCTCCTTCGTGATCCGGTAGAGCTCGGCCAGAAAGTACGTGGTGCCAGCGTGCCGCGGCATGCTGTAGCTCGGCCCACGCGGATCGGTCTGCGAGCCGGTCGACAGATCGTGTTCGTAGATGTAGCGACCGTTCGGCGCCAGGTGCGCTACCAGGTACCGCCCGCCATCGAGGGCCGCGTCACGCAGCGCCTTGCCCGACAGCTTCGGTGGCTCCACGTTGCCCCGGTACAGCTGCAGCGGCGCCGCGTCGCGCCGGGTCCGTGGGGCGTCGACGAACGTGTCGGTGCGGAACCGGAACAGCTCGCGCGGGTCGACCCCGGTGAGCTTGCCCGCGCGCTGCGCGATCAGGGTCCGGATCTTGCCGAGGTCGATACCCATGGCGAAGTCCGCGAGCGCCGCCGACGGCCGCTTCGCCGCGAGTAGCTTCCCGGCGACCAGCTCGTGAGGCAGCAACACGGTGGTCTTGCCATCGAGCGTCACCCCGACCCCTTCGACCCCCGAGTTGATCGCGAGCATGTCGCCGATTCCCGGGACCGCGAGCTTGTCGAACAGCCAGTGATCGCTGCCGAGCGGGCCGATCCCCGACACGATGTCGACCTGGATCCGCGCCTGATCGCGATCCGCCGCGGTCATGCCACGAACGATCGGGCTGTTCGCGAGGGAGGCAGCCGCCGCATCCGCCGCCAGCCCGACGTCCGCGCCGGTGCCGTCGACGCGCAGCTTCGATCTGCCAGCTGCCCACACCGTGACCGCGAGCGGCCCGGCGAGGCCGTGACGGACCGTCGACGGCGCCCCTGGCTTGCCGTCGAGGCCGGCGCGCAACGTCGCGGTCACGTTCGTGCGCTCGGCCTCGTCGAGCCGGGCTGGCGGCGGGATCCGGTACGCGGAGTACACGATGCTCGTCACGACGAGGAAGCCGAGGCTCGGCAGCGTCCACACCAGCCCCAGCGCGATCGTTCGGCGCTTCATCCGCGGCGCCTCATACGCCGAAGGCGCGTCGACCGGCGCGCGACATCATGAACTTGACGAGGCAGATCGGAAACAGCGCGACCGCTTCGACGATCAGCGCGACGGCGACCAGCGCGAACGTCGACGCTGCCTTGCCGAACGCGCCGTACACGCCGGCGAGGAACGCGGCGGACACCAGGATGCGCGCGATCAACATGACCGTCGACAGCAAGACCACCGAGCCGCTGACCACCGCGAGCCACCAGCCGAACCGGCGACCGACGAGGGTCCCGATCGCCATGGTCAGCGTGAACACCGGGATGGTCGCGAGGTGGAGCATCGCCGAGGGCAGCCGGTTCGGGATGACCTTCCACATGATCCCGGCATAGCCGAGCGCGAAGCCCACCGCGAGCACGCCATAGATCCGTTGCCGGACGTCCTCGTGCAGCGGCGTCTCGCGACGTCGATCGATCCGGGTCGCGCCGATCGTGACCGCCAGGACGCCGGTCACGGCGAGCGCGTACACGAGCAGGAACGTCGCTGCGCCCAGGTCGGTGCCATCCGCCGAGACCATCGTCACCACTGCCGCCGCGACCACCAGCACGAGTCCGGTCGCGATCTCGAGCCGGCCCCGCATCCGGACCGCCGACGGAAGGTTGGGAGCAAGCGCGTCGGGGGCCCGCCCTGCCTTGGGCTTGCCCGCGGGCTTCGTCTTCGAACGCGAACCTCGACCTGCCATCGCGGGCGAGCATATGCCGAGCCACGCTGCGATCGTAAGACGCGTGGACTAGAAGCAGCCCGGGCGTTGCACAGGCGGATCCGCCTGCTGGGTCGGCAGGATCATCCGCAGGTACGCATACTCGTCGTCGCAGAACACGCCGGGCGCCTGCCCTTGGAGCTCTGCGCGCTCGAGGAACGGTCGATCGCCGCCGGCATCCATCAGCCGCGCCGGCGCGTCGCCCGCGTTGTGGAAGCCCTCCATGAACGGATTTGCGAGGCCAAGTGAATGACCGATCTCGTGAGACAGCGTGCCGCCGATCAGGTTGCCGAGCACGAACACGGCACACGAGATCCGATCCTTGCGACTGGAGCCTGGGCAAACGTCACCGCTGTCGAGCACCGGGATGGCCTCTGCGAGATCGGCGGAGCTCACCGGATCGCCGAGATCGGAGCGGAACGGATCGAAGATCTGATCGAACAGCCCGTCCGCGCCGGGCACCGAGGTCGCGAACTTGCCAGGGTGCTTGGAGAACCCCATGAGCGAACGGATGAACACGCCACCGAAGCCGGGAAACCCGTCCTGCTGGGTCAGCGCGTTGACGCCGCCCAGCCGATCGTAGAGCCGCAAGTTGCCGTTGTCCTTGCCGGGCGTGTTGTCATAGCCGAACAGCCCGGTGCCGTTCGGATCGACACCGACCAGCTCGACGTTCTCGTACAGCGCGAAGTCAGTCGGCGGCTCCGTCCGGAACTCGATGTTGACGCCGGCGTAGGTGCGGTTGCAGACCGCCACGATGCGGTCGCGAATCTTGTTCTCGACCGCGCGCAGACCGAAGTCACGCAGGCCCTCGATGTACGACGGCTGGAACTGGAGGAAGACGACCTGCTTGACCGGCGCGATCTCGAAGCGCGCCAGGGATGACACGCCACGGACGCGGTCGGACTTGTAGCTGACGATCGGCGTCACCCTGCCGGCGAACACGCCGGTGTTCTTGCGGAGATCCAGGGACTGGCCGAGCTCGTCGTCGGTGTTGACGACATAACGCACGACTCGACCTTCGACGAACTCGGGGATCAGGGTCAGCAAGACCTGCGCGGGAGGCGCTCCGGTCGCGGTGAACGTGCCTGTGAGCTCGAGCTCGGTCAGTGCGCCGGCCTCGCCGCCGACGAACCCGCCGCCGTGCACGAACACGTACTGGCCCAGGCTCGCGGCCGGTGGATCGACGTTGAAGATCTGCGCGGTGACGAGGTCGTAGGACACGTCGATCGGAGCTGCCGAGCTCGGCGCGACATCGGTCTGCTGGTTGATGACGGTGACCCGCCCCGTGAACGTGCCGGGCTGGATGCCGGCGATCTTCGGCGAGAACGCGAAGGTTGCCTTGTCGCGCGACAGCACGTCGACCGGGTCCATGGTCACGTCCTGGGTGGCGAGCGGACTGCAGCTACCACCCGCCTCGGGCGTGAAGCATCCTTCGAGCCGAGCCACCGTGATGCCCTCGTCCCCACCGAGCAAGAAGCCATTGCCGTCGATCTCGAGCCGGTCGTTGACGAAGATGACGCCGGTGCCATCGAGCGACGATGGCGCGGGGGTGAGCGTGTCGCGGAAGGTCAGGTCGACCGTGATGGTCTCAGTCGAGTAGGTCTCGCCGTCGCTCGTCGCGAGGACGTCGACGTTGGCCGTGCCGTGGAAGTCGACGGCGCCCCCGACCTCTGTGATCTTCGCAGCGTCGACTGCGACCGTCATCGTGCCGAAATCGACGAACGTCGCTGGCCAGCGGACGTCGATCGTCTCGCCGCCGGCCTCCCCCACCAGGTGCAGCGTCGCCGTGCCCCACTGCGCCTCGACGAACGACGCGCCTTTGACGGCCACCTTCGTGCCCGGGATGATCGTGCTGGGTGCGACCTTGGTGATGGCGAGGCCCTCGAGGCCCGGATCCTTGGCGGTCGAGCTCGCGCAGCCCGCTACCAGCGCGATCGTGATGAGCCCGCGCATCTCGCTACTCGACCTTGATCGCGATGTCGTAGTTGTTCGTCGAGCCGTTGTAGCCGCGAACGACCACGAAGTAGTCACAACCGGCTGCACAGCCCGTGGTGATGGTCTCGGTCGCGTGTTCGTTCGAGCTTGCTCCCTGGCCGTGGGCCGAGGTGCAGGTCGACGGAGACGTGACGCTGCACGGCCACAGGTCGGTGAACTCGTTCTTGTAGAGGTGGAGGTCGATGTCCTGCGTCGAGTCGCTCTGGGTGAACGTCAGGTCGATGGTGATCTTGTCGCCATCGACCAGCGTCACCTTGTACCAGTCGTCATCATTCGGACAGGTCACGTTGCCGGTGGAGGTGTGGAACGGGGACGTCGTCGGCCGGGCCTGGCTGTAGGTGTCGTCGTCCTCGCGCGCGTCGTCGGTGCACGTCGTGTTGCAGGCCTCGGGCGTGGAGGCATAATCGAGCAGGTACTCGCTGCGGATGGCGTCGTAGCCGTTCACCTTCACGTAGTAGGTGCCGGGCGTGAGGCACTTCACGATGTTCTCGTCGGCGGTCAGGCTGGTCGACTTTGACAGCACCGTCTCGTTCGACCGGTACAGCGTGAGGTCGAGGTCGCTCTCGCCATTGCCGTAGAGCCAGAGGTCGAGCTTGCTGTCGGCGTCGACCTTGATCTGGAACCAGTCGTCGTCCGACTTCGAGCCCGAGTTGGGCTGAACCGCCTTGGGGCAGCTCACGAAGTCGTAGAAGCCGGGGGCCAGCGGGCCGTTCGCCGTCGCGTTGGCGGACGCCGCGGAGCGCGAGTCATCCTCTTCGTTCGCGTCATCGAGACAGGCCCCGGTCGGGGCCGCGCACGAGCCGCTCTGCGGCACGCACTGGTTCGCCGATGCACCGTCGACCGAGAACACCGGCCCGTTCGAGCAAGCGTAGCCGGTCGGGCAACCCGTGGCGCAGGACTGGAGGCAGAAGCTCGCGCCCTCCGAGCCGATGAATGCGCAGAGGTCACCGGTGCCGCACTGCGAGTCCGAGGTGCACGACGCGCACACCGGGAGGTTCGCGGCGCCGTTCGAGGTCACGGTCATCTCGAAGACCTGCGAGGTGGTCGAGTGATCGCAGTTGCCGGTCTCGTCATCATCGTCATCGGCGACGAGCACGTAGAACAGCGTCTTCGACGTGCCGGCGGGCGTGCCCGCGACCGGGTTCGGGACGTCGGCCGCATAGGTGGCATCCGTCGAGCTGCCGTCGATCTTCAGCATCGAGAGCTGGATCATGTCGGACAGGATGGGCGGGTTCGCCGGCTGCGTCGTCGAGTAGTAGAACAGTGGGGACTCCTTGAGGCCCTTGTCGTCGGTGACCCGGGCATCGATCGTGAGGTCGATGATGGTCGAGGCGTTCTGTGGGGTGTGGGTGATGACCGGCGCGTTGCCCGGACAGTTCGGCTCGCTGCCGCCGCGGAGCACCACGAGGTAGTTCTTGATCGTCTTCGGGTTCTCCCCGTCGTCGGCCGCGAGTACCAGGGTGTAGCGGCTCTCCGCTTCCTGCTCCTTGGACGGGCACCATTGCCAGCTGGCCATGAGCCCGTCGTTCTGCGACAGGGTCGCCCCGTCGATCACGGGCTCTTCCTGCGTGATCGTGGTCTGCGCGTTGTCCTGATCCTCGACCACGATGGCCAGGTCGACACACTTCCTCTTGGCGAGGTCGATGGTCGTGCCGGTGCCGAGGGGCTGGCGGAACAGCGGGGCCGTGGCGTTGCCGATCGCAGACTTGACGTCGATCGTGATGGTGTCGGTGGTCGTGTTGCTGCCGTCCGAGACGGTGAAGTCGAACGAGTGCTCGCCGACGTCGGACGCGAGCGGGGTCCAGCGAAAGACGCCAGCGCCGCTAGGCGACACGGTGACCTGGGCGAGGTCGGAGACCTCCGGGAGGTCCGCGGCCCGGAAGCCGTAGATGAGCTGATCACCATCCGGATCGGTGCCGTTGAGGTCGATCTTCAGCTCGGTCCCGACCTGGGCCACGGTGTCCGTCAGCCCCGAGATCTCGGGTGACCCGCCGCCGCCACAGGCTACTGCCGTAGCCAGGCAAGTCATGCTTGTCATGGTCAGGACCGCATGGCGGCCGGCGAGTGGATGTAACCTCATGACGTTGCTCCGAGCTGATCCGATGGCTCTCGGATGCCGGGGTCAGGAGCAAGGAGCGGGCCCGCCGAGGGTCGCACCCAGTCGCCACGAGATCGTCGGACATCGAGCTCGTAAACCGAGCACATTCGCACAGTTCGACTAACGGGCGACCGTGGCGTGATCCTCGCTCAGTGCGAAGGCCACCAGGCCCTGCGCAAGTGGATCCGCCAGGAAGCCGGGCAATTCGCCCTCGGCCTGGGCGGCCAGGATGCGCAGCCCGGCGAGCAGCGACCCCGAGGCGACGAGCCCGGCCCGCCACCCGGCGATCTTGAGGTCACGCGAGAGCTCGCGGTGGTCGAAGCGTGCCGGATCGACCGCGAGCGCGAACGGTCGCAGCTCGTTCATCAGGTTCGTCGGGATCAGCCGGCGGAGCTTCTGGTGCTGCACGGCGACCAGCTCGGCATCGACCGCAAGGATCGGAAACTCCGGCTGGAACAGTCGCAGCAACGCGACCACGAGCACCCCGAGCTCCTCCACTGGCAGGCGCACCGGGATAGCCATCGAGGCCTGCGCGAGCTTGAGCGCGCCACCCGCCGCGAACCGGATCGCATCTCCGCCCATCGCGGCGATCGACGAACCGAGGATCAGCGACACCGGGCTGGTCGGCTCGGCGATCATCACCCACGGTTGCCGCGTCGTGACGTAGACGTCGATCTCGGGGTACCCGAGGGCGGTCGCCACGGATTGCGCCACCGCGGCGACCGGGTTGTCACGGCCCCGCGCGCGATCACCGCGCGACACGCCGTACGACTGGATGTTGACGCCGACGTGCTTGGCGATCCGATCGCCGAGGAGCTGGAACATCTGCCGGAGCTCAGGCTGGACGCCACGCGGGAACAGCACCTCGTCGGACTCGGGACGCATGAGCTGCGAGAGGTCCGGCTGAGCTGGCTCGTTGATGAGCGCCTGTTCGGGTGCGCCGGCGGCGCCGAGGAGGTCGGCGAGCTGTGCTGCCGCTCGCGCGATCGGCAGCGAGCCGGCAACGTTGGTGTTGGCGCGAGCTGCCATCGCGCGCGCGATCACGCGGTATGGGACGCCCTCGAGTGGCACCTGCGCGACGCGAGCGCGCATCGCTCCGGCGACGCGGTTGAGGTGGACCCGCACCGACGTGAGGTCACTGACGTCCTTGTAGAACTGGACGAGCTCTTGAAGCGCCTGGTCGTTGGTCGGGGCGCTGTCGAGCGCGAGGTTCAGCGCGCGCTCCGAGCGCTTCCTGTCGCCAAAGCCGTCCTTGAAGATCCGTGCGACCCGATGGAGGTGTGCGACCCGGCGATCGGGGTCGCTCTCGTTCTTGACGAGTCGCTCGCAGGCGCCGAGGGCGAGCTTCCACTCGCCAATCTGCGCGGCAATATCGGCAAGCCGGGTCAGCGTATTCTCGTCGTCCGGCTGGTACGTCAGCGCGCGCTGGAACGCCTTGATCGCCATCGGCCCGTCGACCAGGCGATCTGCGTAGATCAAGCCGAGTCGAAAGCACAGCGTCTTGAGGACGTCGGGCTGGCGCTCGAGTCGCGCGCGCGCCATCAGCGCGTCCGCGGCCTCCTGCCAGTTCCCTTGCTCCCAGGCGATATCAGCGATCGCCGCATGGGAACGCAGGTCATTGGGCTCAGCCTCGAGGATCGCGCGGAAGTGTTTCGTCGCGGTCTCGCGATCCGAAAGGAAGTTGCGATGCAGCTCGGCGAGCGCGCGGTGGAGCTCCACCTGCGCGGCAGGATCGGTCTCGACGTCGAGCCGAAGCGCGAGCAGGCTGGCGAGGTCATCGTGGTTCGCGTCCTCCTCGAGCAGGATGCGCAGCCGAAGGAAGGCGTCCTTGTGGCCTGGGTTGGCCTCGAGCGCGCGGCGGAACGCGGCCATCGCCTGCTCGCCGACCAGCGCCTTGTCCATCAGCGCCACGCCGGCGAAGTGATGGAGCGCTGCCTGGGTCGCGAGGTCTGGCGCGTTCAGGGCCTGCCTGGCCGCGGCCTCGGCGACATCGATCCACAGCCCGCCCTTGAGCGCGGCCTGGCGCCAGCCCTCGAGCGCGGGCAGGTGGCCCGGGAACGCCGCCTCCGCGCGGCCGAACCGCTGGACCGCTGCGTCGATCTGGCCGATGTCGGCGAGCGTCTCGCCTGCCCGCGTCCAGAACGCCGCCTGGGTCTTCGGATCGCCTTCGAAGTAGCTGGCGATCTTGTCCTCGACGTCCGCGAGCTCGTCGGAGAACCCGCTGCGTCGCACGATCGCTTCGAGGTGAAGGAGCGCGAGGCGTGCCGCTGGATCGGTCTTGAGCACACCGCGATACATCTCCGCGAGCTCGATCTCGGTGCGGCCGTCGCGGGTCGCGAGCCCGGCGATGTCGAGCTGGAGTGCGACGCGATCGCGGCTGAGCTCGGCGGGGAGTGTCTCCAGCTCGGCCTTGCGCAGCCGAAGCAGCTCCGCGATCTCGTCGTCAGCGGCGTACCCGCGCTCGAGCCGGTGCATCAGATCGATCCGGCTCGGATCGGCCTGCGACGCGCTCTCGAGCGCGATCTGCGAGGACCCAGGGTCGTTGCGGAGATCCGAGTCGATCTGCGCGAGCAGCTCGTAGGCGACGGCCTTGGCGACGTGGTCTCCAGCGTCCTGGGCCGCGCGCAGCTGTGCGAGCGCCAGGCCGGTGATCGCGGTCGGCTCGCGGAGCTCGGTCGCGATGCGTACGAGCGGGACGATCGCGAGCGGATCGCCGGGATTGATCTCGAGCGCGCGCTGGTAGAGCGCGAGCGCGGCCGCCGCATCGCCGTGCGCCAGCGAGAGGTCGGCATCGCGAACGGCGCGTACGAACGCATCCGCGGACGATGCTCCGATGGCCGGCTCGCTGCGGCGGACCGGTGGGGCCGCGGGCCGATCGCCGGCGCGCCGGCTCGCAGCCGCCAGCAGATCGCGAACGACCCGGAGGTTGGGCAACGCAGCCTCGACCTGCTGGAGCAGCCGCATCGCGCGCGGTGCATCGTTCGCGTCGAGGGCGAGCTGCGCGGCGCGCAACCGGAGCGCGGCGATCTCGGTGGCGGCGGTGCGTGCGTCGAGATGATTCGCCCGCTCCTCGAGCGCTGCCGCGGCCTCGCCGAGCTCGCCGGCGCGAGCGGCTGCGATGACGAGCGCGACGGTGCGGCGAGGATCGTCGAGCGGATGGATGTCGCGCAGCAGCGCGTCGGATCGCGCGAGATCGTCGGCGACCAGCCGGATGCGCCGGAACGCGAGGCTCGCGGCGGCCAGGGGCGTGCGCTCGGCTGCCTGAGCACGCGCCAGGGCCTCCGCGATCACCTCGCCATCGCCAAGCCGGTTCGCGAGTACCAGGGCCGCGGCCTGTCCGGTCGGGTTGCCCGGGCTGAGCTCGAGCACGCGCTCCCACGCTTCGAGCGCCTGCGCGGTGATGCGCTGGAGATCGTCGAGACTTGGCGCTTCGGAGCCTTCCAGCGCCGCCGCCGCGCCGACCGCTTCCTCCCACGCGATCGCGCTGCGCAGCTGGGCGACCTCGCCGTCGAGCTGCTCGCCGGGCTGACGCGCGAGCTCGGCGAAGAGCTGGGCGCGCTCGGTCCACTTGCCCGCGGCTGCCAGGGCCTCGCCGAGCGCCTCGCCGATCGCGACCGAGACCGGGCGCGCGGCCCTCCCCTTCGTCAGCACATCGATCGCAGCGTCGAGCTGGCCCTGCGCGATCAGCCCGTAGGCGGCGCGCAGCCGCGCGCGGTCGCGCTCGACATCCTCCGCCGTTGCCAGGTCGACATCGATCGCGGCCTGCGTCGCCTCCGAGGTGACATGCGCGGTTCGCAGCTGCGCCGCGGCGTAGTCGTCGCCTGGATCGAGCGAGATCACGCTCGCCCAGAGCTCGGAGGCGTGCGCTGGATCGAGCTCGGCCGCGCGGGCCGCGGCGTAGGCACGCTCCGCCGGCGCCCTCGCGCAGGCAGCCCAGTGCGCGAACGCTGCGCCGGTGACGGTCGGGTCTCCCCCGGCAGCCGCGGTCTCGGCGGCGAGCCGGGCCACGAGCGGATCCGAGGGGGCCGACGCGGTCGCGAGCGCGGCGGCAGCGGCGGCAACCGCCGCGCGATCCTTGGGCATGACGCCCGATGCGGCGCGGGACCACTGTTGTGCTCGCACCGCGGCGGCGGCGGCGGTGATCGGATCGCTGGCCTCGATCTGCCGGGCCACTTCGAGCAGTGCGCGACTCGCGGCATCGCCATCGGCCTGCGCGGCAGCGTGGCGCACGGCGCCGAGCTGCGCCGCGATCGCGGACGGGTCGGCCTGCGCGGCAGCGACGAACCAGCTCGCCGCGGCGGCGGTGTCGTTGTGGTGTGCGGCGAGCGTGCCGCGGACGGCTTGCACGGCTGCGCGGAGCTCGTTGTCGCTGACCGCGTGCGCGATCTGCTCGAGCGCGACGCCGAACTCGTCGGCGCGACCGTCGAGGAACGCGAGCTCGAGCTGGGCGAGCAACGCGCGGATGTCCGAGGGAGCGCTGTCGAGGATCTCGCCGGCCGCGACCCGCGCGAGGTCCTGCTCGCCGCTCGCCATCAGCAGATCGACTCGGTAGTGGCTGAGCGGACGCCGCTCGAGGGCGCCCGCGACGGCGATCTCGGTGTCGAGGTGGCGTGTCGCCTCTTCCAGGTCGCCGGCCGCGCGCGCGATCCGGCGCAGGCCGCGGAGTGCCGTGGTCGCACGTGGATCGGCAAGCAAGGCGGCGTCGTAGTGCACGCGTGCGCGCTCACCATCGCTGAGCCGCTCGCAAAGTCGACCTGCTTCGATGCGAAGTGCGGCCGACGTGGCGCTGTCGTCGAGCGTGGTGACCTCGCGCTCGTAGACGAGCAACGCCTGCGCGGACGCCTCGTCGAGCACGACGCTGGCGAGCGGCGCGAGCTGCACGGGCCAGGCGCGCCCAGCGGAGTCAAGATCGAGCGTGGGCTCGATCTCGTTCACCGTCGCGACCTCGACGGGCATCGGCGTCTGCAGCCGGACCGAGCGCGGCCGGATCGGCGGCACCGAGGTCGGCGTCTTGACCCGCGGATACAGTTCGACCAGCGCTGACGGTCGGATCGAGCCGGAGTCCTCGGGCTCGATGGAACCATCGAGCTGCAGCGGCAGGCCACGCTCGCCCGGAATGGTCAGCTCGACCGCCGAGCTCCCCGCGTCCTGGAAGTCCGAAAAGTCCTCGAGTCCGTCGAGCTCCGAGGCGGGCGCTGATAGCTCGATCCGGATCTCCTCCACTTCGTCGAGAGTGAGGTCGGGCTCGGGGCGCTCTCCTGTGACCCGGAGGTCGACCAGCAACTCGAGGTCGCTGTCGGCTGCGCCGACCGACGCCGCGACATCGGAGAAGTCATATTCCGGCTGCTCGACCCCGATCGCGAGCTCCGGATCCGACTCGTCCGCATTGATCTCGATGATCGGCCCCGAGGACCCGGGGCGGATCAGCGGTGGACGGCTCTGGGTATCGGCCCGCCGCACGAGGTGGGCGGTCCGACGCTGCGCGGGTGGTTCGCTCGCGGATGCGGCGGCGCCCGGAGGCTCGGCAGCCTCGATCTCGATGTCATCGTAGGCGTCTTCTTCGACCGCGGGCGGCGGCGCCACCGCCTGCATCGATCGCGACGCCGAGGCGTGGATCTCGATCTCGTCGCTGGCGATGATCCGGGTCTGGTTCCCGAACGAGTCGTCCAGGTCGTCGTCCGCCGATGGTTCGGCCTGGCGTGGGTTCGGGATCGGCTGTGGCGCGACGCGGCGGACGATGGCCGGCGTGCGGCGCTCGGCCACCGGTGGCGGCACGATCGGGGCGGCGGGCCTCGCGCTGACGGGCACCGCTGGGCTGCGCGCCGCCGAGGTGTAGATCGCGTCCTCGTCGGCGTCGGGTTCGGAGTCGACGTCGGGTGGCCGCGTCGCGCTGCCGGGGGCCCGGCTGGGGCTGCGACCGAGCAGATCACTGAGCGCGGCGGGGGGGGCCTTCGCACCCACGTCGGAGAAGTCGGTCTCTCCTAGATCGATCGCCAACCGGTCGGCCGTCGTCGTGAGGAGCCCGTCCTCGTGATCCGAGGCGCTGTCCTCCTCGAGCGCATTGTCGAGCGTCAGCTGGGCTTCGAGATCCGAGCTCAGCTCGAAGTCGTCGAAAGTCGCACTCTCATCGGACGGAGCCGCCCGTGAGACCACGGTGGGATCCACCGTCGGTTTCAGCGGTTCGGCGGCGGGCGGCCAGTCCATCACCGGTGCCGTCGGCGGATCGCCGCCGTCAGGCCCGTGCAACGCATCGAACGTCGCGTCCCACGCGTCGAGCTCCGACAGCATATCGTCGTCGCCAAGGAAGCCCTTGGGGTTCTTCGGTGGCTTGCCGCCGGGCACCGTCATCGCACGCCTTTCGGCCCGGCCTGGAGGGCAATCCCGAGAGCCTCGCGCAACCTCGTGTGTTCCTCGGAGACCGACCACCCCGTGAGCTCGAGCGCGACCGGGCTGTCGGTGATCGACTTGCCGCCCTTGCCGACGTCGAGCTGCGCCAGCGCCACCGCCAGATCTCCCGCCCACGCCAGGCCGGCGCGATGGCCTACCGCGAGGGCGTTGCGGCGGAACCCAGCGATGTCGACGACGCTGCTCGCCTGCTGCTGGACGAGTTGCGCGATGGTCGTCCGCGCCTTGCGGTTCAGCTCCTTCTTGAGGAGCTTCGTGCGATCCGCGATGCTCGCGTCCTCGCCGGTGACCTCCTCGGCGATGCCGGCCGGGACCGCCACCTCGGCGGCTCGCAGCGCTGCGACGATCGTCCACCCGAGCTCGGGTTCGCGCAGATCCGGCAGGGTCGCGAACCCCTCGGCGAGCGTCGCGACCGTACGGCCGAGCAGCCAGCGCTGGTGCGGCATCTTCGCGGCCGCCACGTCGGCGCCGAGGCACAGGATCGGAGTCTCCGCAGCGAGGGCGCGTGCAACCCCGCCTCGTGCCGCGCTGATGTAGATCTCGATCTCCTCGATCCGGAAGCAGGCAAGCGCGGTCGCGAGCGGCTCGTACTTGTCGCCCAGCTTCTTCAGCGCCACTCGATCGCCACGGGAGAACCCGAGCTTGCCCGCGTCGACGCCGGTCGCGACCTGGACCGCCGGCGCGATCGCGCGCCACAGCTCGGCGAGCGGTCCGCCAGACGGACCACGGATCGCGCGCAGCGCGTGGTCGTCGAACACGTGTTGGGTCGGCACGCCGATCCGGTGACGCCCCTGCTCGAGCACCTGGCGCTGATCGGCCGACGGCGTTCCCAGGGACTCGAGTCCGACGAGCGCGAGCCAGCGAGCGTCGGTGTCGCCCTGCCAGCCGGTGACCTGCGCGAGCCGCTCGTAAAGCACGGCGGACTTCGCGTTCTGCATGATCGACGCGCGGAACGCTGCAACGGTACCGGAGAGGAGCTGCGCGCGTGCGGTGGGCTCGACCAGCTCGGAGAGCTCGCGAACGATGTCGAGGTTGAGCGGATCGAGCGAGCTTGCGCGCTCGAGCGCGAGCGTCGCCGCTTGGCGGTCGTTCAGGCGGTCGCGCAGCATCAGCGCGAGCCGCAGCTCGTCGCGCGCCTGGTCCTGGGGCGTCGGCCGGAGTCGCGCGAGCGCGCGGAGCTCGCGCGTTGCCCGGTCCCAGTCGTTCACCCGCAGGCACAGCCCGAGCAAGCGCTCGCGCAGCAGGAGATCGTCGGGGTTGGCCTCGACCACGCGCTCGAGGTTCTCGATCGCACCGGCGAGGTCGTTGACGTTCTCGGCGAGCACTTGCGAGAGCTGGAGCTCGATCTCGGCACGTCGCCTGGGCCGGGTCTCGGCCGCGATGCAGCGCCGCCACAGCGACACCGCGAGCTCGACCTCGCCCGCGTTGAAGGCGAGGTCGGCGCGGAACCGAAGCGCCTCGACGTGGCTCGCCGCGCGATCGAGCAACGCGTCGAGATCGGCCATCGCGGCGCCGGAGTCGCCCATCCCGTGCACCACGGTGGCACGTTCGAGCAGCAGCGGGACCATCTCATGATCGCGTGTCGCGTCCTGCTGCTCTGCTTCGAGCCAGGTCAGCCGTTCGGTGAGTGCGGTCGTGAGTCCGAGGACATCCGCCTTCTCGCGCAGCAGATCGAGTAGCCGGTCGTGCTCGACTGCGCCCGGATCGACGACGAGGATCCGCTTGTAGATCGCGAGGGCGAGCTCCGTGGCATTTGGCGCGGAGCTCTGATCGAAAACGCTCGCGGCATCGCGCAGCAGCGCGAGCTTGCCGGCCGGATCGCCGAGCACGCGCGCGAGTTGGTAGCTGGCCTGGGCCCAGGTCTGGTCGTCGCCGGCGCGCTTGGCCATCCGCCGCAGGGCCTCGAGTGCGCGCACATCCCCGGACTGGGTCTTGAGCACCGCCGCGACGACGATGCCGGCCTCGCGCAGCCGGCCTGCCAGCTCCAGGGCCTCGGCGCGGTCGAGCTCCCACGACGCGCGCGCGGTGGGGTCGTCGGCGAGCGCGGCGCGCATCTCGAGGACCTCCGCGCGATCGAGCAGGCGCTCGATCGCAGCGGCAGCGCCCTCCCCGTCGGCAGACTCGCTGGCGTCGCGATCGACCTGAGGGGTCGCCGTGGTCTCGGCGAGCACGAGCAGCGCGCTGGTATCGTCGGGAGCCGCCAGCCGCGCGGCAGCGACTCGTTGGTTCGCGAGCTCGAGGTCACCGTTCGCGGCCGCGGTGGCGGCTGCCCGGAGATGGAGGGCAGCGGCGGCGTCGGGCATCTGCACCGACGCCGCGAGCCCGTCGTAGGCCGCGGAGAGCTCTTCGAGATCGCCACGGCGCGCCGCCACGAGCGCCGCGCCGAGCAGTGCTCCGCCCCGGCGAGGCTCGAGGGTGATCGCGGCCCCGAACGACTGCTGTGCTCGCTCGAAGTCCTCGAGCACGAGTGCGTACATCCACCCGCTGTCTTCGGCGAGGGCCGCACCGAGCCGTGGCTCGGTGGTCCGCCCGGCCAGCGTCGCGGTGGCTTCAACGCGCATCACCGTGTCGGCGCGCCCGGCGGCGAGATCGGCCAACGCGAGTGCGGCACTCGTGGCAGCCACCGAAGCCTCGTCGCGCATCGAGAGCGCCCGGAACACTTCCACGGCATCGTCGAACTGGCCAGCGCGCTCGAGTGCACTCCCCAGGAGCCACTGGGTCTCGGAGCTCGCATCGAGCTCGGCAATCGCACGCCGCGCGACTACCTCGCCGAGCCGGTCACCGAACGCGGCCCGGCAGCGCGCAACGCCTTCGAGGGCGGTGCGGTCATCGGGCACCCGCACCAGCCACTCGTTGTAGATCTGGGCGGCCGACGCATGATCGCCAAGCCGCACCTCCAGGATCCACGCAGCCTCTCGCAGCGCGCGTCGCGCCGCGGCCCCATCGGGCAACCCTCGCGCCTCGGCGCGACGCTCGGTCACCAGCTCGGTCCATCGCTCCTGCGCGCGCAGCAGGTCGATCAGCGACTCGCGAGCGAATGTGTCGTCGGGCCACAGCACGAGCACCTGGCGGTACAGGTCGGTCGCGACCTCTACCGAGCCTGCGCGCTCGCGCAGCCGCGCAGCCGCGACGAGCGCGGTCCCGCGCCGCGTCGGGTCGGTCTCCTCCGCGCCAAGCCCGGTGAGGATCTGGGCGCGCTCGTCATCACGGCCGAGCTGCGCGAGCGTCGACTCGAGTCGCCAGCGCAGTGCCAGATCCGAGGGTGCTAGCTCGGCCAGCGCGCGTTCGAGCTCGAGCGTTGCTTCGAGGTCGCTGTGGCTACGAGCGAGCCGGATCGCGCGCTCGTAGATCGCGCGTCGGTCATCGCCGTGGGTCTGTTGGGCCGCCGCGGTGAGCCGTGCGAGCGCCTCCGCGACGCGGCCGGTGGCATCATCGAGCTCGGTGAGCGCTTCGAGCGCGGGTGGATAGCCGGGCACGGCCTCGAGCGCCTTGCCGAGCGCGCTGCGTGCTTCGTCGATGGCTTCCTGGCCACCCACCTCGTACGCGAGGAGCTGCGCGGCCTGGACGAACAGCGCCGCGGCCGCGCCGGGATCCGGCACAGGCGCCTGACCGGGGCCAAGCCAGCTACCGAGCAACGCGGCTTGCCCGGCGGCGACGTACGTCTTCGCGAGATCGGGTGCGCTCGAACGTCCGAGCGCATCGCGCTCCGCCGCCGAGGTGAGCACGATGAAGCCGGCCGCACTCGCTTCGAGCGATGCAAGCAGGGCGCGCGCCTGATCGCGTTGGCCGCCACGCAGCAGCGCATCGGCACGCCGGATCGACAGCGCCATCGCGCGGCCTGGGTCGGCCTCGACGGCCTGCCAGCTCTGCACCAGCTCCGCGAGATCCTCGTACCGTCCCAGCTCCTCGGCGAGCTCGGTGAGATCCGCGAGCAGCAGGGGCTCGCCCGGGGCAAGCGCGAGCGCGAGCTGCAGCATGTCCCACGCGAGACCGGGCGCCTCGGCGCGTGCGAACTGGGCCTGCCGTCTGCGCAGCGCGACCACCTCGCGGCGGATCTGGGTCGCGCGCCCGGTGCTGACCTCGCTCGGCGATTGCGTCGCCTCTCCCGGGCCCGCGGGACCGAAGGCTGCCAGGAGCAACGTCACGAGCTTCTCGATCGCGGCGTTGATGTCTTCGGTCGCACCGTGTTGGTCGGCGATGCGGAGCCGCTCGCGGGCGAGACGCTCGGCCGCCGGCCCGTAGGTGATGAGCCCCGAGGCGCGCTCGAACGCCTCCTGCGCGCGCGGGTAGTCCTTGCCGCCCGCGGTCGAAGCCGCGGCCCGGCCAACCTCGAGCCAGTAGCTGGCCTTGCGCGCAGGCTGCTCGACGGCCTCGGCGAGCAGCTCCCAGACGTCGAGCAGCGCCGGCACGTCCCCGGCCTTCGCGACGATCCGCTCGAGCTCGAGCAACGCACCCTGATGCGCCGGCGAGATCCGGACCGCCTCGTCGAGTGCAGCCCGGGCCTCTGCCAGATCGGCCATGTGATGGCCGGCAATTCGGGCCTTCTCGAGCAGCAGATCCGCGCGCTCGAGATCGTCGCGCGCGTACTCGACCTCGGCGGAGATCAGCTTGACCAGGTTCGGCCACAGCGCCCGGCGATAGAACACCCGGCGGATCGCCCACAGGTTCGGCCGCAGCGATGGATCGAGCGTGAGCGCGCGGCCGTAGGCCTTGACGGCGCTCGCCTCGTCGGCGAGCCGTCGTTCGCAATGCTCGCCGAGCTCGTAGGCGAGGAACGCGGCGGCGGCCGCGTCGGTGGTCGCTGCGAGCTCGTTCGCCATCGCGGTGGCGCGCTGTTCGCTGCCGGCATCGCCGAGCTCGGACAGGGCGCGATCGATCACCGTGGGCGAATCGAGGTGCGCTTCGAGCGGTTGATCGACGACGATGTTCGCGATCCCGGTCGAGACCTCCATGCCCTCATGCGCCAGGGACATGTCGGGCGACGGGATCTCGAGGTCGTTCTCGGCGATCGAAGAACCGGGGATTGGCGGAGCGCCCGTGACAGCGCGCGGTCGCGCGGGGGCGGGCTCGTCCGCCTCACGAGGCGGGACGGCGATCGCCGGTGGCGGGATCGCCATGGCCGGCGCGATGGCCGGCATGGTGACCGTGGGCATCGCCGGCGGGGTCAAGCGTGGGACCGAGGGGCGCGCACCGAGCGCCGGGATGCGCACCGTCGGGGGACGCGGAGGCACGACCGCGACGGGGCGAGCCCCCGGGATCGGCGGCGGCGCCATCGCGATCCCCGCCAACGTCGGCGCCCGCGGGATCGGCCGCGGGGGTGGCGGCGGGATCGGGGCCGGCTCGGCCGGCTCGACGTCGACATCCACGTCGACATCCACCTCGACATC
>JAGSPR010000363.1 GCA_018262455.1 Deltaproteobacteria bacterium | reverse complement strand
TTCGCGGGTGAACCCGTACGCGATCGAGGTGATGCGCGAGGTCGGGGTCGACCTCGCTGCGCATCACTCGAAGTCGGTGGACACCATCGACGCCTCCACGGTCGGCACGGTGATCACGCTGTGTGCGGAGGAGGTCTGCCCCGTGTTTCTCGGCCACGTCCACCGCCTGCACTGGCCGATCGCCGATCCGGCGAGCGATGACCCGACCCTGTCGCGCGACGAGCTCCTGACGCGGTTCCGCGCGGCCCGGGACCAGATCCAGGGTCGGCTCGAGGTGCTCGCCGCGATCCGCGACCTCCCGGAAGGTCCACGTCCGGACGAGCTCCACGCGAGCGTGCGCGTGAAGGATCTCGCCCGGAGCACCCGGTTCTACGCGTGGCTGCTCGGTGCCCCGCCCCGGGAGTGGACCCATCGCTACTCGACGTTCGTGCACCCGTCGCTCCGCACCAACTTCGTGCTGGTCGTCTCGGACGGCAAGGAGCTCCACCACGACACCCTGTACCACCTCGGCATCGCGGTCGCGGACAAGGCCGCCGTGATCCGCGCCTCCACGCTCGCACGCGAGGCCGGGTTCCCGATCGAGAAGCCTCCGCGCACGACGTGGCGAGGCACGCCGCTGCACGAGCTCTGGCTCACCGATCCCGACGGCACCCTCGTCGAGATCTACGCGCGGCTCACCGACGAGGAGCTCGCCGAGAAGCCGGCGAACCTCGAGCCCACGCTGCTCGGGTAGCGTGCCAACCCATGCCGACCGCGACGAGGCACCACGCACCGAGGGCGACGTACACGAACACGCGCGAGATCGAGATCAGAAACTCGGCGTCGACCGCGCGCGACAGCCGGCCGGTGCAGACCGTGTACATCCCGAGCGGGAACACCGCGCCCCAGTACAGCGGATCGTAGCGCAACGGAACCTTGCGGATGCCGTGACGCCAGATCCCGAGGATCACCAGCATCGGGATCCACCACGTCGCGGTCGCCCACCACATGAGCGTGAAGCCGCGCACGAACGGCAGGATCTGATCGAGGAGTGGCGAGTGCGGCGCCGCCGCGACGAGCATCGTCCCGGCGAGCGTCGAGATCGCCGCCGCCCCCATGTTGATCCAGTACGGGGGCGCGAGATCCGATGGGCTCATCGGGAAGAACATGTAGCGATAGAAGATCAGCGAGATGATCCACAGGTACAGCATGCCGCCGCCGAGCCACATCGCGAGCGAGAACACGAGCGCCGCCGGCGCGTGCGTGCCGAGCAAGGGGGCAAGCTGCGCGCCGAGCACGCTGACCGACTGGGCGGCGACGACGCTGATCAACCAGCCGCCGTTGAGCCCCTCGGCGAGCGAGGGCTTTTCGGCCTTGACGGTCAGGATCGCGAACACCGCGTAGATCAGGACCGCCCACAGCACGATCCCCGCGAACCACAGCACCACGGCCGCGGTCACACTGTCGCCGATGATCAGACATTGAGAGCCGAACACGCAGGTCGCGGCGACGATCGTGAAGAACCCGACGGCGCGGCCGTGGTGGAGAAGATCGGCGCGCACGCGATCGCCGTGGCGGATCACCCGCGCGATCAGGAGCACCCAGAGGGCCGGGTAGAAGCCCAGGTTGAGCACGAACAGCGCGCCGGCGATCGCGTGCAGCCCGACGAGCTCGCACGCGAGCGACACGATCCCGGTCGCCATCACGAGCGCGAAGTACGCGGGATGCATGGCGGCGAGGCCGCCGGCTGGTTGCGCGGGCTCGGTCATCGGCGGAGCAAGTAGCGGAGCAGCCCGAGGTTGAGCACGAGACAGGCCAAGCTCGCGCCCAGCGCCGGCCACACGACGGCGTCGTCATCGCCGAGCCAGGCGTTCATGGTCGCGGTGAGCAGCCAGAGCTGGAGGATGACCAGGATCAGCACGAAGCACAGCACGCCGTAGACGATCGTCGTGCGCTGCGCGCGCGTGAGCTGACGCTGTGGCTTGGCGCTCATACCGTGCGCTCCGTGACCCCGGTCGCGAAGACGTCCTCGCCGACCACGTCGAGCTCGATCACCGGGAGCGGGCGCGGAGGCGGGCCCGCGATGTTGCGCCCGGTCGCGAGCTCGAACACGCCCTCGTGGCACGGACAGCGCAGGATGCCTTCGTCGATCTTCGGGACGACGGCGCACGACAGGTGCGTGCACTTCTGGCTGTACGCGACGAGCTTGCCGTCGCGCATGCGGATCAGCAGGCAAGGGTCGTCCCCTGGATACGTGAACATCATCGCGCTGCCCGGCGGGACCATCCCCAGCGAAGCGATCCGCTGGCGCCCGGGCGGTGCGCGGCGATCGCGCACGAGGCTCTTCGCGGCGATCCAGGCCTGACCCGCGACGAACGCCCCGCTGGTGAGGACCAGGAACTTGGCGAAGTCGCGGCGGGCGATGAAGTTGTCCTCGGGCGTGTCGATCGCGAAGTCCTGGCGCCAGCGCGGTTGCTCGTCCATCGGACGCTG
The DNA here is from genome assembly GCA_018262455.1 of Deltaproteobacteria bacterium. The sequence goes on along the minus strand of JAGSPR010000363.1, from coordinate 4,489 downwards.
GTCGGGCGCGGCCGTGATGTCTTCGGGATCTCGCCTCGGCTCGTAGACGTCGCCTCGCGCGGTCCCGGTCAAGCCCTCGCGCGCGGGCGAGTCGACCCGAGGATCGATCGCGAGGTCCTGCTCGAACCGGGTCTGTGGATCGTCGGCCATGGCTAGACCTCCACCTCGGCGAACGGATCCGCCGTATCGAGGACGGGGAGCCGCAGCGAGCGACTGCGCGGGCGCTCGTCCATCGCGGCGGTGACATCGATCTGCATGGGCGTGGCCGGGCGACGCGGCACCATCACGTTGACCCGGGTCGTGATCGATTGCTCGCCGAACCGGAACTTGTTCGTGGGGGTCGACTTCGGCCGGAGCGCGAGCGCCTGTTCCCGCGTCCCGAAGAACAACGCCTGGCTCGGGCAGACCGTCGCGCACATCGGCTTCTTGCCGATCGACGTGCGGTCGTAGCACATGTCGCACTTCATCATGATCGCGCGATCGATGTAGAGCTCGGGGACGCCGAACGGGCACGCGACGACGCAGTTGCCGCACCCGATGCACCGGGGCTTGCGAGCGCTCTGCACGACGCCATCGCCGGTGCGCTTGATCGCGTCGGCCGGGCAGACCTCGGCGCACGTCGGTTGTTCGCAGTGCATGCACACCACGGGCACGGTCTGGACGGAGGTCCCGCGATCGACGTACTCGAGGTGGATCATCGCGTCACCGCGGTGCGTATCGCACTCGGTACACGCGTGGACGCACGCCTGACAACCGATGCAGCGGCTGGGATCGACGAAGAACTCGAGGTGCTGCGGGACAGGCATGGTCTCCTATTGCTGCGGTTCGAGCTTCGACGCGTACTCGGGAGGGGATTCGGCGCGCTGCACGCGGCAGCCGCAGACCTTGTATTGCGGGATCTTGCTGATCGGATCCTGCGCGGCCACGGTCAGCCGGTTCGGGCTCTTGTCGCCCGGCCAGTGGTACGGGATGAACACGGTGTCGGGACGGATCGTCGTCACGACCATCGCACGCAGCGTGATCGCGCCGCGGCGCGTCTCGCACGTCGTCCAGTCGTTGTCGGCGATGCCGAGCTTGGCCGCGAGGCGCGGGTGCATCTCGATCCGGGGCTCGGGGTACTGCTTGACGAGCGGACCGATCCTGCGCGTCTGCGTCCCCGACAGGAACTGGCTGACGACCCGGCCGGTGGTCAGGAAGATCGGATACTGCTCCGAGGCGTCGTCGATCGCGGCCCGGTACTCCGCCACGTTGAACCGCGCCTTGCCGTCGGGGAAGTAGAACGGCCCAGCGCCCTTGGCGACCGGGTTGTAGCTCCCAGGCTCGAACAGCCGCGGCGTCCCCGGATCATCGGGCGTCGGAGCACCGGTCCTCGGATCGTGGCTGTAGCACGGCCAGAACACGCCCATCTGGGCGTCGATCTTCTCGTACGTGATGCCCGAGTAGTCGGCGATGCCGCCCTTGCTGGCGATCCGAAGCTCTTCGAAGATCTCGCGGGGACTCTCGAACGTAAAGCCGTGCGACCGGCCCAGCGCTCGCGCGAGATCCTGGATGACCGTCCAGTCCGCGCGCGCCTCGCCCGGGCAGTCGACCGCCTTGTTGATCTTGATGACCCGGCCTTCGACCTGAGTGACCGTGCCCTCGTCCTCTTCCTGCAGGCTACCCGGCAGCACGATGTCGCAGTGGCGCGCGGTGTCGTTGAGGAAGAAGTCGATCGCGACGTAGAACTCGAGCTTCTCGAGCGCGCGCGTGATGAACTGGTTGTCGGGGAGCGACACCTTGGGGTTGAAGCAGATCGAGATCAGCCCCTTGATCTCGCCGGCGTCGATCTTGCGAAACATCTCGTACGCGTCGACGCCAGGTCCGGGCAGGTCGGGCTCGTCGATCTTCCAGACGGACGCGATGTACTTGCGGTGCTCGGGATTCGAGATATCGCGCCAGCCGGGAAGTTGATCGCATTTCTGACCGTGCTCGCGACCGCCCTGGCCGTTCGCCTGCCCGACGATCGTCCCGTAGCCGCACTTCGGCCTGCCGATCCGGCCCGACGCGAGCACGAGGTTGATCGTGCCGAGCGCGTTCTGGACGCCGTTCGAGTGGTGCTCGATCCCGCGGGCGTGGAACAGGAAGCTCGACTTCGCGGTTCCCCACAGCTCCGCCGCCTGGTGGAGTGACCGCTCGGGTACCCCGGTGACCTCGGCGGTGCGCGCGACCGGCCACGTCTTGCAGTACTCGGCGACGGCGTCGAACCCGACGGTGTGCGCGTCGACGAACTCGCGATCGATCCAGCCCTGCTCGATCATCAGCCCGAGGACGCCCGCGAACAGCGCGGCATCGCGCCCGGGCCGGACCGGCAAGTACAGATCGCAGGTCCGTGCGATCGGCGTGATCCGCGGATCCTGGACGATGACCTTCGCGCCCAGCTCCCGGGCCTGCCAGATGTAGTTCGTCGTGATCGGCGAGCACTCGGCGACGTTCGAGCCCGCCACCCAGATCACCTCCGTCCCGACCATGTCGGACCACGGGTTCGTGGTGCGATCGATGCCGAACGCCTTCTTGTTCGCGGCGCCCGCGCTGACCATGCAGAGCCGGCCGTTGTAGTCGATGAACGGGGTCTTCAAGCAGACCCGCGCAAACTTGCCCAGCAGGTAGGTCTTTTCGGTCGTCAGGCTGGCGCCGCCGAGCACGCCGACCGACCCGTTGCCATGCTCGGTCTGAAGCCGCCCGATCTCGCGCGCGACGTAGGCGATGGCTTCGTCGTAGGGCATCGCGGAGAACCCGCCCGCGGCCGTCGGATCACGACGCACGGCGGTGAGCAGGCGATCGGGATGCGAGCCCTGGAGATACCGCTTGACGCCCTTCGGACACAGCATGCCGCGGTTGAACGGGAACTCCTCCCACGGCTCGAAGCCGACCACCTCGTTGCCGCGCACCTTGAGCTGGATGCCGCACTGCTGGCCGCAGAAGCAGCAGTGCGTCTTGACCAGCTTGTCTGGTGCGTCGACCGTCCCGCCGCGCGTGCCCGCGGACAGGTGCGGGCCGAACGCCTGGGTGATCGCGTGATCCTCGACGGGGAGCTTGGCCATGGTTCAGGTGCTCTCGTTCTCGGTCCAGAGGGCGCCTTGCGCGAGTCCGAACAGCGCGCGCCTGCACGCCGGGCAGATCTGCTGATAGTGCGTGGCGCCACCAGCGGTGGTCTCGTAGCGAAAGCCCAGCTCGCGCTCGACGACGATCAGATCGCGGATCAGCGCAGCGGACGCGAACGCGCGATCGCATCGCTTGCAGCGCGCCTGCTCGGTGCGCTCACCTTCGTCCTTGTAGAACGCGACGCCGAGCTGCGCCGGCCGCTGGAAGATGTGAAAGAACTTGCCGAACGGCAACCAGAGCAGGGTGACGATCACCGTGATCGCGTGGAGGATCGCGACGAAGTCGTACGCGTACCCACGCAGCCACGTGTAGCTGATCGTCAGCATGAGCCCGGTGATGCTGATCGCGCCGAGCAGGACGAGGGGGAGGATGTCTTCGCCGAACTGCTGGACGGCTTCGGCCCCGCGATCGGCAATCCGGCGGCGGAACGCGAGCATCACACCCGCGAGCACGAGGAACGACGACCACACGAGCCCGTGGAACACGATGAACGCGAGGACCGAATCGACCGGGAACTCTCCCGCCGCAAACCCGAAGATGTAGGTGCGATAGGTGTCGAGGTGGTCCGGTGCGGTCTCGAAGTGGATCCAGCCCCAGACGAGGGGAAACGTGATCGCGGCGGCGAGCAGGCAGCCCCACATGAGCAACATGTGGGTCAGGCCGCGCATCCGGCCGCGGCGAAAGATGAACCGATTGAGCGCGACCTCCACCACGGCCCGGCGCACGGCCGTGGCGAGGTTCGGCAGCAGCCGCCGCGGCGCGAGGAACGCGCGCCAACCCTGCCGCCAGTACATCCGCGTCGGCGGGCGTTGCAACCACATCGAGTAGCGGTACGTGATCCCGAACGTCGCGAACAACGTCGCGAACGTGTACCCGACGAGCGCGGCGTCGAAGTGCGCGAGGTTGCGCGAGCCGGCCACGATCAGCGCACCGAGCATGGCGGTGAAGGCGGTGGCCCACGCACTCGCTCGGACGACGTGGGGGTTCATGCGGACGCGCATAGTGGCAGCAGCCGTCTCGGCTGTCTCGCGTCGCCGAGCCGAACTCGTGGCAGGGATCACCGCTTGCGGTAGCCCCGCGCGTTCCACAGCATCGCGGCGGCGATCGTCGGGGCGAGGATCGCGATCACGATGACGACCACATCGGCGATCCCGCGGCGTCGCGGCAGATCGTAGGCAATCGCCTGGATGAGCGTGACCACCGCATCCGCGGTCACGGCGGTCGCGACGAGGTTCGCGAGCCGAGGTCGCCAGCGCCTGCCGAGCGCGAACAACGCCGCGCCGAGCGCGACGTCGAACACGACCCAGCCGGCTTGCCAGCCGGCGTTCGGGAAGTAGTAAGCGCTCGC
>JAGSPR010000760.1 GCA_018262455.1 Deltaproteobacteria bacterium | reverse complement strand
CCCGCGCACACCTCGGTCTCGGCGATCAAGGTCCCGTTCGCCTCGGTCAGCGCGAGGATCGCGGCTGCGGTCAGGGGCGGCGGTTGCCACGTCTCGGTGAGCATCCGCACGAAGTCTTGCTGGGCCCACAGCCCGACACCCTGCATCGCCTTCGCCAGCGACGCCGCGTACGCGGGCGAGGTCTCGCTCTTGCCGAGGATGAACCACCACGGGAGCGCCGATCCGAGCTGGCTGATGCGCCAGACGTCCATCACATCGAGGTCCGTGACGCCGCGGATCGTGCGGTACGCGTCGCGCAACATCACCATCGCACCGAGGATGTCGTCCCAGTGCGCGGACATCTGGCGCAGCGCCGAGACGTTCATCGGCAGCGCGTGCTGGCTGCGCGAACCGGCGTACGGGCACGGCTTGTACTCGAGGTCGGTCGGGCGGAGGTACTCCGCGGGTGTGCGTCCCTCGCGCAGCGGACGATCTTCATCGTCGCGATGAAACTGTTCCTCGATCATCCGCGCGACGAGCAGCACGCGCTGATGCTAGCAGACGCCGCGATCCGCTAGCATCGCCGGGTGGCCCAGGAGCCGAGCGCGGACGAGATTCACGACGATCTGCACGTTCACGAGCTACACTAACCGTCCATGAAGTGGATCGTGGCCTGCGTGCTTGCCGGGACGACGTTCGCCGCCGCTGCGCCCGACGTGCCCCCGTACCAGTGGCCGGCCAAGCGCAAGCCGCCGATCGAGAAGTACTCGGTCGAGGCGCTCACCAAGTTCGTCGACGCCGTGATCGCGGACAAGGCCGGGAGTCCGTACGACGCCGCGAGTCACTATCGCTCCCTCCTCGACGACGGCCATGCGAGCACGCTCTACAATCTCGCGGACGTCTCGCGCCGGGTCGAGCACTATCCCCAGGCGGTCGAGTTCTACAAGAAGTACCTCGCGGCCCTCCCCGACGCGCCCGACCGCAAGGACGTCGAACGGATCATCGAGCTGATCGAGAAGCGCCCGTCCGTCGCGGTGATCGACGGCGAGGATCCCGACGCCGTGATCTTCTTCGACGGCAAGCTCCTCGGGTCCTCACCCGCGATCGTGATGCCGAGCCCCGGCCGGCATACGGTGGATCGGATCGGCCCGACGTCCTATGTTCACAAGTCGTTCTCCGCGTTCCTGGCGCACACCGAGCACGTGGCGATGAGGTACGAGGAGGCCGAGGGCAACGTGATCCTCAGCGCGTCGCCGACGATGAACCTCGTCGGCACCTGGGAGGACGGCGGCACCAAGTTCCAGCTCCGGGCGCGGTTCACCTTGGCGCCGGGGCGCTACGAGACGTTCGTGAAGTCGGCGACCGATGCGTGCAACAAGATCGCGTTCGACGTCCCCGCCGGCGATGACCTCACGTACGTCTACATCGACGTGAAGCCCGGCGAGAACAAGCGGTTCTGCAAGCCGCTGATCGCGACCCGGCAGACCGTCAGGTTGCCGCGATGAGGATCGCGATCGTCCTCGTGCTCGCGCTCGCCACCGTCGCCGCCGCGAAGCCGTCTACCGCGAAGCGCAAGACGGCGCCCGACAAGTTCGTCAAGGCCGCGGGCGAGGCGTTCGGCGCCGCGTACACCGCCGACCAGAACGGCGACCTCCCGACCGCGCTCGGCCTCTACCAGAAGGCGTTCGCGATCTCGCCGCACCCGAGCACGGCCTACAACATCGCCGACATCCAGCGGCGGCTCGGCAGGCTGACCGACGCGATCCGCAGCTTCGAGATATACCTAGCGCTCTCGCCCGACGCCGCGGACAGGAAGGGGGTCGAGGCGCTGCTCGACCAGCTCGCGACGACGCCGGGCTCGGTGTTCGTGATGAGCGGCTCGCCGAGCGATCCGAAGTCGATCGATCTGAAGACCGCGTACCTCCTGTTCGACGGCAAGATCCTGGTGAAGCCGGGCACGTCGCCGACCACGGCCGTCGACGGCGGCCCCAACCTCGGCTTCGAGCTCGACCTGCCGCCGGGACGGTACGTCATGGAGGCGGTGACGCCGCTGACCTACGGCATGTCGACGTGCATCGTGAGGCCCGGCGAACGCAGGGTGTGCTCGATCGGCGCGCCGCCGCGGACCGACGGTGCCGTGGTGATCAGCAGCGACGATCGCCAGCTCCTGGTCGTGGCCGATCGTACGGAGCAGCGCCAGGCGAGCTCGCGCGTGCACAAGCGGTTCGAGCATCCGCCGGGACGCTCGAGGCTCCTGATCCGCGACCACGGCTTCGAGTGCGCGCCCCTCACGTTCGAGGTCCCCAAGAATGGCGATGTCGCGTATGCGTTCGTTCGCGTGGTCGAGCCCGGATCTCGCCCGCGCTGCCGCACGCTCGACATCACGAAGCACCGGCTGCGGTTCGATCCCTAGAGCTGGCTCGCCACCACGATCCCGAGGAGCGCGCCGATCACGAGCACGGCGATCCACACCATCCGGCGCATCGCGGCGTCGCGCGCCTGGATCTGCCCCATGTCGAACGTC
>JAGSPR010000759.1 GCA_018262455.1 Deltaproteobacteria bacterium | reverse complement strand
GATCCGGTGCGAGACGTGCCACACGCAGACCGCGAAGGCGGCCGGCTACACCGACCACGCACCGCCGCAGATCGCGAGCTGCGTGAACTGTCACGATGATTCCGAGCGGACGCCGAACGAGATGCGGGTCCGGGCCTGCGAGACCTGCCACAGCGCGCGCACGAACCGGGTCACCACGCTGGCACCACGCAGCCACCTGCCGGCGACCGAGCGCCCGCTCGACCACACGCTCGCGTTCCGCCGCGATCACGCCGAGGTCGCATCGCGCGACGCGACCCGATGCGCCAGCTGCCACACGCGCATGTCGGGCAATCCGCGACAGGCGTGCGACGAGTGCCACCAGACGATGCAGCCCGCGGACCACCGGATCACGTGGCGCGAGCTCGATCATGGTCCGGAGGCCGCGGCCGATCGAGATCGGTGCGCCCGCTGCCACGTCGTCGAGTTCTGCAGCGCGTGTCACGCGCAGCGACCACGGTCGCACGGCTTCGCCGGCACGTTCACCGACGAGCACGGTCGCCTCGCGCGGATCAACATCCGCTCGTGCACGACGTGCCACGGCGAGCCGTTCTGCGCGCAATGCCACTCGGCGTCGTCGCCGCGGGTTCGCCCGTGACGCGGCGAGTGTTCATCACCGCGGTGCTCGCCGTCGCCGCGACGGCGTCGGCGGACCCGCGCCTGACGATCACGCACGAGCCGCCGCCGCGGAGCCTGCGGATGCGGTCGCGTCCCGTCGCGCAGACCGCGCCGTCTGCGCGACCCCGGGCACCGATGCCAGCCGCCCCGCCGCCGCTGGCGCGCGCGCCCGAGGCCGACGAGCAAGGCACGGTGCTGCGCGACCTCCGCCAGAACGTGTCGTTCAGCCTCGACCTCGGCTACCAGGTCGAGTCCGCGTCGCCGAGTGGCATGCCCTCGCTCGGCGGCGACAAGCCGGTGCCGGGTCGCGACTACGCGCAGCTCCGCTCGTACGGCTTCGGCGAGGTGTTCGGCAGCACGCGCGGTGTCGGGCTCGCGAGCCTGTCGACGTACTTCGCGTCGCGCTTCCAGGCCGTGCCGCGACCGCAGCGGACGGGCCCGATGGGCACCGATGTCGCGGTCGCGCCGCCGATCGCGACGTGGTTCGAGCGCAGCGGTCTGGAGCTGCGATCCGGCTGGGCCGAGGTCCGCGACTTCCTGCCTCGGCGTTGGGGGCTGTCGAGGGTGCGGTTCCGCGCGGGCAGCCAGCACGTCTACGGGCCGTGGGTCACGCACCTCGATGGCTTCCTCCTCGCCTACGACGGCCCGATCCTGACCGGCTCGATCTACGGGGGCATCCGGCACTCGGACTACACGCGCGCGCAGAGCGAGCAGCGCCCAGGGACGTTCGGCGCGTCGCTCCGCTTCGATCTGCGCGGGCTACCGACGCCGCTCCCGATCGCGGTCCAGGGCGAGTTCCTCGCGATCAGCGCGGCGAGCGAGACCGACCAGCCCTCGGCGTCCAGCACGCTGCTCCAGGGCGACTGGCGGCCGCGGCGCGACATCGCCGTGATCGCGCAGGGCCGCACGCTCAATGGGCGGGCCGCCAGTCAGCGGCTCGAGGTCCGGGCGCGCTACCGGCAGGTGACGAACCTCGTGTTCGACCTCACGCATCGCACCTCGGACGACTGGCGCTGGGATCCGTCGCTGACCGCGCCCGACCGCGACGGCGATCCGACGCTCGCGCGCCGGTACCTCGATCTCGGTCCGGTGGTCCCGCAGTACGTCGGCTCGGTCCGCGCGGGCACGCTGATCGCCGAGAACATCGATCTGTTCATCCGTGGGGCGTTCGCGGCCGACGCACGCGGTCCCGAGGATCCGCCGTCGTCGTTCGCCGCTCCATACCTCGAGATCGGTGGCGCCCTCGAGGTCCGGCTACGCCGCCAGATCGCGATCGGCGGGAGCCTGCTCAGCCGCAACACCAATCACCCGCCCCCGACGCCGATCGTGGACGTCCGGGACTCGCCCCAGATGTTGCCCGCGGTCGACACACGTGGCGAGGAGGGCTTCACCGAGCTCGGTGGGTCGGTCAAGCTGACCCTCGGCGCGCGGCGGTTCTCGACGCTGTTCGAGGTCTACGGCCGGCGCCTGCGGTTCGGCGAGCTGTACGTCGACCCGCTGCTCGCGGTCCCGGTCGACGAGGTCCGGATCGGCGGGCGCGTCACGCTCGACGCGTGGGTCGGGCGCACGCTGCGGCTGTTCGCTGCCTACGACGTGTCGAGCGCGTTCGCTACCTATCCCGAGATCACGGGCTACCGCAGCCTGCGGCTGATGATGTCGGGGATGTACTGATGCGCGCGGCGATCGTCGTCGCGATCGTGATCGGCGCGCGGCTCGCAGTGGCGCAGCCGGTGGCGACGCAGCCCGTGGCGTCACCACCCGCGACAACACCCGTGGGCTTCGATCACGTGATCCACAACCGCGACGTCCTGCTCTCGGGCGGCGAGTCGATCGCGTGCACGGCCTGCCACGTGATGCGCGCCGGCGTGTTGACC
>JAGSPR010000758.1 GCA_018262455.1 Deltaproteobacteria bacterium | reverse complement strand
AAGTACTGCATGACCTCGCGATCGTTCACCCACGTCATCACATGAGGCAGGTGATCGACCGAGAGTGGGACGAGACGGAGTTGCATGGGGCCTCGACCACTATCCCATTTCTCGGCACTCGCAGTCGTCGCTACCGCGCCACGCCGTAGAGGGCGAACGCGCGCTTCTGCTTGCCGCTGTCCCACACCGCACGCGCGGCGTGGACCTTCTTCGTGGTCCCCCACTGGAGGAACCGACCGGCCTGGATGCCGGCACCCTGCGCCGCGGGGAGGTCGATCGGCGGGGTGTCCTGGGAGGCCTTCTTGGTCACCCACTGCACGCAGACCTGGACCGGCGCGAGGATGCCGGTCGAGCGATCGTAGCGCCACGTGTTGCGGCTCGGGACGCTCTTCACGCACTCCTCGTACGAGAACGGCTCGCTGGCGAACGTGAGGTGGAGGCGGTCACCGTCACGCGTGACCTTCTCGATCATGCCGTGGCCGCCGGCGTTGTCGCCGATCAGCTGCTGGTCCTCGTTGATGTAGTTCGCGTCGCGCCACGGGCTGATCGCGTAGCTCTTGTCGTCGAACTGCAGGCTCTGGCTCTTGGCGAGCACGGCCTCGATCGTCGCCATCCGCGGCCCACGGAGCATCTCGCCTTCGGTGAGCTCGCTGCCGAGCGCGCCGGTGATCCCGAGATCGTTGCCCAGCGCGCAGTAGTACATCGCCAGGGTCGTGATGTAGCCCGCGGGCGTGGTCGCGAGCTTGAACGGTTCGACGAACGAGGTCGATTTCTCGATCCGCGTGGCGCGAACGACCTTCGCGAACTGCGGCGCGAGCTCCTCGATGCAGCCGGCGTACGCCTTGCGCGACGGGCCCTTGTCGTCGAACGCGTGGCGCTTCTGGCTGGCGATCTCGAGCCGGCGCGCCGTCGCCAGCAGCGGGCCATGGGCCGCGAAGAACGCGTCCCACTGCTTCCAGACCGCACCCGGGATCACCTGATAGATCTGCGCGAGGGCCGGGTCCTCTTTTGCCCGCTGTGCGATCTCCGCGTCGCGTGCCGCGACCGCCTTGGTGATGGCGTCGAAATGCTCGAGCGCGGACGTCCGGAACTTGCGGGCGGCCGGCACGTCGAGCTCGGCCACCAGGCGCGCGCGATCGAGTCGGTGAGCGTCGCCAGCGCACGCCATGTAGGCGAGCCCGTTCCGGTCCTTCAGGCACCAGTTCACCAGCACCATCCGCGCATGCTCGCCGAGCTGGTCACCGAGGAGATCGGCGAACCAGAACGCCTTCCATGCTCCCCGCAGGGTCGCCCGGTACATGTGAGCGCCCTGGAAGAACTTCGGCATCGTGAGGAGGTTCGGGTCGTCCTTGAACACCGGCGGCTCGGCGAGCGAGTAGCTCTCCTCGCCGCCGCTGTCCTGAGACGACGAGGTCGTCGCCGACGAGCCATCGGGTCCGCCCGACGGCGTCGCCGACGAGCCCCCGAGGAGCTTCGACATCGACAGGGGCCCCGAACAGGCGGCGACGAACGTGGAGAGCAGCACAGCGATGCGTTTCGACATGGCGCGCACCCTAAGGACTCGTGACGCGCAAGCTGATCGATACGATCTGCCAACGTGCGGGTCACCGGAACTGAAGCTCCGACACTTTCGTGGACACCCACTCGCACAGCGTCAACGACCCCGAAGTATCGCCATGAGCGTCGATTGCCGGAGGCGGTCAAAGACCCGATCGTGCACGTGTACGAGCACGTGGCACGTGGCACGTGCACGTGCACGTCGGATCAACACAGCCGAACTCTGGGGTTAGAGCTCGAACGGGATCTCGAACGGGAGCTGATCGGTGAGGTAGAGGTAGTAGCCCGCGCCGCCGGCGAGCAACCCGAGCAGCACGAGCAGCACGGGCCACGCGCGTCGGCGCCGGGCCCTCGGTGGGACGATCAGCAGCCCACTCTCCTCGGTATCGGGGACCTTCCCGGCGGTGACCGCTGGACCCGCCGCAGTGATCACAGGCTGCGCCTTGGCGACCGTGGGCGGCGGGGTGTGCCGCTCGAGCTCGTCGAGCTGCTCGATGCTGATCTCGTGCGTGACGCTGGACGGCTCGCTGAGCATGTCGAGCACACGGAGGACGCCCTCGTCCTGTCGCGGCTTCTTCGTGAACGCCCACTCGGTCCATTCGACGATCTGCTGGTTGTTGACGACCTCGTCGGTCGAGCGGGCGGCGTTCACGAGCGCCGTGCGCATCGCGTCCGCGCTCTGCCAGCGCAGCGAAGGATCACGCTGCAGCGCCGTGATCACGATGTCGTCGATGACCCGCGACACCTGCGGGTTCCAGCGCGACGGCGGCTGGATCGGCATCTCGCGGAGCTTCATGATCGTGTCGAAGTCGTTGTCGCTGTGGAACAGCGGCCGCGTGGTCAGGAGCTCGTGCGCGATCACGCCGACACCCCCAACCCGAACAGGTCCGCGCGCAGATCGAGCTGCCCGCGCGTGTACTCGGGCGCGACGTACGCGTACTTCCCCTTGATCAACCCCGTCTTGGTCTTGATCCCCGAATCCGCGGCCTTCGCGATCCCGAAATCGATCAGCTTCACGATCCCGGTGTTGGAGACGATGATGTTCGACGGCGAGACGTCGCGGTGGATGATCCCGAGCGGCGTGCCCTGGTCGTCGCACAGGTTGTGCGCGTGATCGAGCGCATCGCAGATCTGCACGAGGATCGCCAGCGCGATCGGGATCGGCATCGAGCCCGACGCCGCCGCGCACTGCTTCACCAGCTGACCGAGGGTCGGCCCCGGCACGTACTCCATCGCGATGAAGTACGTGTCCTCGACCTTCCCGAGGTCGTAGGTCTGCGCGACGTTCGCGTGGTGTAGCTGGCTTGCGAGTCGCGCCTCGTGCACGAACGACTGCACCATCGCCGGATCCTCCGAGACCTGGGGGAGCAGGCGCTTGAGGGCGACCACCCGGCTGAACCCCTCCACGCCACGCGTCTCCGCGCGGTGCACGGTCGCCATGCCGCCGGCGCCGATCCGCTCGTACACCAGGTATGGGCCCCACTCGACGGGGGCGGATCCCTTCACGTGATCATCCTACCAAGATCGCGGTCAGACCCAGCGTGCTCGACGCGCAGCGCCACCTCCGCGACAGCGCTGGCTACGGCACACACGACAAGCTCACGTCGCGGATGAAGATGTCATCCCCCGGGACGCCGCACGCGATCCGGAACGAGTTCTGACCGAGCACCAGCGCCGCGGTCGCCTGCAGCGTCACGTGGACGTCACCGCCGGAGAAGTCGTCGCAGTCGCCCCCGCAGTTCTGGAAGAACGGGATCACCGAGCCCAGTGCGGTGCCGTTGACCTGGACGACCGGGGGCTGCGCGACGTTCGGCCCCCACGGCGGCACGAAGTAGAGCTCGAGGATCGCCGACGAGCAGAGCACCGGGACGTCGAACGAGCGCATCAACACGATGCCTTCCGGGGTGGACGGTGTGCCGCCCGCGGTATCGCCCAGGTGGTGCTGTGCGGACTCGATCGCGACGGTGAAGGTCGGCGCGTCGATCGCGGCATCGATGGCCGCGTCGACCGCCGGAGCGTCCGCCGACGTGGCGTCGGTCCGGGTGGCGAGGGAATCGTCGAATCCGATCCGCCCGCAACCCGCCACAGTCACGACCCAGACCAGCAAACGCACGCATCGAGCATAGCTCGTCTCGTCGAGTCCTACTCGACCCGCAGTCCGCGGCGCCCCCTGCGCGGCCCACTCCTCGGGTGGATCATCGCGCCGAGATAGCGATCTCGTAGCGTTCGTTGCGCCATGAGCGATGCGTTACAACACCGGGAACGGCGCCGACGTCGGCGGGCGTCTCGTCGTCCGCCGGGCGGCGCCGGTGGCTAGCGCCACCACCTGGGTGGAGGCGCCGGCCACCGGTCGCCCCGGATGGCGGCGCCCGCGACCGGAGTTTCGCGGAGTTCCCCGGTGGCCCTCGGCTTGCTCTAGGGTTCTCCCATGCGAATCGTAACGATGCTGGGCTCGATCGCGATGGCCGCCGCGTGCGGGGCCACACCCCCGGACGACGGAGCGGGGGCACCGGACGGTGGCAGCGACACCTCCGGGCTCGACTACGAGCGGCTGTTCCCCGCCGACCGCGTGGTCGACGTCGACCTCGCGATCAGCCAGGCCGACTGGGACGCGCTGCTCGTCGATCCCCGGCAGGACGTCTGGGTCCCCGCCACCCTCACCTACGATGGCGTGACCGTTCCCCAGATCGCGATGCGGCTCAAGGGCAACTCGTCGCGGTTCTCGGTCG
>JAGSPR010000757.1 GCA_018262455.1 Deltaproteobacteria bacterium | reverse complement strand
AAGGTCGTCGGGATGCAGCTGCTCGTCGAGAGCACGGCCGTCGTGGTGTTCCACAAGCTCGCCGAGGCCAAGCTCGAGCCCGTGCTCACCGAGTTGCTCTACTACTTCGAGCGCGACGAGGCGCGCCACGTCGGGCTCGGCGTCCTCACGTTGCCCGCCGTGCTCGAGGGGCTGTCCGATCGCGAGGCGCTCGCGCTGTGGTGGTTCCAGACCAAGATGCAACTCGAGATGATCGCGGGTGGGGTGACGATCAATCCCTCGTTCACCGCGCTCGGCATCGACCCCGCGGGCATGAACCTCGAGGGCTTCCGCTATCACAACGAGATCATGCGGCGGATGAAGCAGCCGCGCCCGGACCGCGGCACCCAGCAGGCGTCGATCAAGGGCCTGTTCCAGATGTCGCGCGCGGGCCAGGCCCGGTTCCAGGACCTGTTCTTCCCGACCACGGAGCCGGCGCCGTGGAAGCGCACGGTGCTCGCGACGATCATCAACCTCGCGCAGCGCACCGATCGCTGGCTCGCGCGCCGGGCGCCGGCGTGAGCTCGACGGGGCGGCGGTCGGGGCCTCGCACGTGCTCGCACGAGATGCGACGCTCACGCCCGAGGCTCGTCTGTAGGAGGAGAACCATGCGTTCGCTCGCCGTCCTGTGGATCCTCGGTTGCGGCTCGCCGGCCATCGGCGTGCCCGACGATGCGCGCGCGGCACCGCCTCGCAGCCCACCGCCCGATGCCGGCCTCGTCGTGGCGGCCACGCCGATCGCGTGGCAGTGGGACACCGCGCCCGATCTCTACCCGCTGGTCGATCGGGCCGTCGAGCACACCGGGCACCGTTATGTCGTCTCGCTGACGCCCGGCAAGCAAGACGATCGCGATCGGCCCGTCGTGCTGCGGGGCGGCACGTGGTCGGTCGAGGTCGCGAAGAGCGGGCAGGTCGGCGGCGCGGCGGTCGCGGCCGACGATGCACGCGTCTACGTGGCGACCTACAATCGGATCAGCGCCGGTTGCGCGCTCGCCGCCTTCTCGGTCACCACCGGCAAGCCGCTGTGGGCGGTGACGCTCGACGGCATCGGGCCTATCGGGCACAGCAAGTACTCGAACCGCGTCCAGCTCAGGCTCGTCCACGGCCATCCCGTCGTGTTCGGCAACGAGGCCAAGCGCTACATCGAGGAGCGCGATGCGGCGACCGGGGCGCTACGATCGCACCAGCTGCTCGATCCGCTGTGGGTCGCGCCGCCGATCGGCGAGCCGCTGTACCGCGAGCTCGATCACATGCTCGCGGCGAAGCCGTCGTACACGGTCCGGGTCAACGACTTCCTCGCGCGCCACGTCCTGATGAAGGATGCCGACCACGCGGCACGCGGCGCTGCGTTCGGCGATGCCGTGCGTCAGCTCGACGGCCTGCTGCTCCACCGCGGCACGCACAAGCTCCGCCTTCAGCTCGTCGAGACCTCGGGCGACTTCGAGGTCCGTGCGCAGCGCTCGTCGCCGTGACGCCGCCGCGTCATTCGGCATCGGCGGGCGGCAGCAACCGCACGAGCTCGTCGACGAGCGGACGTAGCTCGGTCCGCTGGGTCGATCATGCCATCGGCCACCGGCCATTCGGGATCGGGGGCAGGGCGAGCGAGCCACATGATGTGACGCGCGTTAGCGGGTGACCGAGAGCGTCGCCGTCTTGGCGACGGTGCTCGGGTAGCTGGCGGTGATGGTGACCGACTTGGTCTTCGACACGACCTTGGTCGTCACCACGAAGCTGGCCTGGGTCGCCCCCGCGGCGACGGTCACCGTCGCCGGGACCGTCGCGGCCGTGGTCAGCGAGCTCTGCAGCGCGACCACGGTGCCGCCGCTCGGCGCTGCGGCCGTCAAGGTCACGGTCCCGGTCGGATGCGTCGTGCCGCCCTTGGCCGTCGTGGGGCTGAGCGAGACGCTCGCCACCGAGAAGCCCGTCGCGATCGAGCAGACACCGCAATCGTTTGGATTGGTCCCGCAGTCTTCTCCGGCGGTGCACAAGCCATCACCGGCGATCCCGCAGTCGGCAGGCGCGGTCCTCGGGGTCTCGCCGCCGTTGCACGCGAAGTCGCCGACCCGCGAGCCGCAGTCTGCCGGGCAGTTGGCGGAGCTCTCGCCAGGCGCGCAGGTGCCATCGCCGCAGGCCTGGGGGCGCAGGTCGACCAAGGTCGAGGCGACGGGCCGACTGCGGTCGATCAAGGTGCCGTCACCAAGCCCCCCCGCGTAGTTGCTGCCCCAACATGCCATCCGATCATCGGCGAACCTCGCGCAGTACTGGTTCGGCCCGGGCTCGAGCGCCACGACCCGGCTGGCAAGACCTGTGACCGGCACCGGGAGTTGCTTGGTCACGAAGCTGCCGTCGCCAACCTCGCCTTCGAGGTTGCGCCCCCAGCACCAGACGGTCCCCTGGGTGGTCAGGGTGCACGTCGACGCGACCCCCGCGGCCAGCCCGCGGAGTGCCGGCGTGACACTCCGGGTGAGGAGCACCATCGTGGGGCGGAGTGCCGGC
>JAGSPR010000362.1 GCA_018262455.1 Deltaproteobacteria bacterium | reverse complement strand
GATCGAGCAGCACGCTGCCGGCAGCGAGCTTGCCGGCGGTCATCGCTTCCTGGACCTCGGCGACGCCGCCCTCGAGCATCACGAGGTGCTTGCCGCCGGAGATCGCCCGCGAGGACAGCAGCAGCGCGGGCGCCCGCTTGAGCGCGGCATCGGCGACGACGACGCCGCGCGCGATGGTCCCGATCTCGAGCACTCCGAGCGCAGGACCTCGCTCGCGCACAGCCCTCACACGAACCTGAACGCCTCTTTGAGCGTGCAGCGGCGTTCGCGCGAGAAGTGGATGGCGGTGGTGAGGCCCTCGCCGGTCGGGCTCGCGATCGTGAACGAGGTGTAGCCCTCGCCGCCCAGGCCGAGCCCGGCGTACGAGGCGTCGTTCTTGACGAAGATGCTGCAGTTACAGACGCGCGCCATCGCGGTCATGTTGTCGATGTTGACCGAGTGCATCGTCGCGGTGTGATGGAACCCGTGCTCGACCCGCAGCGCGGCGGCGATGCCGTCGGCGGCGTCGCGAACGCGGAACAGCGGGATGACGGGCATCAGCAGCTCGTGCTGGACGAACGGGTGCTGCTCGTCGACCTCGCACAGGAGCAGGCGGAGATCATGGCCATGGCCGCCGATCCCGATCTGCTTCGCGATCAGGCCGGCGTCCTTGCCGACCCAGGCCTTGTTGACATGATCGCCTTCGAGCACGACCTTCTCGAGCTCGCGGGTCTGGCGGGTATCGAGCAGGAGGGTCTTGTGCTTCTGCAGCTGGCGCACGAGCTCGGTCGCGATCGAGTCGACCGCGATGATCTCCTTCTCGGCGATGCAGACGATGTTGTTGTCGAGCGACGCGCCGCGCACGATCGCGTCCGCGGCCTTCTCGAGGTTCGCGGTCTCGTCGACCACGGCAGGCGGGTTACCCGGGCCCGCCGCGATCACCTTCTTGCCCGAATTCATCGCCGCCTTGACGACGACCGGGCCGCCCGTCACGACGACGATCCGGATCAGCGGGTGCTTCATCAGCGTCCCCGCGCTCTCGACCGTGGGCTTCTCGATCGACGTGATGACGTCGCGCGGGCCGCCGACGGCCTGGATCGCCTCGTTGAGGATGTGGACGAACCAGTTCGACACCTGTGCCGCCGACGGGTGAACGTTGAACACCACGGCGTTGCCGGCCGCGACCATGCCGATCGCGTTGCACAGGATCGTCTCGGTCGGGTTGGTGGTCGGCGTGACCGCGAGCAGCACGCCGTAGGGCGCGCGCTCGGTGAGCATCAGGCCGTCGTCGCCGGTGTAGGCGATCGGCCGCATGATCTCGAGGCCCGGCGTCTTCTCGGCGACGAGCTTGTTCTTGTCGAGCTTGTCTTCGTAGCGCCCGAGCCCGGTCTCCTCGACCGCATAGCGCGAGAGCGCATCGTTGTTGGCGAGCGTGACCTTGCGCATCGCCGCGATCATCTTCGAGCGGGTCGCCAGGTCGAGCCGCTCGTTCTGCTCGAAGCCCTTGCGGGCGGCCTTGGCGGCAGCGTCGGCATCGGCGTAGACGCCGTTCGTGCCGCGCGGGATGTTCGCCTTGGACGTCGGCTCGGCCGGCGGCGCACCACGGGCCGGTGGCGCCGTGACACCGCCACCCGGGGCACGAACGAGCCGCTCGAGGACCTTGGAGACGATCTCCTCGATCTTCCGCTCGTCGATTCCGCCGTGCGCCATGCTCAGTCTTTCACGTAGCGGCGCTCGTTGCCGATCGCGATCTCGTCGACGATCGCCATGATCGTCGCATCGACCGGGCGGTTCTGCGTGACCTGGGTCTGGCGCGCAGACGAGCCGGCCACGTACAGCACGACCTCGCCGACGCCGGCACCGACCGCGTCGACCGCGATCGCGGTGGCCCCGTTCGGGTTGCCATCGACATCGCAGGCACGGACCACCAGGAGCTTCAACCCTTCGAGCGTCGGCTCCTTGCGGCTCGCCACGAGCGTGCCGATGACCTTGCCGAGGATCATCGATGGTTCCTTACTTCTTGCCAGCGTCCGAGGCGGCGCCCGAGCGTCCGAGCGGCAGCACCGCATCGACGTTGGCGTGCGGCCGCGGGATCACGTGGACCGAGACGACCTCGCCCACGCGCTCGGCGGCGCGCTGACCGGCTTCGGTGGCAGCCTTGACCGCCGCGACATCGCCGCGCACGATCGCGGTCACGTAGCCCCCGCCGGTCTTCTCGAATCCGACGAGCTCGACCTTGGCAGCCTTCACCATCGCGTCGGCGGCTTCGATCATGCCGACGAAGCCTTTGACTTCGATCATTCCGAGTGCGTCAGCCATGTGTCTTCCTCTGTGTGTATCGGCCGTATCGGCGTCTACTTATCGACAAACTTCTCTGGTTCCCTGCCGGTCACGCTCGCGAGCGCGGCGGTCGCTGCAGCTGCTGCTGCGTCGATCTCCGCCTCCGGTCCCGCCATGTAGAGTCGGCCAAACGCGCCGTACGGCGTCACGTTCACCAGGTTCACCTGGGCGGCCTTCTCGGCCTCGTTGGCCGCGAGCACCGCGTATCCCGCGGGCTCGCACTCGAAGATGAACAGCGACTGGCCGGGCAACACCATCATGCCGGCGCTGCTCCGGTTGATGATCTGGGTCTGGTAGGCCTCGACGCCGCGGATGATCTGGTTGGTCAGGACCTTCGGCTTGAGCCGCTGGGACTCGTCCACGCCGAGGTACTTGAGGATCGTCGCGCCCGCTTGCAGGACCTCGCCCTTGTCGTGGTCGTGGATCTCGAGCAGGCCGTAGGCGCGCTCGACGACCTGGACCGCGGGCTGGACGCGCGTCGCCTTGAGCGCGGCATCGGTCACCTGGTTGATCGCGATCCCCGGAGAGATCTCGACCCACAACGAGGCCTGGAACGGCACGGGCAAGAAGCCACGTGCGGTCTTGCCCACGAAGGTGGCCTGCTGCGGCTGCAGCGCATCGAGGAAGCAGTAGGTACGCAGGACCGTCGCCATCGCTGCTGGCCACGCTAACACGGTGCGTTTGCGCAGATCCACGCGGTGACCGGTGATCTGCCCCGACGAGGTGCGACAAGTTATTTTGGCCGGTTCGACTTGCCGCCGCCTCGCCTGACAGAGTGTGTCCCGCCGCCGTAGCGCCACGACGACGGTGTGCCATGATGCGCGCGGTTTCATGCGGTTCGCTTGCTTGCGTGTCGTCGTGGCGTCTGTGGTCGTGCTCGCACCCGTGCACGGCAGCGCCGATGTGTTCACGCGTTTGATGGCGAAGGCGCCCGAGGACACCGGCGGGGCGGCCCCCCCGGCGCAAAGCGCGGACCTCAGCTCGTGGGCGGGCCCCGCTCGCGCCACGACGCTGCCGGAGCTGCTCCAGCTCGCGATCCGCCAGGCCCCGAGCCTCGCGAGCGCGAGGATCGACATCGCGATCGCCGAGGCTCGCATCCAGCAGACGTTCGCCCGCGATGACTGGCGGATCCGCGCGCAGCTCGCGGTGGACAGCTCGCAGAGCTATTTCGCCGGCATGGCGTTCGATCGCGGAACCAAGGTCCAGCTCAACACCGACGTGTCACGCTTGCTGCCGACCGGCGGGACGATCACGCTGCACGCCGGCTCCACGTTCGATCGCTCGCCATCATTCAGCGCCGGCGGCGACCTCACCAACAACTGGTTCGATGAGGTCACCGGCACGATCTCGCAGCCGCTGCTGCGCGGGCGCGGGCGCGTCCTCTACGAGGCGAACGAGCGCCGAGCCACCCTGTCGCGCGATGCCAGCATCCTCGGTAAGCGCCTCGCCGCCATCGCGGCCGTGCAGGCCGTCGTCGCGGCCTACTGGGACCTCGTGCTTGCCGAGCAGCAGGTGGCGATCACGCAGGCAAGCCTCGATCTCGCCAAGGAGCGGCTGCGCATCACGCAGATCGGCAGCGATGGCGGGAGGGTCCCGCGCAGCGAGATCCCGGCCGTCCAGCAGATCATCGCGACCCGCGAGGAGGACGTGCTGAACGGCGAGCTCGGCGTGCTCGATCGATCGATCGCGCTGCGCCGGGCGGTGGGGATGGCGATCGGTCAGGGCGAGCTCGGGCTCCGCGTCGCCACGGATCTCGCGACCCGCGACACGACCTGGGATCTCGGCCAGCTCTCGGATCGCGCGTTCGCGGCGAGCCCCGAGCTCGCACAGCTCGCCAAGCAGGATGCCTCGGCTCGGATCGACATCGAGGTCACCGAGAACGGCCTCCTGCCCCAGCTCGATGCCGCGCTCACGCTGGGCCCGACCGGCCAGGACGAGAAGTTCGGCACGGCCTGGAAGAACCTCGGGACGTTCAAGTCGGTCCAGGTCGGCGGCTCGCTGACGTTCCAGCACTCGATCGGGCAGGAGAACGTGCGCGGCCTCGCACGCGAGCAGCGAGAGCTCCGCCGCAAGCTCGAGGTCACGGCGACCGACGTCCGCGCCCAGCTCGCGCAGTCGATGGCACGCGCGGTCGCGCAGCTCGAGCTCGCGAAGCGCCGGATCGCGCTGTCTCAGCGGGCGATCGAGCTCGCAAACGAGAACATCAAGATCGAGACCGACAGGTTCAACCTCGGCAAGGCCACGAACTTCGACGTCCTCAATCGTCAGGAGGAGCTGCGGCAGGCCGAGCTCCGCAAGGCACAGGCGATGATCGACTGGCACAAGGCCGAGACGGTTGTCCAGGCGCTCACCGGCGACCTGCTGCCTGCCTACGGCATCAGCATCGACTGACGCGGCCAGCGTCTCGCGCTGTCGAATCGCGCGACACTCGCCGTCCGATCGTCGCGAAGATCCCGACAAGTGGTGTAGCCATGCGTGCCCGCGAGTTCACATGACAGCGCTGTCACACCTGTCGCGGCACGAGTGATGTTCGCGGGTTAGCTCGACCACGACATCGATGGCTCGGCAAGCGCTGGCAATCGGCGGCCGGCGATGAATCCCGGGCCTCTGGCATGCGGGGTGGAGTGTCTAGCTGGACCATGAAGTCATCGACGCAACTCCTGACGCTCTCGCTCCTGTCGTCGTTCGGTCTCGTCGCCTGCGGCGGTGACCCACCGGCGGCATCCGACGTCCGCTCGCGGATCTCGAACGACCTCGGCCACGTCCTGCACGAGACCGCGGCCGCCGCCGAAGCGAACAGCGACTCGATCTCGAGCACCGCGGCGTTCACCATGATCGAGCGCGTGCTCGGTAGCAGCGGGACGACCGCCCTGCCCCGCCTCGCGACCCGGCTGTCCGGGCTGGTCGGCAGCACGCGCAACAAGCTCGGCGCGCACAAGCGCGGGGCCGCCCTGGCCGCCCCGATCGACTCCGAGCCCGACGCAACCGACGCGCTGATCCAGGAGCTCAACGAGAAGCTGTTCACCGATGCCAACGATCTCGGCGACGGCATCTTCCAGGTGCCGGCCTCGCTGGTGTGCACGACCGAGACGTTCAACGACGACGGCACGACGACCGAGTCGATCGACCCCGAATGCGCCCAGCAGCTCGCCCTGGCAGACCTCCGCATCCGCGCCACCACCGATGGGGACGAGCTCCAGCTCGCGTTCCAGGTCGATGCCAACCACGACGAGCCGGTCGTGGTGACGCTGACGCACGACTCGCTCGCCTCGACGCTCGACCTCGACGAGGCGGGCCAGGCACTCACCGCGCTCGCGCCGCTGTTCGGCGAGGACATCCCGAACACGTCGCTCGCGGGGCGGGTCACCAGCCGGGTCGAGGTCCTCGGGGCCGCGCACGCGAAGTTCGCGGTCACGATCGACCGCGCGCTCGCGATCAAGTTCGCCGACGCCGGCATCGACCTCGACGGCCCCCAGGCATTCCGGTTCACCTCGGCGAAGGCCGACGTCGCGGCGGTCGAGCTCGACGGCGCGCAGCACACCGGCTCGGCCGCGCTCGCGCTCGGCGCGTCCACCGCGCACGTCTCCGACGACCAGCTGATCGATCTCGACCTCCCGGGCATCACCGCGTTCGCGACGTTCGCGGCGGGCCAGCCGCTCCACGTCACGCACATCGGGCTCGGCGAGCGCACGACCACGATCTCGGTCGATGGCGCCCGCGCGATCGCGATCGACCTCAACCCGGCGGATGGCCGGGCGCTCGACGCGACGATCACCTCCGATCCCGCGACCGGGCTCGCCACCCTCAGCGTCACGCCCAAGCTCGACCTCCGGCTCGCGGTCGACCATGCCGCGCTCGGGGACGAGGCGCCGATCTACGACGTCACCCAGGTACTGCTCGCCGGCAGCCTGCGTGGCGGTGACGCGAGCGACCTCATCGAGGTCGTGACCGGCACGTTCGCCATCACGACGAACCCGGCGAGCTTTGGGTTCTCCGCCACCGCCGGCCAGTGCGTGAGCTCGCAGGAGGTCACCGACCCGACGACCGGCGCGTTCTACGACCAGTGGACCGCCGGCAGCTGCAACTGACCGACGAGATCGCTGGAGCGCGGAGCCCGCCGTGCTCGACTATCCTCCACGCATGACCTCGACCCGCTCGATCCGCCGTGCGACGGACGCTGATGCTGCTGCGGTCGACGAGCTCTGGGCAGCAGGGGATCGTCACCACGCACGAGCGTTGCCGCGCCGGTTTCGCGAAGCCCCTCGGTCGGCGACCTCGCTCGTGATCGAGCTCGCGGACCCCAACGTGGCGCTGTTCCTTGCCGAGCAGGACGGGAACATCGTCGGCGCCATCCGGGTCGTACTGCGAACCGCCAATCCGTACCCGAACCTGGTGTCGCGAACGTTCGGAGAGATCAACTCCGTGGTCGTGCGCGAGACTCATCGCGGCCGCGGCATCGGCACGGCGTTGATCGAGGTCGCCCACGAGTGGACGCTCGAGCGTGGAGCCGACGAGATCGAGCTCAACGTCTGGGAGTTCAATCGCGAGGCGATCGCCCTGTACGAACGGCTGGGCTACGCCAAGATCAGCTGCCGGATGAGCAAGCACCTCACCTGATCCAGCCAACCTCGACTGCGTGGCTAGGAGCCTGTTAGGAGCCTGTAGGAGCCTGTAGCGCATAG
>JAGSPR010000756.1 GCA_018262455.1 Deltaproteobacteria bacterium | reverse complement strand
GACCCCCGCATACTGGACCTGGTGGAGGACGCCGGCGGGCACCAGGGCACGCCGGTGGGCGCGGGCATCCGCGACGATGTCGAGGACGACGGCCGTGCCGACCATCAGGGCGACCGCGTTCACCAGCGTCTGCTGGAGGCCGTCCTGGACGATCGCGAACCGGGCGGCGAGGGCGACCCCGATCAGGAGCCACCCCGACACGGCCACGCCGCGCAGCCACGCCGTCCGCGAAGGTCGATCGAGACCCGCCTGCATCGCGACGCGCTCGATCACGCCCGGCCGCGCGAACAGCCACGCGCACGCGGGGACGGCTACCACGAGCAGCGCGATCGTGACCCACAGCCGCGAGCGCACCTCGAGCACGTAGCTGTAGACGTCGAACAGGGCGACCCCGAGGCCCAGGGCCGACAGGGTCACCAGGATGACCATCAGGCCGCCCGCCTCGGTGACCGGCGAGACGCCCGACGTCGGCACGCGGAGGTCCGGTTCGCGCGCGGCGCCGGTGATCCGCCAGCGCAGCACGCAGGCCGTCGCCGCGACGATCACGACCGCCGTCGCGAGCGCGAGCAGATCGACCGAGCTGCGCGTCAGCGCGATCCCGAGCGGGTCGTCGATGATCGGTCCGCCGACCGCGAGCACGCTGCCCGCGAGGAGCAGCACGCCGTAGCCGTTGCCGAGGCCGTGCTCGCGGACCAGGCCGGCGACCACGGCGAGCAGGAGCGTCGCGGTCACGAGCGAGCCCATGATCACGATCCGCGTCTTGATCCCGGGGTTCAGCAGGATCTCGGCGCCGCCACGGCTCAGCGACTCGAGGTAGCTGACGATGAAGTACGCCTGGACGAGGGCGACGACGACGGACAGCACCGCGACCGCCTTGCCGAGCCCGATCCGCCCGTGGACGTCGTGGCGCCGCCAGCGCAGCCGCGGCACCGCGAGCGCGATCAACTCGACGATCACGAACGTGCTGATGATCGGCATCACGCCGATCGCGATCACGCTGAACTGCTCGCCCGGATCGCGGTGGAGGATGTGCATGAGCTCGATGTCGTTGACCCCAGGCATCATGATGTTGCCGCCGATGATCAGCGCGACCGGAGCCAGCAGCGTGACGGCGAGCCGGCGCCACGGGAATGGCCGATCGGCGCCCGCGGGCTCGGGGGCCGGGCGCCAGTGCGGACGGGCGAACCCGAGCATCGCCAGCGTGAGCAAGCCGACGAGGAGCCCGGCCACCAGGCCCAGCGCGGCGCGCGCGAGCCACTCGGAGCCGGTGACGTCGGCGGGCGCGTGGAAGGACTGGCGGTCGATCGTCCCGCCGATCGGGCGCGCCCCTTGCCGGAGCACCGAGACCAGCGCCTCGGCCTCCTTCTCCTGCTCGCTCGGATCGGAGCCGCCCATCGTGATCGACGCGCGCCCGCCACAGATCGGACCGTTGATGATCGGCGCAGAGCGGACGCGACCGCCGAGTAGGGTCGCGACCTTCTTGCCGACCAGGCGCTTGGTGATCGCGCAGAACCGCTCGGCGCCCTCGCGGGTGAAGTCGAGCAGGATGATCGCGCGGTTCGTGTTCGGATCGTACGTCTTGACCGCGTCCGCGATCATGCTGCCGTCGACGAGGACCTCGGCTCCGAGCTCGTAGGTCCGCCAGAACGTCTGCTCGTCGGGCTGGTACGGATCGAGCCGCTCGTAGCCGTGCTCGGAGCCCGCGGGCAGGGCCGCACCGAGCGCGTTCCGCTCGGCGAGCGCGGCCTCGAGGGCCTCGCGCGAGGGCCCGCGCAGGTAGAACACCGTGTGGATGGCGCCGCCGTCCTCGGGGCGCCACTGGTCGGCCTCGAGCTGGACCGCGGCCGGGTCGAACTCCCCGCGCGCCGGGAGCTCGAAGCCCAGCCGCGCGGCGAAGTCGCTCTCGAGCGCCTCGCGCATCGACAGGCCGCCGTGGACGAGGACGTCGATCACCTCGGCGACCTGGTCCTCGGCGATGCCCGGGTACTCGAGCGCGTGGACCTCGCCCGCGGGCGAGCGGTAGTCGACCCGCAGCCCTCCGTGGCGATCGACGCCACCGTCCGGGCCGCCGACCAGCGCCAGCACCGCGTCCGGAACCTCGCGCGCGAGGAAGCTCACCACCACGTAGAGCGCCGCCAGGATCCCCGCTACCGCGGCGACGCGACGATGCTTCACGGGGTCCGTCATCGGCGCATCGTAGCCCCGATTCTCGCTTAAGCTGCGCCCGGGCCATGCAAAGCACGATCGGCATCGTCGGCGGCACGGGGCTCTACGACCTCGAGGGACTCGCCGACCAGGAGTGGCGCCGGATCGACTCGCCGTTCGGCGCGCCAAGCGACGAGCTGTTGTTCGGCACGCTCGGCACGCACCGCGTGGTGTTCCTGCCGCGCCACGGCCGCGGTCATCGGATCCCGCCGCACGAGATCAACTTCCGCGCGAACATCGACGTGCTCAAGCGAGCCGGGGCGACGTGCCTCGTCTCGTTGAGCGCGGTCGGATCTCTCTCGCCCGAGCTGGAGCC
>JAGSPR010000755.1 GCA_018262455.1 Deltaproteobacteria bacterium | reverse complement strand
CGCCACCGATCACCGCGCAGTCGCCGACGACCCTGCAGGGCATGATCCGACACCGGCACGACGACGCGTCGATCGGAAGGATCGGTCCATCGACGCCGGAGTCGACCCGGCCGAGCTCGATGACCTTGGCCTGACACCCGGCGAGCACCAGCGCGACGACGATCGCCCGGCTCATTCCACGGCCTCGCAGGTCGCGGCGCGGGCGGCGAACGGACCGCGCGGATAGCGGCGCAGGTACTCGGTGGTCAGCGCACGCGCGACCGCGCAACCGCCGGTCTCCTGCGCCCGACCGGCGAGCCACGCGAGCACCTCGGCGTCGTGACTCGAGTCCGCGAAGCTCGTGCGGAATCCGGTCAGACACGTCGTCGCCGAAGCGAGCTCGCCCGCCTCGACGTGAAGCCGGCAGCTCGCGTAGACCGCGGTCTCTCGGAGCACGGCCGGCGGCGAGCCCGCGAGCAGGCGCGCGAGGTACGCCTGCGCGGCCCGGCGATCGCCGCGAGCGCGAGCGAGGTTCGCGAGATCGTAGAGCGCGGATGCCGCGTGGGGCGACGTCGGATACGCCGCGAGCAGCTGGATCCAGATCGCCTCGGCGTCGGCCCGCGCACCCGTTCGCAGGGCGTCCTCGGCGCGTGCGTAGAGCTGCGCCGCGGTCTCGGGCGACGAGGCATCGGGAGCGATCGAAGATGAGAGATCGGGAGCGGCCCCGGGCGGTGTGGGCTCGGTGCGAGCGTTCCGCGGAGTCGACGGTGTTCGGGCAGACACGCGATCGGCAGGCGGCACCGGCACGGTCGCGGCGGTCACCGGCGCAGTGGCCGCGAGCTTGGGCAGCCGCACGATCGCGCCATCACGAACCTCTAGCTGCGCGCGCCGCTCCACGCTGCCGGTGGTGACGAGCGCGAGCGGCCCGCGCTCGAGCCGAGCCCACAGCGGCGCGGTGCCGAGGATCGCCCCGCCCTGGGTGACGACTGGATCGTTGCCGTCGACGGCGACGATGCCGCCACGCCCGGCCGGTGGCGCGATCGCGTTCGCATGATCCCGGAGCAGCGCGACCACCGCCGCCGATCGCGCGGCCTCGGGGCCGGACCACTCGCCGGGCCCGACGCGCGTCGTCCCGACCAGGACCTCGCCGCGATCGACGAAGACCACCGGCGCGTCACCCCCCGCCTGCACCGCGAACGTCGCCTGCTGGCCGTGGATCGTGACGCCGTGCGTGTGGATGTCGATGACCGAGGTCGGCGCGCGCGCATCGACGAGCAGCGTGCCCGCGAGCTCGAGCTCGACCGCGTGGGGGTTCGCCGCGGTGACCACGATCCGGGCCGGCCCGACGACGGCGATCCGCTGGTCGCGATCATGTTCGAAGCTCGCGCGGACCAGCTGACCGTCGACGAGCTCGAGCGCGGAGAACCGGCCGGCCAGCAGGGTCGTGGCGATCGGATCCGACGATCCACCGGACACGATGTAGGGGCGAAGCAGCTCGCGATCGAGGTTCGCGATCGCGGGCGCGGCGACGGGGCGGCCCTCGGGGGCGCGGTGGCCGAGCCACCAGCCGAGGCACGCGATCGCGGTGGCCCCCGCGATCATCGCGAACCACGCAGCGCGGCGCGGTGCGCGGTGAGGTGCGTGTCCCAGGGCGATCCCGTCGAGCACCGGCGCCATCTGCGCGAGCCAGCGTGCGCGGGTGACGTCGTCGACCGGCGCGGGCTCGACCCGGAGCGCAGCGATCAGCTGATCGTGCGCCTCCGCGTGCGCCTGGCAGGTGGTGCACGTCGCCAGGTGCTGCTCGGCCACGGGGGGCAACGGATCGTTTGGCCCGCGCGCGAGCGCGGCTCTCAGCTCCTGGCAAGCGTCGGTCACGAAGCCTCCCTTCCTGTGCGTTGCCGATCGCGTTCGACCATCGCCGACAGCTCGCGTTGCGCGTGCTTGACGCGCTGGCCGACCGCGGGTGCCTTGGCGCCGACCAGCCCGCCGATCTCGTCGAACGACATGCCCTCGACGACGCGCAGCACGTACGCGATCCGCTTCTTGGGCTTGAGCGCCAACGCCTCCAGGAACACTTGCTGGATCAGGTCGTCGCGCTCGGGCACCGGACCCACCAGCCGGGTCAGCAAGCGGTGCGACGCGACGACGTGGAGCTTGTACAGCTCGTCGAACGCGCGCCGCTCGCCGCCACGCGCACGCTTGACCAGCTCGCTGCTCGGATCTGCGACCTCGGCCGGGGCTGCGCGCCCGAGCAAGGGCAGGAGACTGCCGAGGATCATCGCGATCATCGCGTGGCCTCCCTGGCGATGCCCACGCCCGCCCACCACGCGATCCGGTCGGTGGCGACCACCGGTATGCCGCCGACTCGATAGTCGCGGGCGTTCGCGAAGCCATCGGCGCCGCCGCCGACCAGCACCGCGAATCCGCCGATCGGCACGACCCACGTCGCCGCCACCCCGCCTCCGCCGACGATGTCGGTGGCGCTGCGATCGGCCTTCGCGTCAGCGATCAGCGCGAGCGCCGAGGCCCGCAGGTCGACCGGCCCGATCGGCGTGTGGGCGCGCCATGCCAGGCCCGCGCGGACCGGGACCGTTCGCAGCGTCACGCTGCGGTCCATCACCGTCGTCGTCGTCCGCGGACCGGCGCCGCCGGCGAGCGTCACGCGCAGCGGCCCGCGCACCGCGACGCCGAGCTCGAGCGTTGCCTCGCTCCGCGAGCCGACCGCGCCCCAGATCGTCATCGCCCACGCGGGATCGCGCCGCGTGACGGGCCGCGCGACCCCGTCGATCGACGACCTCGCGGCGCGGTCGATCGACCTGGCCTCGCGGGGCGCGGGGGGTGCATCGGGTGGATCGAGCTGATCCCCCGCGAGGTCGAGGATCGCAAACGCGACCAGCCGGGCGGCCTCCGCGCCGTGCTGGCCATCGAGCGCGATCCTGCGCTCGCGACCCTGCAGCTCGATCCGCACGCCCGCGCCATCGCTGCTGACGGCAGCTTCGAGGCGGCGCGCCGATCGCTCGGTCGCGAGCTGCGCGCGCAACGAGAGCGCGGATTCCAGCTCGCTGGTCGAGAACGGCAAGGCGCCGGAGGTCCGCACGGCGAGCGGGTCGGCCCGGACGTCCCCCAGCCGGACGCTCACGAGGACAGGCACGAGGCCAGCCAGCAGAGAGAAGCCCGTTCGAGTCACAGCGGAGGGATTAGTGCACCCCACCCGCCCCGATCGAAAACATTGTTTTTGTTTTTCGATCCGCGCGCTCGCCGGCCCCTAACCCGGCCAAATGTTCATCAGAAACCTCCCCCTTGTCGCGTGCTTGCTGCTCGCGAGCTGTACCGGGCAAGACCCGACCAGCTCGACCTCTCAACGGATCGCCTGCGCCACCACACCCGACTGCGCGGCGCGCGGTGGCGCCTGCGTCGCGAACGAATGCCATGCCGACAACGAGTGCACGACCGACACCGACTGTGCGAGTGGCCAGACCTGCGTCGCGGATCCGGACTTCGTCGGCCTGTGCGCGACCCCGGGGGCGCCCCCGGCGCCGCTGCCTGCCTGGAGCTGCACCTACGGCAGCGACTGCCCCGCGCTCCAGGGCTGCGCGTCCGACGGCTTCTGTCACGTCGACGGCGAGTGTCACAACACCTGGCAGCCGGACGGCACCCAGGCAGGTGACTGCGCCGGCGCCGACCAGATCTGCGTCGCGTCGGGCCAGCACCTCGACGGCTTCTGCACCGATGGTCGCGGCGGGCCCGATGGGTATTGCCGGTCGACCGGCACGGGCGAGTGTCGAGGGCTCTGCACGACGGCCGACGACTGCGGCCAGGGCGGGACGTGCGACGCCGCCGGGTTCTGCCATCGCCCCAACGAGTGCGCGACCACGGCCGATTGCTCGCCGAATCATCTGTGCGGCAACCCCGATGGCTGGGATGACTATGGCTACCTGCTCTGTCTCGACGATCCGGACCCGACGTGCGTCCCCGACGGCAATGGCGCGTGCCGGCTCGCGTGCGCGTCCGATCCCGACTGCTTGCACGGAGGTGGCTGCAACCTGACCGATCACCTGTGCCACGGGTCGAACGAGTGCCACGTCTGCGATCCCGGGCTCGAGTGCTACCCCGATCCCGAGTGGGGCGGGCTGTGTGGACCGCCGCGGCCACACTGACCCGACCGCGAGGCGCTCACCGCTGCTTTCGCCCAGCACAACGAGGTCGGGCGCGCGATCCCGGACACGCTAAGCTCGCGCGCATGCACCGACTGACGTGCGAGCTCTCGTTCGCCGCCGCGATCTCCGGCGCCTGTCACTCGACGGGCAGGGCCCATGCGGCACCCGGGACCGGGGCTGCACCGGGGAACGCTGCGGCTGCGAGCCCCGTGGTCGCGAACGCCCCTGGCTGCCCCGAGTCGACCGCCGAGGAGACCGACGAGCAGGAAGCAGTCTCGACGCTCTGTGCGATCCAGCGCGCCCAGCGCGGCTATTTCGAGGACCACCGCAAGTTCGCGGCGGCCGCTGCACGAAGCGCCGCGCTGCGAGTACGCGGTGTACGCGGTGTCGGCGGATGGGACGAAACACGCGCCGGCCAAGCGACTGGCCCAGAGCGTGCGCGATCCGGGTTTCTCGCCACCGCCCGGTCCGTCCTGGTACGCAATGGCCGTCTGCAGCGAGCGACCACGCGAGTTGATGCTGGTCCTTGATGATGGGGCGACCCGCATCCAGAATGTGTCGGCGAAGACCATGCGGATGCCGTTTGGCGTCCCGAGTCCGCAGCCGGATCCAGAGGCAGCGCTCGATCATGGCTACGCGTGTCCGCCGTGATCAGCAGCTCGTTGCGGAAGCTGCCGAGTGAACAGCAAGGGTGAGGTGACGATCCATTCGAAGTCGAACTCAACAAGCGCCAGTACCGTTCGTCGAGAACCCGCCCTTCACGCTGGCGAGCGCCTCGCGACTCACGGTCGACCGCGGCCAGGGCTGTCTCGGCGTCGGTGCAACCGATCACGATGTGTCCAGCGCGCGTGAGCTGCCGGGCCAGCGCGCGAACGATCGCGGGATCGTCGTCGACCACGAGAACTGTCAGATGGCTGCCGTCATACGCGCCCGACTACAGGTTCGCCGATCTGCGCTTGTCGCTGAGGTAGGTGTGGGGTGCCTCGCAAGAGAGCCGCGGAGGTCCCGACCGACTCTTGAGTCGTACTCCCTAGCGTCAGGTGGACTTCTTCTGCGCGTCGAGGACTTCACGAACCTTCCGCGTCAGTGTCTCTGGCGTGATCGGCTTCTGAAGGAAAGCGACCCCCGAATCCAGTACACCGTGATGAACGATCGAATTGTCGGTGTACCCCGACATGAAGAGCACCTTCATCTTTGGGCGCACCGACTGGAGACGCTCAGACAACTGTCGGCCGCTCATGCGCGGCATGACCACATCGGTGACCATCAGATGAATCTCCGACGTATGTTGTTCGCAGATGAGGAGCGCGTCGCCGCCGCTCTGGGCTTCGAGAACGTGGTAGCCGAACCGACGGAGGATGGTCCGAGCCAGGACGCGCACGCTCTCCTCGTCCTCGACGAGGAGGATCGTCTCGGCGCCACCGACCGTGGCGGTTTCGAGAGCGGACGAGCCGCGGACCTCGGCGTCGAGGGCGGCGTCGGTTCGCGGGAAGTACACCTTGAAGGTCGTTCCCTTGCCGGGCTCGCTGTACACCCAGACGTTGCCGCCGCTCTGCTGCACGATGCCGAAGACGGTTGCCAACCCCAGGCCCGTACCCTTGCCCTTCTCCTTCGTCGTGAAGAACGGCTCGAACATCCGGGCTTGCGTCGCCTTATCCATCCCGGTTCCGGTGTCGGTTACCGCCAACATGACGTGAGGTCCAGGGACGGCGCCCATGTGCGCGGCACAATACCCCTCGTCAAGTTCCACGTTGGCCGTCTCGATCGTGAGCTTGCCTCCGAGCGGCATGGCGTCGCGGGCGTTCACGGCGAGATTCATGGCGACCTGTTCGATCTGGCCTGGATCGACCTTCACCTTGCCGAGCCCGGCTGCGAACAGCACCGTCAACTCGACGTCCTCGCCGAGGAGACGCCGGAGCATGCGTTCCATTCCCGCCAGGATGTCGTTCAGGTTGACGATCCTGGGTTGAAGAATCTGCTTTCGGCTGAACGCGAGAAGCTGACGCGTGAGGTCGACGGCGCGGATTCCGGCAGCCTCGATCTCTTCGAGATCCGCACGCCTCGGATCGCTTGGAGTCATGTCCTCCGCGAGCATGCTGCTGTAACTCAGGATGACGGACAGCAAGTTATTGAAGTCGTGGGCGACACCACCCGCGAGATTGCCGATCGCCTCCATCTTCTGAGCCTGGCGAAGTTGCTCCTCGATCCGGCGCAAGGCCGCCTCGGATCGCTTGCGCTCCGAAATGTCGGCGACGATGGAAATGCAGTGTGGGTGGTCGAGCGTCGCCATCCCGACAAACACGGGGACGCGGGTTCCGTCCCTGCGCACGTATTCCTTCTCCCAGGGGCGAGCAACTCCGTGCGTCTTCAACTGCTCGATGGCTGCTTCGTCGAGATGCCGACATTCAGGCGCGGTTAGCTCCCTCCACCGCACAGTGCCCGAGGCCAATTCCTCA
>JAGSPR010000361.1 GCA_018262455.1 Deltaproteobacteria bacterium | reverse complement strand
TGACATCGCGCTCGCCGCCGATGCGATCGCGAGCGCGGTCGTCGAGGCCGTCGCACGGACCCGCGACGAGAGGCGCTCGACGCACCAGGCGACCACGCAGGCTCTCGAGCTGTTGCTTCGTGCGCGCATCCTCGAGAATCGCGGCTTCCGCGGCGTCGAGGCGGCCATCCAGCTGCTGGAGCGGGCGCATGCCCTGTGCCCGGACGACCCCAAGATCGCGGCCAGGCTCGCGATGCTGTACGCGCGGTACGTGATCATCCGTGACGACGCGCACAGCGGCTTCCGGCACGTCCGTCCCCTCGTCGAGGCGGCACTCGCAGCGGCGCCGTTGCTCTCGGAAGCTCATGTGGCCGCGGGCCATCTCGAGCTCCACACCGGGGATTCCGCGATCGCCGCGACTCACTTCCGGACTGCCATCGCCTGTTCACCCCATGTCGCTGCAGCGCATGAGGGCCTCGGCCGCATGCTGGTCGAGACCGGCTTTCTCGACGTCGCCTTTGAACGGCTGGCGGACGCGGTGGCGATCTCGCCCAACCTGAGCGCGGGCGGCTGGGAGATCGCGCGCGCCCACGCGCTCGAGCAGAACTGGAGCGTCTACGATCAGATCGTCGCTGGCCTGACGCACGAAAGGGACCGCCCGGTCTCCCGGTTGCGCATTGCCCTGTGGCGGGGCGACCTCGAGGCGACGGCGAACGCCCGCGCTGGGCTCTTCACGAATGTGTTCGAGCCGGCGCTGATGGCGTTGTTCGCCTCGGCAGCCGTCGACGGACGATGGTTCGAACGGCGCGAGGAGGGGCTGCAGCTCGTGCTCGGCTCGCAGTCCCCCAGCAAGCGCCGACGCGCGTTCGCCGGGCAGCTCATCGCCGAGGCCGCGGGCCATGCGGGCGATGGGGCTGCCTGCGCCGCGATGATCGAGTACGCGGTGGACCAGGGACTGTTCGACTTGCACTGGCTCGAGCGTTGTCCGTTTCTCGAGCTCGTTCGCGACAGTGCCGCCTTTGCGCGTTGCCACGCGCGCGTCCAGCAACGAGCCCATGCGATCCTCGATGCGCTCTATGGCGACCACGACGCCAGCTCGCTGACCGACACCGTCGTCACCTAGCTACAGATCGCGCGCGAGCAGCGCGAACCGGCGATCTTCGATGATCCCGGCGACCTTGTCGTAGAACGGCCGGGGGCCGATCCACGCCACCTCGCAGCACGCGTGCGCGGTGCCGACATCGACGAGGCACGCGAGCAACAGCGCCTCGCCGAGTCCCTGTCCACGATGAGCCGGCCACGTCCCGGTCGGGCCGAACCACCCGAGGCCGCGGTTGTTCCCGTCGTGCGCGGCGAACGCGCAGTACGTGCCGTCCTTGAGCGCGACGTGCACGCCGGCCGGCACGTGGCCGAGTGCTCTCGCGAGCTCGAACGGCCAGGCCCCCCCGAACTCGCTGGTGACGGCATCGAGCAACGCGTGCTCGTCGGGGCGCGCGCGCCGGATCTCGTAGCCTTTCGTCGCTGCGACTCGCGCGAGCTCCGAGGCACGGGCCGCCGAGACGCGCGGATTGTGGTGCACGTCGATCAGCACGTTCAACCGAGGCTCACCCCTGCGCCGCCAGGCTCTGCGCTCGAGCCAGCCGATCGCAAGGGTGTTGCGCTCGTCGATCCCTGGCGCGAGGTAGTTGCCCGGCTCGTCGAGGGTTCGCAGCATCGGCTCGCCGGCGGCGCGCGCGGCCGCCTCGCAGGCCGCGAGCAGCGCGGTGCCTGCGCCCTGTCCGCGCGCGGACGGCACGACGGCGAGCACGCGGAGCCAGCGCCGCGCGACTGCCGCGACGCCGATCAGCGCGTCGGCATGCCACGCCCCGAAGGTCACGGGCAGCCCGCCGGGCCCCGCTCCGAACAGCTTCTCGTCGGCGACCTCGGCCGCGCGATCGAAGGGGCAGGCGTCCGCGAGCACGCGAGCGGCGTCCGCGAGCTGCATCCGGTCGAGCGGGCCCGTGCGCATGGCTCGACGCTAGCAGACCGGATCGCGCGCCGGCGAGCGCTGCTGCGATCACATGACGAAGTACAGCGCATTGGCCGCGCCATGAAGCACGAACCCGGCCAGCAGACTGCCGGTGCGCCAGCGCACGAGCGCCATCAAGGCTCCGAAGATCCCGTGCGCGAGGAGCGGTGCGTCGGGGTTGAACGGCAGGTGCCAGCACGCGAACACGACGGCCGTCGCGAAGATGGCGACGAGCGCGGTCGCCGGAGTCGCCGGATCCTCCGGCACCAGCGCGCGCCACAGCAGCCCTCGAAACACCCACTCCTCGACGAACGGACCGAGCACCACCCCGCTCACCATGCCGAGCGTCATCGGCGGCCAGGCCAGCCCGTCGGCCATCGCCTGCGCGAGGAATCCTCTGTAGAGCCACCCGATCCCTCCGAGCGCGACCGCCAGGGCCACGTAGCTCGAGGCCGCGCGCCACGTCCCCGGCGGGCTTCGCCAGGGCGGGCGCCAGCGCGGAGCACGCCAGCGGGCGATCCCGATCGCGATGCCCCACGGGACGTAGAACGAGGCGCCCCCGGTCTCGGCGAGCGCTCCGGGCCAGCTCCGCCAGGCGAGGTTCGACAGGAACCTGGCGACGACGAACAGCCCGGTCACCACCGCAACGGCGAGCGCGAACCGGACCCACGGGCGGGACATCGCGCGTCGACGCTACCACGGTGGCGATGGCCGACGAGCTGTGCCACCGTGCTGGCGATGCGCGCGATGATCCTGTGTGCCGGACTCTCGACGCGACTCGGCGCCCTCGGAGCCGAGCGTCCCAAGCCGATGTTGCCGGTCTGCGGGATCCCGATCCTCGCCTACGGGATCGCGAATCTCGTGGCACATGGGATCCGTGACATCGTGATCAACACCCATCACCTGGGCGAGGTGATCGAGCGCGAGATCGGCGATGGCCGGCAGCACGGTGCACGCGTCAGGTATCTCCACGAACCCGTGCTGCTCGGGACCGGTGGTGGCCTCAAGCATGCGTTGCCCTTGCTCGATCCCGATGGCAGCGACGAGCCGTTCGTGTCGTGCAACGGCAAGCTGATCTTCGATCTCGATGTCAGCTCGCTCGTCGACGCGTACCGGCGAGCCGGCAAGATCCTCGGCATGATGGTCGTCCAGCGCGTCCCTGACGCGAGAGCGTGGGGCGCGGTCAACGTCCAGGTCGATGCCCGCGGCCCGCACATCGTCGATATCCTCGGCGAGGGCGAGCACATGTTCTGCGGTGTCCATGTCACGCGGCCGTCGGTGATGGCGCGGTTGCCCGACGGCGAGTCGGACTCGATCCGTCAGGGCTACCTGCCATGGCTTCGCGCGGGCGAGCGCCTCGCGGCCTACGAGCACTCCGGTGGTTACTTCAGCGAGCACTCGACGCCCGAGCGCTACCTCGAAGCGAATCGTGCGCTGCTCGGTGGCGTCACCCTCCGCCATCCGCCCGGCCGGCTCGTCGGCATCGACCCCACCGCGCGGCTCCATCCCACGGTCACGATCGTCGAGCCGGTGAAGATCGGTGCCGGAGCTCGGATCGCGGCCGGCGTCACCGTCGGTCCGTTTGCCGTGATCGGAGACGGCGCGAAGATCTCTGCCTCGGTCGCCAACGCCGTGGTGTGGGCCGGGGCCGAGCTGACCGCGCCTGCGGCGACGCCGATCGTGACCTAGCCCCCGAGGCCGGTGCCACCCCCGACGGGGCGCGGCGCGGAGTCGTCCATGAGGAGGGCGCCTGCTTGCTGGGGCGTGAACTTCTTCATGCACCCCGAGTCTTCCAGCCGGAACACGGCACGCACGCAGATGATGAGCTCGGGGGACCATGCGTCCACCTTGCAGTGGCGCTCGAGGCGCGCCGCGGTGATCGCGGTGATCTGGATGATGTCCGCGCGCTCGGCTTC
Source organism: Deltaproteobacteria bacterium (assembly GCA_018262455.1). The sequence continues at coordinate 3,118 of JAGSPR010000361.1, read as the reverse complement.
GGACTCGGCAGCGGCCGCGCGCTGTGCCCAGTAGCTCTCGATACCGCGGCTGACGGTCGAGCAGTCCACATCCGGAGGCTCGGTCTTGCAGGCCAGGAGCAGTGGCAGCGCGACGACAAGCCCCCGCACGGCGTCAAGCCTCCGCACGGCGACTACGAACAACCCCGCGAGGGGAGCTGCGCGGTCTGCTCGATGCACTGCTTCACGGTCTTGCGAATGCTGCTCGCGGCCTGGGCGGCGTCCTCGGACGTCGAGCTCGGATACGCCGCGACGCGCTTGCCGATCTCGATCGCCTCGGGCAGTGACTTTGCGAGCGTGCAGGTCTCGGCGAGGTCCGGCGCGGTCTGCGCGCAGGCACACACCTTCGCAACGTAGGCCGCGCAGGCATCGAGGCCCCGCTGCACCTCGGGAGCCGGGATCGCGGCAGGTCGCTCGGCCGGGGCCGGGGCCTCGCGCTCCTTGCTGCAGCCCGCCACGAGGGCCAGGACGAGCAGGCCGCGCGTCACGCTGCCTCGATCCTGCACAGCACGACGGAGATGTTGTCGATCCCACCCTCCTCGTTCGCGGCGGTGATCAAGCGATCGACCGCGCGATCGAGGTCACGCTCGGTCATCAGGATGTGCTGCATCTGGTCGTCCTTGACCATGCCGGTCAGGCCGTCGGAGCACAGCAGGTACGTGTCGCCCAGGTGGGGCTTCTCGGTGAAGATGTCGACCTGGACGGTCTCCTTCATCCCGAGCGCGCGCACGATCACGTTCTTGTGGGGCCAGTTCTCGGCCTCTTCCGGCGTGACCCGCTTCATCCGGATGTAGTCGTTGATCAGCGAATGATCCTCGGTGAGCTGCGTGATCTCGGTCCCGCGCGCGCGATAGCACCGGCTATCTCCCACGTGACCGATGATCAGCGCGTCGTCGAGAAAGTACACGGCAACACAGGTCGTCCCCATGCCCTTGAACCGCGCCTCGCGCTGCGAGCGCTCCCAGATCTCGAGGTTCGCCAGCATGATGCTGGTGACCATCCGGTTGACGTGGGTGCGCAGATCGCGGTCGACCTTGTACGGCCAGGTCAGCGTCTGCTGCTTGGCGGTCTCTTCGAAGTGATCGTGGACGAGCTCGACCGCGAGCCGGCTGGCGACCTCGCCCGAGGCGTGACCGCCCATCCCATCGGCGACGATGGCGAGCCGCTCGTTCTCGGGTACCGAGATCGAATCTTCGTTGTGATCGCGCTTGCGACCGATGTTGGTCGCGCCCGCAAAGCGGACCCGCATGCCGTCGAGCGGGAACGACGTGCTCATTCGCCAGGAGTGTAGCTCAGTGAGACCTGCGCGAGCCAGCGAGTGGCGGTCCTCGTGCCTTGTCTGAGCGGCCGGTGTGGAGCGGCGTCTGGAGCGCCCGCCCTGGAGTGGTTGACTCGCGGCGGGGCCCCTTTCATTCTGTAGGCGGTAACCATGTGGGGCTACGCCGAGGGCAACAAGACACTGGTCGCGGTCGTGGTCGTCCTGATTGCCATCGCGGCAATCGCGTACGTCGCGCGGCGGCTGCTCGGGAAGCGGTGACGTGGCCGAGCTCGCGCGTGGAAGGGTCAGTGACCGGCTGTGGGGGCGCACCCTCGCGGCGCTCGGCCTGCGTGGCGTATCCGGTCAGCTCTCCCTGGAGGCCGAGGGCAAGCGCTACCAGATCGCCTTCGTGCGTGGCGCGATCGTCGGGGCAACCTCGGCTCTCGGAGCCGATTCCGCCGTCCGCCTCGCGTTGACCGGTGGGCTGCTGTCGTCGACCCAGGTTGCCGACGTCAGCCGCCGCCAGGCCGCGACCCCTCAGCGCGACGAGATCGAGCTGATCTCCGAGCTGGTGCGGCTCGCACCCGACCAGGCACTGCGGCTGCGCCGGCGCACCATTGCCCAGCGCGCGGCGCGGACATTCTCGATCGATCGAGGTGAGTTCGTCGTCGACGACCAGGTCACCTTGCCGGTGTTTCCCGGGACCGAGCTCGATGTTCGCTCGGTGATCTACCTCGGCGCCCGCCAGAACCTTTCGGAGGCGCGGCTCGCAGCCGAGCTGGCGCAGCTCGGGTCGTGGTTCCGGCTGCGGCCCGAGGCCATCGAGGACCTCCCTCAGTTCGGGTTCACCACCACCGAACAGCCGGTGCTCGAGCGCCTTCATGCCGGGGCCGAGCTCGCCGAGCTCGAGGCGTGCGGCGTCGATCCGCGGGCGGTACACGCGACCCTGTATGCGCTCGTGTCGTGCAACGCCTGCGAGGTCGATAGCGCGCGCCCGAAGCGCGCCAGCATGGCGGAGGCCGAGGCGGAGACCGTGCGCGGCTTCCAGCAGGACACCGTCGAGCAGCCGACCACCCGCCCGCCCGCCAAGCCCGAGCCTAGCCGGCCGCGCGCCCCGGCTCCGCCCGACGCTCCCACCCTGCTCCGCCGGCCGCGCGGAGCCTCGGTCTCCCCGACGATCGAGCAGCCCTCCGAGCGCCGCAAGGCCGATTCCACCCAGAGCGCCGACGTCCAGCGGCTGATCTCGCAACGGCTCGACCTGCTGCGCAGCGATGCCGATCACTTTGCCCTGCTCGGGGTCGCCGAGTCGGTAGGGCCCGAGGAGCTTCGCAAGGCCTACTTCGCGCTCGCCCGCCAGCTCCACCCCGATCGGCTGTCCGCCCTCCAGGTCGCCGACGCCAAGCGCGACGCACAACGGCTGTTCGCCCAGGTCAACGCCGCGTTCGCCGTGCTGTCTGACCCGCAGCAGCGGGCCGCCTACGTCCAGATCCTTCGCCGGGGTGGCGAGGCCGCGATCCGCTCCGAACAAGCGCAGGCCGAACAGCAGACGGCGCGCGTGCTCGAAGCCGAAGAGGCCTACCGGCGCGGGGAGCAGGCCCTTCGACGGGATCAGATCTCGACCGCGATCACCGAGTTCGCGCGTGCGCTCGAGCTCGATCCCGACGAGGCCGACTACCAGGCCCTCCACGCCTGGGCCCAGTTCTGCGCGTCGGCCGACAAGCTGGGCGTCGCGAAGGCCACGCGGGCGTCGCTCGAACGCGCGATCGAGACGGCGCCGCGCTCGACCACCGCCCGGTTCTACCTCGGCCGCGTCGAGCGCATGCTCGGCCGCGACCGGGAGGC
>JAGSPR010000104.1 GCA_018262455.1 Deltaproteobacteria bacterium | reverse complement strand
CGTTCAACGAGCTCAAGATCGATCCCGTGCTCGGGACGATCACGAAGCGCAGTCGCGACAGCGAGAAGTTCATCAACGAGGTCAACTACCTTCGCCTGCTCCCACCCGATCTCGGCGTGATGTTCCCGCGCGTGATCGGCTACTCCCTCGACTGGGCCGATCCCTGGGTCGAGATGGAGTACTACGGGTATCCGACCCTGTCCGAGGTGTACCTGTTCGAGAACGTCGACCCGGGGGTGTGGGAGCGGGTCTTCGCCCATCTGTTCGCGATCGTCCGCACCAGGTTCGGAAAGCACGAGCGCCCGCTCCCGGCGGACTCGGTGCGCGCGATGTACGTCGGAAAGACCAAGAAGCGTCTCGAGTCGATGCGGTGCGAACCGGAGCTCGCGGCGCTGCTCCGTCACGAGGGGACCGTCGTTGTCAACGACAAGCCCCTCGCGAACCTCGCGCTTCTCTGGCCGCGCATCGAGCAGGAGGTCGCCACGCTGGAGTCCTCGGCGCGTGGCACGGTCGTCCACGGCGACCTGTGCCTGTCGAACATCCTGTACGACCTGCGCTCGCGGATCTGCAAGCTCGTCGATCCCCGGGGGAGCTTCGGATCCGTGGGGATCTACGGCGACCCTCGTTACGACATCGCGAAGCTCTGGCACTCCGTTCACGGACTCTACGACTTCATCATCAACGACTTGTTCCGGGTCTCGATCGACGGTACGCGCGTCGAGCTGTCGATCCGCGCGACCGCAGCGCACCGCGAGATCGAAGGGCGCTTCGAGCGCGTCTTCTTCCAAGGAGGCGCCTTCGATCGCCGTGAGGTCCAGTTGATCACCGCGCTGCTGTTCGCGAGCATGCCGGCGCTGCACTACGACCACCCGCCGCGACAGCTCGCGATGTACGCTCGCGCGCTGCAGTTGTTCAACGAGTACTTCGAAGGGGGCGCGACGTGAGAATCTGCATCGATCTCGACGGTGTGGTCTGCGAGCTCCGCCAGCACGGCCAGACGTATGCCGACGTCCAGCCGGTCCGAGGTGCGGTCGAGAAGCTGCGAGCGCTCCGCGCTGCAGGGCACGTCGTCATCCTCCATACCGCCCGTCACATGAAGACGTGCGACGGGAACACCGGGCGCGTGGTCGCGAAGATCGGACAGCTCACGCTCGACTGGCTGGCTCGCCATGGCGTCGAGTACGACGAGATCTACTTCGGCAAGCCCTGGGCGGACGTCTACATCGATGACAACGCGCTGCGGTTCGAATCGTGGAGCGCGATCGGGAACGACGGCAGCGGGCTCCCGAAGAGCGTCGAGGCCACCCAACTCGACCAGCGCGCGCGCACCTGACCGATGAGCCGGCGGCTGGCGCTCCTGCTCGTCTGCCTGGTGCTTGGACGCGCTGCGGAGGCCCAGCGTCCGCTCGCGGACTATCGATACTTCAGGGCGCTCTCTATCGATCTCAACGGACGACCGCCGACGCGCGCCGAGCTCGCCGATCTGGAGCGGCCCGACTTCGACATCGCCGCCTGGATCGACAACCACCTCAGCGGCCGGGGCTACGTCGAGCGGGTCACGCGGATCTACACGGATCTCCTACGACTCGAGTTGCCGGATAGCTCGATCTCGTTCGCGCCACGGTCGATCCTCCTGCGCTGGACCTCGATCCTCGGCCCCGATGGCAGGCCGATCGATCTCTACTTCCGCAACGGCCAGCGGCGCGCGCAACCCGCGATCGATGGGCAGGTATGCTTCACCGCCGCGGAGATCGGGATCCAGGTCCCCTCCGATGGAGCCTCGATCGGAACGCCGAAGGCGGTGACGCGTAAGCTGCTCGAAGCACGCACGGTCGTTGTCCGACCGTGGTGGCTGTATGCCGACTATGCGCGACCGCTTCCTCGCGACCGTGCGAGCGCGGCCTGGGTGCAGCGGTTCGGGTACGAACTGGTGTGGTCGATGTTCACCGAGCCGGATGGCAGGACACCGATGACGGGGGTCCGCGTATGTCGCGAGGAAGCGCAGACGGCCGAGACCGGGCGCGTGTTCGCGACCGGCTACGTCGCGAAGAAGGCGGATCCGCTGCTGCCTGGCCGCCTGACCCGCCTTCCCTCGGACACGCCGTTCGCGGTCGCGAACGCTGGCTCCTCCGTCTCGTGCTCGCTCGCCGTCGCATTCGAGAGCTCGCACGAGTGCGGCTGCGGGCCCGGGCTCGAGCGCTGCCTGCCGAGCGGACCGAACGGCTTCGTCTCACCCTGGCACGCCCCACTCGGCAAGGACGCGACGTTCTTCGCTGCGGCCCGCCCGGCGATCTTGTGGCTGCGCGCGTGGTGGTCGGAGGAGGCGACGAAGTTCATCGAGCAGATCTTCGCGGGCGATCAGGACGTGCGCTTGCTGCTGACGAGTCCGGCCACGCGGGTCAACGGCCCGCTCGCCCAGTTCTACCGGTTCTTCGCCAACACGACCTGCTGCGGGGCCGGGACCGAGCTCGGCTACACGCGTCCGGTGCCGCTGTTCGATCCGGCCGCCGTCCCGACGACGCTGGCACCTTTCGAGGTGTCGACGTGGGCGACGGTCGAGAACCGTGGCGAGCACGCGGCCGGGATCCTGACGATGCCGATCTTCCTGCTCAAGTACGGCTCGCAGCGCCAGCGCGCGCACGCGATCTACAAGGCCTTCATGTGCCGCGAGTTCGTTGCCGAGACGGTCAAGCTCGAGCCATCGACAGAGCCCGACCTGACGAAGCGTACGGGCTGCGCGACGTGCCATCGCCGTCTCGAGCCGATGGCGGCGTACTTCGCGCGCGTCGTCGAGTCTGGCTGGACCTACCTGCCGCCCACCACGTTCCCGCTGTCGAGTCCGCGGTGCACGGCTCGCGATCGGGCGCAGATGTCACCGGCATGCGCGACGTTCTACGATCCCGACTTTACCGACGAGCGGTCGACGATGCTGCGTGGTGCCTACGGCGCACCTGCCCATGCGGACGCAGGTCCTCGGGGGTTCGCGGCAGAGGTCTCGAGCTCGCCCGACTTCGCGCCGTGCGTGGTGCGCAACGTCGCCCAGTCGTTCCTCGGCCGGCCGCTCACCTCCGACGATGAGCGGTGGCGGCAGGAATTGAGTCGCGCGTTCGTCACGGGTGGATATCGGATCCGCGCACTCGTGCAGGCGATCGTGACGTCGCGCCAGTATCGCGAGGCGAACGACGTGATGACGGAGGCGCGATGAAGGGCATCGCCTTCGTGGCCGCGTGCGTGCTCGCGGGTGGCTGCGGGCCGAAGGCCGTGATCACGGCGGGACCGACACGCGCGCTGCCGCCACATCGCGAGATCGTGCTCGACTCGGGGCCCAAGGCACCACGCCGGATGGTCCCGCCCGAGGTGTTCCTCCGCGCGTACCTCACCTGGTTCGGTGGGCTGTCGCCGGGCGCGACGCTGCTGCGCGCGAGAGAAGGTGATCTGTTCGACCAGTGGACCGATTATCTCGCCGCCCTCGGTCTACCCGATCACCACTTCGACGTTCCACGTGCGATGCAGAGCAACACGGTCATGCTCGCAGCCATCGGACGACTCGGCGAGGCGCTGTGCATCCGCAGCGTGGAGCTCGAGCTCCGCGCGAACACGCCCATCGCCTCGCGCGTGATCTTCGCGTTCGAGGCGACGCCACAGCCGACGCGTGCACAGTTCGCCGCCGGCTTCGATGTGTTGCATCGAACCTTCCTCGGCTATCCCGCGGGGCTCGGCCCCCCGCAGCGGCTCGAGCGCTTCTTCGAGCTGCACCAGAAGGTCGTCGCGAATCACGCGGCAGGGCAGCGCCTGACACCCGACGAGATGGCGTGGGCTGCGGTATGCACCGCGCTGGTCCAGCACCCCGAGACGGGACTCTATTGATGCGGCGGCGAGACCTCCTGCGGTTGTTTGCCGGAGCCGCGGTCGCTCCGCTGATCCCGGGGCTGGCACGAGCGACGCCACGATCGGACGAGTTCTTCGTGTTCGTTCACGCCGGTGGCGGCTGGGACATCACGTTGTGGGCGGATCCACGCAACGAGGAGAAGGGGCTCGTCGTCCCGGCCTCCACGCGCAACACCGAGGTCGGTGGGATCCGGCACTGGAAGCCGGCGGGCGACTCGTTCGAGATGCTGACCTCGTCGACGTCGTCGCTCCGACTCGGTCCAGCGATCGGCGGACTTCGCGAGCTCCAGGATCGGCTGACGATCATCAACGGTGTCTCGATGAACACGGTCAGCCACGAGGATGGCATCACCTACGCGACGACCGGGCGCCATCGCATCGGCGGCGCGCTCGCCCAGTCGACCATCGACGTCATCACGGCCAGCGAGCTCGGCGCGGCGCAGCTGATGCCGGTGGTCTCGGTGAAGTTTCCGTCGGCGTTCGTCGGTGATCAGCTCGATAGGCGGGTCGTGCCGCTGCAGGTCGGGTCGGTGGACGCGGTGACGAGGTCATTCGCCCGCAGCTCGCTCTACTTCGGCGATGCAGATCGCGCGGCGATCACGGCGCTGCTGACCGACGAAGCACGTTCGCTGGCGAGCCACTCGACGCACCCGGAGCCATTCGAGCGGCTCGAGAGCCAGCATCGGGCGATCCCTCCGCTCGTGACCGGGGACTTCACCCGGACGTTCAGCACGCGCCAGCTCCAGAGCTTGTACCCCCAGTTCGAGTACGGGGGCGTGCTCGGCGAGGACACGCTGGCCGCGGCGTTCGCCGTCGAGGCGCTGAAGCGCGACCTCGTCCGCTGTGTCGGGATCGGGGTCAGCGGGTTCGACACGCACGGGATCGACTACCGGCGCCACGCGCTCCAACTCCAGGCGCTGTTCGACATGGTGGCGACACTGGTCAAGCTCCTCGAGACGACGCGCCATCCGACCCGCGCCAACACGATGCTGTCGGAGCACACCCATCTCGTGGTGCTCAGCGAGTTCTGCCGCACGCCGGGCATCAACCGCAACGGGGGGCGCGATCACTATCCGAACAACTCGGCGCTGATCATCTCTCCGCGGTTTCGGCCGGGGGTGTTCGGCGGCACCGATCCAGAGCAGCTCCTGCCGCTGGACAGTCCGCTGGTTGCCAGCGGCCCGCGCCCGATCACGCCGCCGGATCTACTCGCGACCCTCCTTGGCTCGCTGGGCATCGAGCCGCGGCGCTACCTGCGCGATGGCGAGATCGTGAAGGGCCTGCTCGCATGAGGGCCCTGCTCGTCCTGTGGCTGGCGGCCTGTGGCGGACTTCCTGTGGCGACCGTCACGACCAGCGCGACGGCCGAGCTCGCACTGGGGTGCGAGGTCGCGCTCGTCGCGATCGATGACCTGCAGTTCGTATTCGATCGGCAACGCGTCACGGTGATCCGTGGCGGGAGCGTCGCGGCGCGCACGGAGGCGCCGATCATCGACGGAGCGCACGCACCCTGGGAGGCTGCGACCGCGATCGTCGGGCCGGATGGTGCGCGGTGGGCGATCGGCGTGGCGAGTGGCGGGCTGTGGCGGGTGACCGAGTCCGGGCAGCTCGAGCGGGTGGGCTCACGGCTGGGCATCGGAGCAGGGCGCGTCGTCAGGATCGATGGAAGCGCGAGCACGTTCGTCCTTGCACTCGCCGATGGCATCGTCGCGTCGACCGACGCCGTGCACGTGAAGCGGTTCGAAGGCGGTGGTGTGAACCACGTCGCCGCGGCGCGGAACACGATCGCGCTCGCACGCGAGGACGAGGTCGAGGTGTTCGATCTCGCCGCCGGCACACGACGCACGTATCCGGTGCGCGGCGCCCGCGCGATCGTGTTCACGGACGCATCCACGGCGCCCCGTCTCGCCGTGGTGACCGGTCGCGAGCTCTACGTCGAGCACGGAGCCGAGCTTCGTCGCGTGTCATTGCCCGAACCCCGCGCGCTCGTCGCCTCCGGTGCGCTCGCCTGGGTCCTCACGCGCGATGGCCTGTTCGTCCTCGATCACGGCGTGCTCGCGCGCACGGCGATCGACGTCAGCCCGACGACTCGGGTGTTCCCGGCAGATGACGGCGCGGCGTGGGTGGCCGACGCGGGCACGCTGACGCGTCATGCATGGGTGCCGCGCGGCGGCGAATGGGAGGCGCTTGTCCGTCCCGTGTTCGATCGCAGCTGCGCTGCGTGTCACCGACCGGGTGGCGTCGCGGCGCTCGATCTGTCCACGCGGGCGGCGTGGACCCTGCGGCGACATCAGATCCTCCGCGTGCTCCACGCGGGTCAGATGCCACCGCGGGACCACCCGATGGCGGACCGCGATCGGGTCGCGTTGATCGCCTGGTTGGCTAACTAGCCGGACCCACGTGCCGCACTGCGGATTCTGCAGGCACTGCAGGGGGCGCAGGTATCGGACCGCCGGTTCCTACATGGAATCAACAGCTTGGGTGTGGCCCATCAGCTGCAATACCCCTCCCCGGAAGCTCGAAGGGCTTTCTTGAAGGAGAATCGATATGAACATCAAGGCGCTCATCACTTCGCTCGTCGTTCTGGGTTCGTCGTCGGTCGCGATGGCGCGCCCCGTCACCTACTCCGCCTCGGTCGACGCCTCGTGGTCGCTTGGCTACACCGCGCCGGTGGTTCGTGACCACCGGACCACGCGCCCGGTCATCGTTCAGCCGGCTCGCATGCCGGTCAGCTTCGAGCGCGATAGCTGGAACAACAACCGATGGGAGCACACCTACCAGCCGCGCCCGCAGATGCTGGCCAGTGACCTGACGTTCCTCGACAGCGAGTACCGCAAGGACATCCTCGTTGGCAGCGACAAGGGTCGGTTCAACACGATCACGATCGAAGCCAACGGCGGCCGGACGTACGTCATGAAGGTGGGCATCGAGTTCACCGACGGCACGATCCAGCCGATCGAGGTGAACCGCACGCTGCGCGGCGGCCAGGGCATGACGATCGACCTCGACCGTCGCAACCGCTCGATCAGCCGGATCTTCATCTATCGCGCGGATGGCCCGGCGGCACTCAACATGAACGTCCGCCACTACGGCGAGTTCCTCGTCACGGCGCTGTAGTTCGTCGGCTACGACAGACCGGGCCGGTCGCATCGCGCGACCGGCTCGTTGCGTTTTCAGTCACCCGGTTTCGGGATCAGCACAGGTTCGGTCTGGAGTGCGTCGCGTCGCTGCTGGAGCATCGGATCACCCGGCTTGACGAGACCACTGACCTCGAAGCGACGCAGGCACTCCAGCGCGCTCGACCGATCCTTGAGCGCGATGTGCGCATCGCACAGCATCAGCCACGCGGCGAGCCGATCGTCGTTTCGCCCCGACCAGTGGGCCACATCGTCGAGCTGCACGATCACTTCGCGCGGCTTGGCCGCGAGCTCGAGCACGCGGGCCATCTCGAGCTTGCAGCGCGTCCCGGGGATCAACCTGCAGCGGTGCCGGAGTGCACGTTCGGCAGCCCCGTAGTTCTTTTCGCGCATCGCGAGCGTGTACAGCGCATCCGAGGCTCGGAGGTCCTGCTTGTACTCGAGCACTCGCTCGAGCCACAGGATCGAGACATTGGCGCGCTCGGCCCGGTCGAGGGTCTGCAAGGTCTGCCCGATCTCGAGCTCGAGTGGGATCGCCTTCATCGCGTGCTCGGGATCGAGGATCGCGACGATCTCGATCAGGAGCGCCCGCGGATCCTTGCTGTACCGGATCGCGGTCGCGTACTCACCGACGGCCTGGTCGATGCGCTTGGCCTTGACGAGCATTCGCGCTGCGACCCGGTGGAGCCCCGAGTGCGTCGGATGCAACCGGAGCGCATGATTGAGCACCGGGATGGCTGCCGGATCGTTCGTGCGGACCAGGCGCTCGGCGAGCAGGGCGTAGTTGTAGTAGTCCAGCGGGTGACGCGCGATCGACGCGTGGATCTGCGCGGTCGTCGCAGTGCTCGCGAGGTCGCGGTGATCGTCGCCGACGGTGCGCGTCGCGGCGCTGAGGAGAAGCGCGCCTCCGACGAAGATCAGCAGTCCGTGCACGATGCGAGCGATGCGCAGCCGCATCAGCCGGCGCGTGTCGAGCTCCCTCAGCGGGACGTAGGTGAGGACCGCGACGAGCATCGTGACCGGTACCGCGAGCCCGAGGAGCTCCATCCCGAAATCGAAGTTGCTCTGGAACACGACGGCGGCCACGGCCCCGAGCGCTCCCGACGCGAGCGGCGTGTCGTTCCAGCGACGGAGGGCGACGAACAGCAGCCAGACCGTGCACGCCCCGAGCGCCAGCGAGACGGGGAGGCCCCACTCGACCACGGCCTGGAGCGCCTCGTTCTCGGGGTTCGAGAACGTAGCGAAGGCGCTCGCGGGATGCACGCGCGTGAAGGTCGACTCGAAGGCTCCTCGCCCGATCCCGACCCACGGCGATTCGTCGACGAGCGTGAACGAGGAGCGCCAGGCCGCGAACTTGCTGGTCGGCGCGTGGATCTCCTGGAGCGAGGTGTTCTCGAGCTGGTGCATGACGGTCCCGGCACCGAGGTAGACCGCGACCGTGAGCCCGCACACGACCATGATGCCGATCGGAACCGTGGTGGCGAAGAACCGCTCGCGCCTCCGCCGTGACTTGTCCCCGATCGACCGGACACGCTGCGCGATCAGCGCGAACAGCACGACGGCGACACCGATCGCGAGACCGAGGACCGCGCCACGCGACAGCGTGCTCATCGTGACGGCGAGGCACGCGATCGCGATCGCGACCCACCATGCGCGGCGCATCGAGGTCTGCTTGGGATAGAAGAACAAGCCGACGCTCGTCGTCACGCCGACGGCCATCAGGCAGCCGAGGTGGTTCGTGTTGAGCAGCGGTCCCATGATCGTCGGGAGACCGTGCTGCGGCTCGTAGATGCCGTAGAGCTGGGTCGCGTTGACGAGCTCGTGGATGCCCGTGACGGCTGCCGCGAGCCCGGCCACTCCCGCGACACAGGACATCAGCGCGTACCGCCCGCGCTCGGAGATCGACAGGCGGAGCGCGAGGATCGCGACTCCCGTCAACGTGACGAAGAAGGTCAACGCTCGCAGGGTCGCGGTCGGGTCCATGCTCAACGTCGAGGGCGGCGACACGGCGACGAGCTGCGCGCCGTCCTCGCGGAGGGCGTCGAGCGTCGGCGTCAACGCGGTGACGATGCCGTGCGGGAGCGGCAACCACTGCACGAGCGTCCAGGCCGTGGCCCCGAACAGGATCAACAGGAGGGGGGGCCACCGCTCGAAGCCGCGCTTGGACAGCAACGTCGAGAGCACCGCGAGGCCGGTCGCGAACGCCACGGCGGCCTGTGCCCAGCGGGGCGCGCTACCGACGGCGAAGACCGCGATGGCGAGGGCGAGGGCGAGCAGCGCCAGCGCGATCCAATCGCGACGTCCCACCCGTCACCACGCACGTTCGGGGACGAAGACCTCGTCCCCCGGCATCATCGGAAAGTTCGGTCGCGAGCCTTCCGCGATCTTCTCGACGGGGATCTTGTAGATCTCGGTCTTCCCGGCGACCTGGCGGGTCACCTTCACCATGTTCTTGCGCGCCATCGGGGCGAAGCCGCCACTCTGCGCGATCGCTTCGGTGATCGTCATGCCGGGCGTGAACTTGATCGTGCCGCTCTTGGCGACCTGCCCTAGCACGGACAGCTTCCGGGAGTTGATCTCGAGGACCGTGAGCGACACGATCGGCTCGCGCAGGAAGCCGTCCGCCAGCTTGGTCTGGATGTACTCCTGCACGCTCTTGGTGGTCTTGCCCTTGGCGCTGACCGTGCCGATGTACTGGACCTCGAGCTCGCCGGAGGCATCGAGTACGTAGGTCGCCTTGCTCTGTCGGGTCCCGCTGTAGACGACGATCTCGATCTTGTCTCCGGGCCCCAGCGTGAGCTGGGATTCATCGACGGGAGCGACCGTCGGGTACACCGGGGGCGGGTTGTCGCCGCAGGCAACCAGCAACACGCCGAGAATCAAGGGCAACCACATCCGAGGCGATTGGATACCGGCGCACCGGTCATCGTTCAAGGCGTAATGCCCAGACATCCCATGAACACGCGCTCTCGGACAGGCAACTAACCGCTCGGTTGACTCACTTGTGCGAATCGGGCTAGTGTAGGACCCGAGGCAGGAACCCCATGAAACGCTTAGAAAAAAGCGCATTGTTGGTCTCCGCGATGCTGATCGCAGGCCAGCTCTACGCGCAGCCGGCTCCTGCCGGTGCCCCGCCGAAGAAGCAGCGCTCGAGCGAGGACATGAAGCAGAGCGGCGTCGAGTTCGTTGCGCAAGTTCGAGTGGATACGCAGCACGTGCAGCATCTCCAGTCGAGCGCGCGCAAGGAGAAGGACGTCATCAAGCTGTCGTGCGTCAACGACAAGTTCGTGAAGCTCAAGGCCGAGTCGAACATCTTCGACGCGAAGTACTCGGAGTTCCTCGGTGCGGTCGAGTCGGCGGCGGTGTTCGAGAAGTATGACCAGCTCTCGATCGCCGCGACCAACACCCACAAGATCCGCGAAGAAGCCGACGCGTGTGCTGGCAAGACCGAGCTCGGAGCCGAGTCGGCGACCGATGTGATCGCTCCCGAGATCCCTGACGATCCGACGACCGGTCTTCCGTTCGATGACGAAGGCGGGATCCTCGTCGAGCCGCCGGGCTACGCGTCTCCGTACGAGTGACGCGCTGACGCGTTACGCGTCGTCGGTGGCCGGCGTCTCATTCGCGCCGTAGCCATAGCCGTAACCGTAGCTGTAGTACGAGCGGTCGTTGACGTTCACTTCGTTGACGATCACGCCGAAGATCCATCCACCGACGTCGTGGATCTGCTTGGCCGAGCGCCGGATGTCGTCGCGCTGCGTCTTGTCGGCGCGGACAACGAGGATCACGCCGTCGACGAGCTTCGACAGCACCACCGCATCGGTCACGGCCTGGACCGGAGGCGAGTCGAGGATCACGCGATCGAACCGGGTCGCGAGCTCCGCGAGGACGGCCTGAAACCGCTTCGTCATCAGCAGCTCGGCCGGGTTCGGCGGGAGCGGCCCACACGGCAGCACGAACAGGTTCGGGATTTCGGTGGTCTTGATCACGTCGTCGTACGACTTGTCGCCGAGGATCAGGTTCGACAGACCGAACTGGCGCGAGACCCCCGTGGACGCGTGCAGGCGAGGGCGGCGCATGTCGGTATCGATCAGCAGCACGCGTTGCCCGCCCTGGGCCATCGTCGTGCCGAGGTAGATGACGCTCGTGGTCTTGCCCTCGCGCTGATTCGCGCTCGAGACGATCAGCGTCTTCAGGCTTCGATCGGCCGCCGAGAACAGGATGTTTGTTCGCAACGCGCGGCAACTCTCGGCGACCAGCGACTTCGGGTGCTGGTGGACGTAGAGGTCACGCGTCTTGTCGTCGCCGCTGATCGCGCCGAGCATCGGGATGAAGCCGAGGACTGGGACGCCGGCCGCCTGTTGCGCATCGGTCGTGGTCTTCACGGTGCGATCGAGGAACACGCTCAGGAAGATCAAGCCAAGCCCGAACAGGAGCGCGAGGCTGGTCGCGACCGCAACATTCGCACGCAGGCTCGGGGACACCGGGTTCGTCGGCGCCAGCGCGGGATCCAGCGGCTTCACGTGTGTGGTGTTGATCTCCGTATTCATCCGCCCGGTCATCTCGCTCGTCGAGAGCCGCGACCGCAGGATGTTGTACTTGTCTTCCCAGTTGCGCTTGGTGCGCGACAGCTCGTTGTAGGCGACGATCTTGGGCCCGAGCTCGAATGCTTCCTTCTTGTAGCGCTCGACCTCGCCGGCCATCGCGCGCTCCGTCGTCATCGCGGCTTCGAAGTTCTCCTGCACGCCACCGACGATGCGGCGGGCTTCGGACTGCAGCGCGGAGTAGAGATCCTCGACCTTGGCCTTCTGCTTCTGGTACTCGGGGTTCTTCGGGCCCACTTCCTTCTCGAGCTGGAGGAACTGGTTGCGCTCCGTGTAGTACTGCGCGCGCAGCACGTCGAACGACGCGCTGTCACCCATCATCAGGATGGGCGAGTCGAGCACCTCGCGCTCCGACGCCTTCTTCATGCGGTCGAGCTTGGAGCCGATCTCGATCCGGCGGCTGCGGGCCTCGTTGAGGCGCGTCGTGTACGAGGTGATGTTGGACGACACCAGGCTCTGGCGATCCTCGAGGGACACCGCGAGGAGCTCGTTGTCCTTCTGGAACTGATAGAGCTTGGCCTCGGACTCCTGCAGCTTCATCGCGGCCTGATCGAACTCGCCGGTCAGGGCCTTCGATGCTTGCTGCGTGTCGACGCTGAGTAGCCCCTTGGCATACGCGACGTAGGTCGACACGTGGTCGTTGGCGATCTCGGCGGCGAGCGCAGGATCGTCGCTGCGGACGATCACGTACATGATCCGGTCCTGCTCGGGGTACCGGACCTGCAGTGCCGACTGCAGCCGTTTGATCGCGAGCTCGAACTGGGCGTCGGGGCGGAGCTCTGCGCGCTCGCTCTCCGTCAGGATCTTGAGCACGAGCTGGTGGTCGTGCACCGTCTGCTTGACCAGCGTGTAGCTCGCGAGGACCTGGCGCTGCTGCTTGTAGTACTCGAGGCCGGTCGTCGTGATGCTGACGATGCCGTTCTCACCCTGACCGAGGAGATCGGGGAGCCGCGGTTCGATCTGAACGGAGGCCTTCGCCTGGTAGATCTTCGGCTGGCGGCTCGTGTAGATGACGGCGCCGGTGATGGCGATCGCTATGAGTGCGAGCAGCGGAAACAGGTACCGACGGATCGCCTTCAGATAGCGGCGCGCGTCGAAGTTGAGCACTGCTTCGGTGTCGTCCGCCGAGGGCTCGGTATGGTTCGTCGCTGGCGTCACAATATCTCCGAACCTGGATTAGTCTCCGACGAGCGGGCCAGCGTTCAACGAGGGCTGTTGTGCCAGAGGGGGCCGGGCGATTCAAGCCTTGAGATCGACGGGAACACCGTTTGATCTCAGTGATTTCTGTGCGGCCTCCAGGATCTGGACCGTCCGCATTCCGCTGGCCAGGTCGGCAATGGGGCTGGCCTCGCCGAGGATGCAATCGACGAAGTGCTGGAGCTGGACCCGCAGCGGCTCCGCCATCGGGAGCTGGGGGATGTGGACGTCGCCATCGCGCAGCGTCAGGTACTCGGCGAAGTTGGTGAAGTTGGGGGGCCGGTCGTAGCCCTTGTCGTAGATACGCAGCTTGTCGGGGGCCACATCGTCAAACTCGACCATCTTCCGCGAGCACACGAGCGTGAGGGTCCTCTCCTTGCGCGGGTGCAGCCACGACAGATGGAGGTGCGCGAGCTCGCCCCCCGGATACCGCATCGTGAGGAACACCACGTCCTCGATCCCGGGCTGCAGGACGCACGCGCCGTGCGCGGCCACCGTGGTCGGCGTGAGCTCGAGCAGGTAGTCCAGCATCGAGAGCTCGTGCGGCCCGAAGCTCCACAGCGCGTTCTCGTCGCGCCGGAGCCTGCCGAGGTTGGCGCGCGTGGAGTGGACATAGTGCAGCCGCCCGAGCGCGTCAGATCGCACCAGCTCGCGGAGGCGAACGACGGCGGGATGGAACAGCATCAAGTGGCCGACGAGCACGACCTTCCCCGAGAGGCCGGCGGCGCGCTCGATCTCGCGAGCTTCGTCGAGCGATAGCGCTAGCGGTTTCTCCACGAGCACGTGCTTCCCAGCAGCGAGCGCACCGCAGGCCAGCGGGGCATGCGTGGGTGCCGGTGTCGCGACCACGATCGCATCGATCGACGCATCGGCGAACGCGTGCTCCGGATCTCGATAGATCGACGCCTGCGGCGCGAGCGCCCGCACGCGGTCGATCGCCGCGAGATCCGGATCGACGACCGCAGCGAGCTCGCAGCGCGGCTCTGCGGCGATCACGCGGACGTGATTCAACCCCCACGCGCCTGCTCCGATCACCGCGATCCGCGGTCGAAGAGTCACAGAGCTGCGCGAACGCCGAGAACCGCTTCGTGGCGCACGTACGACGGGTCGTCGCCCGCGGACATGTAGTCGGTCTGCACGGAGCTGAGCCGATACTCGGCGATCGCGGCGAGCGACTTGCGGAAGTTGTAGCGAAGCCCGGCGGTCACCGCGAGGATCACGTCATCGCGAATATCGGGACCGGGGATGACCATCGAGACGCCCTGGTACTGGCGGATCCGAAATTCGGGCTCGACGGTGAGCAGGAACGGCGCGAACTGCTGCTCGAGCTGCGCCTTGATCGCGTGATCGCGATAGAAGTTCGCATTGATCGAGTCCTGGTGGAGGTACTCGTACATGAGCGTGAAGCGGCCGGTCTCGGAATAGCGGTATCCGAACTGCAGACCGCCGAGCACCGCCGAGTAGTTCGGGCCCGAGGAGTAGAAGCCGTTCGTGTAGCCGACGCGGCCGACGATGCTGGTCTTGAGCGAGAGCAGCGTCTGCACGCCCGTGGCGACGGTGAGCGGAAACGACGAGATCTTGGTGCTCGCGGCGCCGAGGCCCGAGAAGAAGCCCTGCGTCACCTCGCCGAAGAACACCGTCACGGGGCGGAACCGCCAGTTCAGCGTGAACCCGACCGTGTTGTGCATCCGGTTCGCGAAGCGCTGATCCTCGTCCTCGAAGAAGTCGATGAGGTTCTCGTAGTGGAGGAGGGCGGAGAGCGTGCGGCCCTGGGGGGCGAACTGGATACCGAGCTGGAGGCGGTTGATGTCGCGGTTGGTGCGCGACGGCGACTCGAAGTTGGTCGCGCGGATCACGCGCTCGAAGTTCTCGAGGTAGCGGAACGACCACGTCGACTGGGGGCGGATCGTCCCACGAAACAGCGCGCCGACCCCGAGCCCGCCCTGCTCCTGGAGCGAGTCGTTGCCCGAGAGGTAGAAGTCGTAGGACAGGCGCAGCGACGCGCGATACTGCAGGGAGCCCGTGTTCTCGGCGATCTCCGCGTCGCTCGCCGGCGTCGCGAGGCGGTCGGGCGAGAGCGAGGCGGTCGCCACCTGGGCGACGAGCCGCAGGATGCCGGTCGCGCGGGGATTCGTATCCTCGTAGAACGCGTTGGAGACAAAGCCCGTCTCCAGCCCGATGATCGGATGGAGTACCGTTCCTTCGCCGACCTTGATGCCGGGACCCTCGACGATCGAGATCGGAGCGAGCCCGCTCGCCGGACCGATCGACGAGGACGTACTCGACAGTCCCGAGATCTCGTCCGGCGACGCAGACTGCCCATCATCCGCGGACGCAGGGCTAGCCGCGACAACCAGGAGACCACATACCAAAGCCAGGCGCGTCATCGGAAAAGTAGGGGCATGGTAGAGATCCAATGGTGGGACGTCAAACGTTGATACGTGCTAACTGCGGCTGAATCCTCGGGACTACATCCAGACCGAGGTTAGTCTCCGGGATTGCTGGGGCGTTCACGGGAAACGCGTCCGCGAGGTTTCCGTGAGGGGGGCCGGAGTCGGCCAGGTCGCCAGCTTGAATGGCATTCGGATGTAGAGTCGCGGCCATGCACGTCGTCGTCACGGGGGCCGCGGGCTTCATCGGCTCCCACACGGTCGAGCGGCTGAGCGCCCAGGGCCACCAGGTCACCGGGATCGACAGCTTCGACGGCTACCTCTACGCGTCGGAGATCAAGCGGCGCAACGCCGCCGACCTCGCCGGGCTCCCGCGGTTCCGGCTGATCGAGGCCGACATCTGTGATCCGGCCGCCATCGCGCAGGCGATCACGGCCGACGTCGATGTCGTCTGTCACCTCGCCGCCCTCGCCGGCGTCCGGCCGTCGCTCGCGGAGCCGCTGCGCTACCTGCGGACGAACATCCTCGGGACCGGGGTGATCGTCGAGCGGATGCGGGAGCTCGGGCTCCAGCGCCTCGTGTTCGCGTCGTCGAGCTCGGTCTACGGCGCGAAGCCCGGTAGCGACGTCGCGGCGTTCCGCGAGGACGACCCATGTCTGACCCCGGCGTCGCCCTACGCCGCGACCAAGCGGATGAACGAGCTGCAGCTGTCCGCGTACCGGGACCTCTACGACCTCGGCGTGTTCGCGCTGCGGTTCTTCACGGTCTACGGGCCGCGCCAGCGCACCGACATGGCGATCTCGAAGTTCCTCGATGCGATCTCCAAGGGCCGCCCGATCGTGGTGTTCGGCGACGGCTCGTCGCGCCGCGACTACACGTTCATCGACGACATCGTCACCGGCGTCGTCGCGGCGATCGAGCGGATCGAGCCGAAGCGCTACGAGCTGATCAACCTCGGCGGAACGCGGACGATCTCGCTCGCGGAGCTGGTCGCGACGGTCGAGCGCGTCGTCGGGAAGCCGGCGGTGATCGATCGTCAGCCGAACCAGCCCGGCGACGTGCCGATCACGTACGCGAACATCGATCGTGCGCGAGCGCTGCTCGGCTACGAGCCCACGACGCGCGTCGAGGAGGGTGTCGCGCGGCAGTGGGAGTGGGCTCAGCGCGCCCGGTAGAACGCGGCGATCTCGTCGACGACGTAGGCGCGAGCGTCCGGGGACAGCGCCGGATGGATCGGCAGCGCGAGGACCTCCTCGCAGGCGCGCTCCGCGTGCGGGAGTGAGCCAGCGCGATAGCCGAGCGGCCCGAAGCATGGCTGCAGGTGCAGCGGCGTCGGGTAGTAGACCTCGGTGTCGACGCCGGCTGCCCGGAGGTGATCGCGCAGGGCATCGCGGAGCGGCGCGCGGATCACGAACTGGTGATAGACGTGATGCGCGACGTGGCCGGGCAGGCGGAGCTCGGCGGGGAGCTGCGCCGCGGCGAACAGCTCGCGGTAG
>JAGSPR010000360.1 GCA_018262455.1 Deltaproteobacteria bacterium | reverse complement strand
ATGATCGGGCAGGTCGGCCCCGAGACCAAGGCGGTCGAGGGGATGCTGCGGCGGATCGGGTTCGACTACGCCGGGCAGATCGATCCGTTCGACGGAGGCCCCCACTTCTCCGCCCGCACCGATGACATCACGATCGTCCGGCACGCCCAGGAGCTCCCGGTTCGCACGGTCGGCGACGCCGATGGCGAGCGGCCGTGGGCGGTGCTCGCCGTCGAGCTCCCGGCGCAACGGCCGCAATTCCGGGCGGTCAGCACGCGCGTGATCCCGATGGAGAATGCGATCGGCATCACCGAGGACGCGCGCAAGCGCCTCGGGATCGAGGACGGCCAACGAGTATGGCTGACCCACGGTTGAGCGTGCGGATCGCCCTGATCGCAGGCAGCTTGGCGAGCGCGACCGCGTGCGGTCAGGCGGACGCGCAGTCGGCGGCCCCGCCCTCGCACGGCGATGCCGTCCATTCGGCCCCCGCGTCGACCACCACGTCGGGCATGACGCCCCCGAAGGGATGGAAGCCGCTTCCCGCGATCGCCGCCGCGATCCAGCTGGTCGTGCCCGCGCCCGGCGTCACCATCGAAGGGATCGAGTCGTGGGGCGAGCCCGCGATGGGCTGCTACGGCGTGTGGATCGCGCTGCATGGCACCGGCGGCTCGCCCGAGGCCCTCGCCGAGCAGGTGCTCGAGAGCCTCGCTGCGGAGAAGATCGAGGTTCGCGACGTGGTCAAGCCCGCCGAGGACGGGGTGCTGTCGCTCGGTCTCGAGCGAGCGCCGTACCGCGGCCGGCTACGGGCGCGGCTCGAGGATGGCCGGCTGACGGCGCTCGCATGCGTCAACAACCAGCGCGAGCCGGCCGCCTGCGAGGCGTCCTGTACGGGCTTGCTCGGAGGCTTGCCATGACGACCTGGGTGGCGCGCGCGATGGCCGGTGCAATGGCCGGTGCAATGACCATGGTGGTGGCGAGCGCGCGGCTCGCCCGGGCCGAGCCGGTAGCTGCTCCCAGGGGCTGGATCCCCGATCCACCGGGCGCGGACTCCCTCGCGAACAAGCTCGGTGCCCTGCCCCACTTCGGCGGCGCGCACGCGATCGTGACCGCGGAGGCCTATCGCGCACCGCCCGGCAGCGCGGCGCTCTACGTCACGCGGGTCATCGCGAACGTCAAGCCCGAGGATCGCGATGCCGGCGCGCGCGCCGAGCTCGACGAGCTGCACGAGGCCCCGCTCCGACAAACGACGACGAAGATCGGCGCCTGGGCCGTGCAGACGACGGTCGACGGCAAGCAGCTCGAAGCCACGCTCGACTGGCGTGATCCGAGCCTCGAGATCGCGAACGCGAGCCGGATCGTGATCGCCGCCGATACCCAGATGCTGGTGGCGGTCACCGGCGAATGCGTGTTCGCCGCCGATGCCGCGCCCGCGCTGGTGACGGCGTGTCAGGCCGCGCTCGCCACCCTCGATCCCGGGGTGGCGCCGGCGTCACGGGTCGCGCTCGCACCGGGGAAGCCAGCCAGCGCACCGACCAGCCTGCCGATCGCAAGCACTGCGCCCACGATGGGGGTGGCCCAGTCCGATCCGCCTCGCTTGAGTGACGACGGCGCCCGCCCGACGCTCGCGCCGATGTCGATCCCGGCGTCCCGGCCCGAGCCCGATCGCCGCCCCGTGTACGTCGGCGCCGGCCTCGTCGTGCTCGCCGCCATGTTCTGGTGGAATCGGCGCCGTCGCGACCGCTACGATCGGGAAGACGCCGACGCCGACGCCGACGCCGCCAAGTCAGCGAAGCCCGACGAGGACGCGGACGACCTGCATGCCGCCGCGGCCGATCCGAAGGCGAAGGAGGACAAGTCATGACCGACGAAGCCGCGTCTTCGAACCCCCCTGGCGACCCCATCCTGATCGTCGACGGCGAGAAGAATATTCGCCGCACGCTGCGGATGGTGCTCGAGGGCGAGGGCCACGTCGTGCACGAGGCCGGCTCGATCGCCGAGGCCGATGCCGTGCTCGCGCGCGAGGCCGTCGATCTGATCTTGCTCGACGTCAAGCTCGGCGACGACAACGGGCTCGAGCTGCTGCGCTCGCTCAAGACCCGCAACGAGGACGGCATGTCGTCGCGGACGTCGGAGATCCCGGTCGTGATGATCTCGGGGCACGCGACGATCGAGGATGCCGTCGCCGCCACCCGGCTCGGGGCGTTCGACTTCATGGAGAAGCCGCTCGATCGCCACCGCGTGGTCGTGACCGCACGCAACGCCCTCGAGCGCCGCCGGATGTGGCGCGAGGTCCACGACCTTCGGCGGGCGGTCGACGCGCGCTGGGAGCTACTCGGCTCGACCCCGACGATGCTCGATCTGAGGCGCCAGATCGCCAAGGTCGCGCCAACCCGCAGCCGCGTGCTGATCACCGGCGAGAGCGGCACCGGCAAGGAGCTGATCGCCCGCGCGATCCACCGCAACAGCACGGTCTCGGCTGGCACGTTCGTCAAGGTCAACTGCGCCGCGATCCCGCCCGAGCTGATCGAGAGCGAGCTGTTCGGCCACGAGCGCGGCGCCTTCACCGGCGCGATCGCGAAGAAGCGCGGCCTGTTCGAGGTCGCCGACGGCGGCACGATCTTCCTCGACGAGATCGGGGACATGGCGCAGTCCGCGCAGGCCAAGGTGCTCCGCGTGTTGCAGACCGGCGAGTTCACGCGCGTCGGCGGCGAGAAGAGCCTGCGCACCGACTGCCGCGTCGTCGCGGCCACGAACCGCGATCTCGAGCAGATGGTCAAGGACGGCCAGTTTCGCGAGGACCTCTACTTCCGGCTCAACGTCGTGCCGATCCGATCGCCGGATCTGAGCGAGCGTGCCGATGACATCCCGCTGCTCGTCGAGAGCTTCGTGCGCGAGTGCTGCGACGAGAACGGGCTCGGCTACAAGCCCGTCGATGACCAGGTCCTCGAGCGGCTCAAGCAGTACGAGTGGCCAGGCAACGTCCGCGAGCTGCGCAACGTCGTCGAGCGGCTCGTCATCATGTCGGACGAGGTGATCCGCGAGCGCGATCTGCCGCCGTACCTCGGTGGGCCGCGCGCCGCCGGCACCCGCGCGGCCTCCACCGGCCCGCAGACCGCGATCGATCTCGGCCGGTTCGCGAACAAGAGCCTGCGCGAGTTCCGCGAGGAAGTGGAATCGGAGTTCATCCGGATCAAGCTGGCCGAGTACGAGTGGAACATCTCGCGGACGGCGCAAGCGCTGGGGATCGAGCGCACGAACTTGCACAAGAAGCTGCGCGCGCTCGGCATCCACCGCGGCGAGACCAGCGGCGGAGATCATGACTAGGCTGGTGCAGGCGTGTCGGCCGGGCGTCAGCATCGGCTGAGCGCGCTCGTCGCGCTCGCGCTCGTGCTGGCCGCGTCGATCGCGTATGCCGACGAGGCGCCGCTGGACGGGCTCGTGCTCGTCGAGCCCTTGGGCTCTTCCGATCGCCGCGCTGTCGAGGCTGCGGTCGACGCGATCGAACACGCGCCGGCGCAGACCACGGACCTCGCGGACGCGCTGTTCGCCGCGGCCCGGACCTGCGAGGACACCCTCGTCGATCCGGCGCGCGCGCTCGCGCTCTACGATCGGATCGTCCGCGAGCTGCCCGGCGCGCGCGTATGGTCTGCGGCCCGCCGGCGGGCCTCGGTGCTGCGCGCCCAGCTCGGGAGCGGAGGGCAACACGCGCGCGACGCGATGGCACTCGCGCAGCTCGTCGCGGGGGCCAACGAGCTTGCGCCCGACGAGCTCGTGCGGCGCGCTGACGAGCTGGCGAACGCGGCCTGGCCCGGCGCACCCGACGCCGCGCTGTGGCTCGCCGAGTGGCTGCGGCGGACGGGGCGGCTCGACGAGGCCCAGGCACGCTATGCAGCGGTGACGACTCGCTGGCCCGACACGCCGCAGGCGATCGCGGCGCTCCGCAGCGGCGCGGGGTGCGCGCTCGAGCGGCATGACTGGGATCGCGCGGAGATGCTCGCGACCCGGTTCCCCTCGGTGGAGCCCGCGGATCGAATCCTGCGCGACGATCTGCTGGAGGCCGCGGCGCGCGGCCGCACGCGGGATCGCTGGTACCTGATCGCGTGGCTTGCGATCGCGGGCGCGCTCGCCGCGCTCGCCGGATCGCTGGTCGAGGCCGCGCTGCGGGGCGGGCGCTGGCGACCATCGCTGCGACCTCCAATCGAGGTGCTGTTCCTCGCGCCGGTCGGGGCGGTGCTCGTCGGGGTCGCGTTCACCGCGCATCCCCTGATCGCGCCCGCGGTGACAACGATCGTGATCGGCGGGCTCGTGCTGGCCTGGCTCTCGGGGGCCGGGCTCGACGTCCTGCGCGCACGGGGACGGGTCGTGCGCGGCCGAGCGATCCTGCACGTGGTCGCCTGCCTGATCGCCGTTGGCGCGCTCGCCTACATCGTGCTGACCCGCGGCAACTTGCTCGATCAGGTGATCGAGACGGCACGGTTTGGCCCTGATCCCTGACAGAGTTTCGCGGACTTGGCGGACGCAAGTTGCGCAAGTGGAGCCTGACCCCTCTGCTAGACTCGCGCGCATGCGCGGCCGAGCTCGAGGCAAGATCCTCGCGATCAAGTGGGGGATGAATCCCAACTCGTCGAGCCTCGGGGTCGATGTGACGTTCCTGCTCGTCGGCGCGACCGCGCTCGCGATGGTGACGCCGATCGTCGGGGCGTTGTTGCGGTGGCGCAAGGCGCTGCCGGTCGAGCCGACGACTGCCGCGCCCACCGAAGGCAGCGAGTGAGCACTGGTTCCCCCGGACGGCGGGCGGTGCGGCTGGCGGCGCGGGGATGGGACGCGGTCCAGACGATCGCCCAGCGAGTCCGGGTGGCGCGCGAGTTTCGCCCGCGGCGGACCCGGCTCGAGAGATTCGGAGCGATCGTACAGCTCACGGTGCCGCGCGCGCTGGTGTTCGTCGATCGTGCGTTCGCGCGCGCGTCGCTCGACGTGGGCGATGAGCCGGCGGTGTGGCAGGGGGCCGAGCCGGCGCTCGGCGATCACGTGCTGTCGGCGCCGCTCGAGGCTCACCTCCAGCTCACGAACCGCTGCACCGCAGGCTGCCAGGGCTGTTACACCGGTGCCTCCCCCGAGGGCGCGCCGCACGAGTACGGCCTGGTCGAGTGGGCGCGGGCGATCGATCGGCTCGCCGATGCAGGCGTGTTCCACGTGGCGCTGGGCGGCGGCGAGAGCGCGGTGCTGCCGTGGCTCGGAGAGCTCGCCGATCACGCGCGCCGGCGCGGCATCATTCCCAACCTCACGACGTCGGGCCTCGACGGGCTCGACCGGCTGGTCGGGATCGCCGACCGATTTGGCCAGATCAACGTCTCGCTCGACGGCCTGCACGCGACCTACGCCGCGGTCCGCGGCTTCGATGGCTTCGCGCAGGCCGACGCCGCGATCCGCAGGCTGCGCGCGGTCAAGCGCGAGATCGGGATCAACGTCGTCGTGACCCGCCACAACTTCGGCGAGCTCGACGGGATCTTCGCGTACGCCGCCGAGCGCCGGCTGTCCGAAGTCGAGCTGTTGCGGTTCAAGCCGTCGGGCCGGGGCGCCCGCGCGTACCTCGACCTGCGCTGTAGCGACGCCCAGCACCGCGCGTTCCTGCCCACGATCCTCGCCGCCGCCCGCCGCCACCAGGTCCGCGTCAAGGTCGACTGCTCGTACACGCCGATGCTCGCGCACCACCGCCCGGATCGCGCGCTGCTCGCCGAGCTCGCCGTCTATGGCTGCACCGGCGGCGACTTCCTGGTCGGCGCGAAGCCGGGAGGCCAGCTCACCGCGTGCAGCTTCGCCGCGCCGCCGCCCGCGGTCGATGGCGTGCGTCCCAAGGTCGACGAGCTCGCCGCGTACTGGACCGCGCCAGGTGCGTTCGGTGCGTTTCGCACGTGGCGAGCTGCTCGCGAGCCGTGCGCGAGCTGCGAGTATCACACGCTGTGTCGCGGCGGCTGCAAGGTCGTGTCGTCGCATGTCACAGGCGAGCTCGACGCTCCCGACCCCGAGTGTCCCCGGGTGGTCGATCACGCGCCCCGCGTTCATCGGCTGCCCGTCGTCGTCTAGCCGACGCGGTGGACACACCTGCCGATCGCCGGCATGGTTGTCAGGTGGAGACGGTGGCCTACCTCGCGATCGCCGCGGCCGGCTTCGGCGCGATGTGGTGGCGTGGTCGATCGCGTCCCGACCGCATGCGCGCCGCGCTACAGTCGGCGTTCGACGGGGACGCCGAGGTAGCGCTCCACCTCGCGAACCACGAGGCGCGCCAGCTCGGCCACGGGGTGACCTCGCTGCACATCCTGTACGGCCTGGTGCAGGACGACACGATCGCCTCGGCGATCCGCGAGGCAGGCCACGACGTTGGCGCGCTCGAGGACCGGGTGCTCGAGGCGATCAGCAACCTGCTGGATTCGCCGGAGCTCTGGGACGAGGGACAGCAGGTCCTGCACTACGCGGCGATCGCGTCGAGCCACGCCGGCCGGCGCGGGGGCTGTGTCGATCTGTGGGCCTACCTCGCGCACACGCAGGCCGCCACGCTGTTGCAGGCGAACGGCGTCGAACGCGCCAGCGTGCTGTTCCGGCTGGTCCACAAGACGTCCGACCCGTCGCTGGTGGTCGACAACGAGCGCGCTGACGTCCACGTGGTGCTCCGCAACGACGACTTCACCACCGTCGAGTTCGTCTGCGAGATCCTGCGGGACGTCTTCGGGATGCCAGAGGGCGAGGCCGAGACCGCGATGAGCAAGACGCACCACGAGGGCCGGGCCGTGGTCGGCCGGTTCGCGATTGCCGAAGCTCGTTCGAGGGTCCTCGCGGTCCGGGACCGTGCCCGGGAAGCTGGGTACCCGTTGTGGATCGGGATCGAACCGACCTAGTCGCACGGCGCGGGAGCCGCGTCGCCGTGATATAGACGCCCCGATGAAGACGGTCATGATCATCAGCGACGCTACCGGCGAGACCGCCGACATGGTCCGCGCGGCGACGCTGCAGTTCAGCGAGCCGGTGCAGATCCGCCTGTTCTCGCGCGTGCGCCTCGAGAGCGAGCTCGAGCAGATCCTCGAGAAGGCGGCGGAGAGCCGCGCGCTCGTGGTGTTCACGGTCGTGAACGCGGAGGAGCGCGCGCTGATCAGCCAGATCGTCGAGCGCTACAATATCGAGACGGTCGACCTGATCGGCGCGCTGATCAGCAAGCTCGCGGTGTTCCTGAGCTCTGCGCCCGCCGGCGTCCCTGGCCTGCTCCACTCGATCAACGACGACTACTTCCGCCGCATCGAGGCGGTCGAGTTTGCGGTCAAGAACGACGACGGCGCCGAGCCGCGCAACCTGCCGAAGGCCGATCTCGTGCTCGTCGGGATCTCGCGGACGTCGAAGACGCCGCTCTCGACCTACCTGGCCCAGCGCGGCCTCAAGTGCGCGAACGTGCCGCTCGTGCTCGGGGTCGATCCTCCCGAGGAGCTGTCGCAGGTCGACGATCGCAAGGTGTTCGGGCTGATCGTCCAGCCCGACATGCTGATGCGGATCCGCCAGGCGCGGCTGTCGCACCTCGGGATGCCCCACGACTCGAGCTACGGCCAGCGCACGCACATCGAGAACGAGATCGCGTACTCCCGCGAGATCTTTCGCAAGCACGCGAACTGGCCGGTCATCGATGTGACCAATCGCGCGATCGAAGAGACCGCCGCCGACATCCTGCGGATCTATCAAGAGCGCCTGCAGCCAGCCTGACCGGGGCCCGAGCTGAACCGATCGACGACGGTCCGCAGCAAAGCAAGGATCGTCGTCACCCCGCAGCGACGGCCCCCCCCATGGGGGAATCACCTCCCAAAGCGCGCGGCGAGTCGGCTACGCTGGAGGGAGTGATCTCCACGCGGCTCATGATGCGGATCGTCGTCGTGGCGGCGGCCACGGTCGCGGCCTGCAAGTTCGCGCCGAACGGGGCTCCGGGTGATAGCGGCGGCGACGGCAGCGACAGCTGCACCACGATCTCGCACGAGTGCGTCGGGGATCTGCTGCGGTCGTGCACGGCGGTCGGCAGCGCGCTCGAGGAGACGACGTGCGCGTGGGGCTGCGTGGCCACCGGGCCCGCCCACTGCGGGAAGCTCGCGCCCGCCGGCGGTGGCGTGAGCCCCAGCGACCTCGATCCGGCCGGGCTCGCGGATCTCGTGCTGGTGGGGACGGTCAACGGCAACACCGGCGAGATCACTGGCCTGCGCGCCGCCGGCACCGGCACGATCTCCGGCATCGACTTCCAGCTCAAGAACAACGTCGCGGTGTTCCGGATCAAGAGCCTGCACGTCACCGGGGCCGTGGTGCTCGCAGGCGATCACCCGATCGCGTTCGTCGCCGAGCAGGACATCGTCGTCGAAGGTGTGATCGACGCACGTGGATCATGCATCGGATCCACCGCGGGTCCGGGTGGCTTCCCCGGCGGAGCTGCGAGGACGAGCGCGACCGGCAGTGGCGCCGGTGCCGGCGTGCAGTCGGACAACACCGGCGGTGGCGGCGGCGGTGACGGCAGCATCGGTGGCCAGGGTGGCGAGCAGAACAGCAACGGATCGCCGGGTGGCGCGGTGTTCGGCGATGCCACGATCACGGTGCTCAGCGGCGGCGGTGGCGGTGGCGGTGGTGGCGGTGGAGGTGGCGCGCGTGGCGAAGGCGGCGGCGGCGGCGGCGCGGTCCAGCTGGCGGCGAACGGGACCCTCAGGATCCAGAGCGGCGGCATCAATGCCGGCGGGTGTGGTGGCGCGAACGGCGACTCCGGGAACGACGCGGGTGGCGGCGGCGGCGCGGGCGGCACCATCCTGCTCGAGGCCCACGAGATCACGATCATCGGGGCGCTCGCCGTCAATGGCGGCGGCGGCGGTAACGGCGACACCAGCCAGGGCAACGCGGCTCCGGGCTCGCTCGACCGCACGCCGGCCGATCACGGGAACGGCGGAACGAATGGTGGCAAGGGCGCCGCCGGCTCGGCGGCCGCCGGCGACGGCCAGAACGACAAGGGTGGCGGCGGTGGCGGCGGGATCGGCTGGATCCGGCTCGGCACGCGAAGCGGGACCGCCACGATCGATCCGACCGCGGTCCTCAGCCCGAACTTCACCGACCCCGGCACGACCTGCACGCAGGGCGTGCCGGTCATCCAGTAACGAGCGTCGACGTCCTCAGCGAGGAGCGCGCGCCCATGCGGTGAGCGCGAGGCGGGTCGCGGTCGCGCGGGTCTCGACGTCTTCGAACCCGGCGGCGCGCAGGCCCCGTGCGAGCGAACCACGCGAGAATCGGGTCGGATGAATGTGGCGACGCGAGAAGCCGCTGCGGCGAGCGATCAACTCGAGCACGGTGGACTCGAGAGCCGGCAGCCAGGGCTCGCCATAGTTCGGGGTCGACAGCCACAACCGTCCCCCCGGCACGAGCGCGCGACGCAGGCCGACCAGCCACGCGGGCCACGCGAGCACGTGCTCGACGACCTCCTTCGCGTAGATGCCTGCGAACCGGCGGCCCAGCACGATCGGATCCTCGGGCGCGACCACGGTGCCGCCGGTGATTCGCGGGTCCCGCTTGCCGAGCACGGCCTCGACCGCGCGGTCATCGATGTCGACGACGTGGAACGTCAGGCCGCTCGGTGCGGCGTCGATCTCGTGGAGCAGGCCGCAGCCGACGACGAGCACCTCGCCCGTGGGATGCTCCGATGCCACCTCGCGCAAGAACCTCGCGAGATCGCGCTCGAGCGGGTGGTGATACAGCGTCCACGGGAACTGGCGCGCCCGGACGTGGTTGGCGAAGTAGTCGGTGGAGTCTGTCGTCATCGTCATCGCTCGGGAAGCTCGGCAGCCTCGGCGACGATGAGGTATTCGTACGCGGTCGGCGAGTCGACCGCGACGAGCGGATCGTTGACCGCCCACTTGACGAGCCGCGCGGCCGGCGCGAGCAGGCGGTCGGGCAGGTAACGCGCCAGCTTCGATGGATAGAACCCGGTGATCTTCTTCGCCACGAACTCGCCGAACGCCGGCGGCATGAACAGCCGGAACAAGAACTCCGAGCGCGCGGAGCCGAGGCCGTACGTCGCGCGGACCTTCCAGCCGTTCTGCGCGAGCAGGCGCGTCCACACCTTCGCGTCGTAGAGGTGCCAGTGCTGGAAGAAGCCGTTGAGCGCGCCCGCGACGGTCATCGCGACGCGCGGGGCATGCTTCAGCAGCCACGACTGCACCTGGCCCTGGTACGCCCAGCGCGGCGTGGGGACGAACATCAGGAGCCGCGCGCCGGGGGCGGCGGCCTTGCGCAGGTTCCCGAGCGCGCCGTCGATGTCGGGCACATGTTCGAGCGAGCAGTTGCCGATGATCTCGTCGAACTGGGTGCCTGGAAACGGCCGCTCGCTCGACACGTCGGTGAGCGCGGCGTTGATCCGCGTCTTGGCCTGCGCGATCTCGGTCGCCGAGATGTCGATGCCGTAGATCTCGCGGCCCTCGTCTCGGCGCAGGGTCCACCAGAAGCCGTCGCCGCAGCCGACATCGAGGATCGGCCCCTTGCCTCCGGACACCGCCTCGATCGCGATCAACCGGTTGATCTCGCGCAACGTGAGCGACAGCGGCGCGTGCCGGAGGTATGCGAGGACCCAGCGATGGATCTCTTCCTCACTCGGCGTCTGCACGTCGTCGGGCGGAACGGTCGCGGGGGCGTCGTCGCTGTCACGTACGGCTGTCACCACGCAGGTTGCATCGCACGAAACCCGTGCGCTGTCACCCAGAAGGCGGAGGGCTGCGATGGATCCGGAGCCACATCCAGATGCCCGCTGCGAGGAGCCCGGTGAGCACGAGCATGATCACGAGGCCGGCGAGCCAGGTGTGCGGCGCGTCCTTGATCCAGAGCAGGCCCCACCAGTCGATCCGGGCGCGGGGGTAGCTGTTCGCGAGGTTGAGCTCGAGGGTCGTGTAGTGGCGCCACGGCGCATCGGCCTGCGCGCTCTGCCAGGTATCGTCGCGCGCGATCGACTTGACGAGCCACCAGTGGCCACGGATCGGCTGGAACGCGGGCGTCCACAGCAGCTCGTAGGTGTCCTCGAAGCAGGAGTCGCAGTGACCGCGGCCCTTCTCGGCGATGTACGAGCCCTTGCGGTTGGGCTGGCCGAGCCACTGGTTCTTGGCGTCGATCGCGACGCGGATGAAGTGATCCCAGTACAGCGCGCTACCGAGCAACTGGACGACGACCCCGAGCGCGACGACCCCGACGAGCACCGCCTTGCGCCAGCGCGAAGCGGCCGCGTCGATCCACCACGCGAGCGGGACGAGCAGCACCGGCACGGCCCACACGAAGAACCGCGGCCCCCACGCGTAATCGCCGCTCCACGATCGATACGTGCAGTAGACGACGAACACCGGGACCACCATCGCGACCATCGCGAAGCCGAGGCGCGGGGCCGCGCGGACCGCCTTCGGCAGCGCGAGCATCGCGAGCACGAGCGGCGGCGAGTAGAGG
>JAGSPR010000754.1 GCA_018262455.1 Deltaproteobacteria bacterium | reverse complement strand
GTGGCCGCCCAGCGCGTCGTCCCGCGCTACTAACGCGCCGTCACACGGTCACTCCACGCAGCGGGCCATCACCGGGCCATCGCGCACCGCGCGCGCGTAGCTCGGATCGAGCTTCTCGAGGTCCGCCCACATGATCCACGCGACCTCGCAGTGACCGTGCGTCGACGCGGATCGGACTTGCCGGGCCAGGCGCTCCGCGGCCACCGACGTCCGCATCTCGGGGAGCGGCACCGCGGGGACGCGCTCGACGATCACGCCGCGCGTCGGCTCGGGCGCTTCGGTTTCGGCCGGTTCGGGCGGTGTGGCCGGCTCGAGCGTGGTCGTCGGTGTGGAGGGTGGCGCGAGCGTGGTCGTCGTCGGTGCAGGCGGCGGAGCCACCGCCGGCACGTCCGTTTCATCCGGCGCGCGGCTCGCCAGCGCACCGAGGAAAGCCGCCATCCCGGCCAGCAGCAGTACCGACCCCATCTGGTAAGCGCCCAGATCGTCGTTCAGCCAGGTCTCGTTGACGCCGTTCGCGTTGGAGTCGACGGCGCCGGAGCGGATGACGACGATCCCGCCGAGCGCGAGCGCGCCGCCCGCCATCATCGTCGCTCGCCGCGACGAGGCGGACATCGTGCAGCCGGCGCCGGCGACCATGGTTGCGAGCAGGAACACGCCGGCACGAGTCTTCATGCGGTGGCACAGGTGCACGCCGCGCACCACACCAAACGACGCACGGTTGCGCGCTCGCGTGTCGAACCGTGGACCTTCTCGTGGTCGATTCTCGACGGTACCTGGCAGCTCGCGGTCAGTGCCGCACTTGCCGGGTTCACCGGTCGCGGCCGTCACCATCGACGTCGGCGACGACGAGTCGGCGCTGCGGGCCACGATCCTGCGCGAGGACCTGCTCGAAGAACGCGTCGGATCCGATCTGGATCGCGATGCCGATCTCGCCGTCGTTCGTGTTCTTGTTTCGGCGAGGACGTTCGAGGCGCGTTTCCTGGCGGCGGATTAGCGAGAACGCCGCCATTCTCTCCCCCGCTCACTGGAATCTACGCAGCACGACCTAGCAGCCGCGTGTCGAACATGGACGAACGCGAGGTCCCGACTGCTGGTCCGATCCAACACCGCGCTCAGCTCTGCTCGGGAGCGGTGACGTGTCCCCACTTCGCGAGGTCGCTTCGATCCGTCCGTCACGATTCCATCGGCGTGACACCCATCGAGCACGCGCGGCGCTGCTCGATGCGCGACCGTGGGCATCGTCAGGACTACGTACATCGAGGAATTTGACGCGTGTGGATGTTGCATCACCGGCTGGCACCTTGGCTGCACGGGGAGGTGGGCGCAGGAGGCAACCCATGAGACTGATCCATCCCTTGCTCCTCGTCGGAGCTGTGCTGGCAACGAGCGCACCCCCGCACCAGGCGCACGCAAAGCCTGCGGAGAAGACCGCGATCGATCCGAAGGCCGATGCGCTGCTGCGCAAGATGTCCACGGACCTGGCGGCCATGAAGAGCTTCACGGTCGATACTCACCAGGTCTTGGAGGTCGTGACCAAGGAGGGCGAGAAGATCCAGGGCATCGCCGACTCGACGATCTCGCTGCAGCGTCCGAACAAGCTGGCCACCGATCGGATGGGACCGATGGGCGGCGCGAGGGTCTCCTACGACGGCGCGAACGTCACGGTGTACGGCAAGCGCGAGAACCTGTATGCGACCGCGAAGGCACCCGACAACATCGACGCCATGTTCGACTTCGCGCGCCAGAACCTCTCGATCGACGCGCCCGGCGCCGACCTCCTGTACAGCAATGCCTACAGCATCCTGATGGAGGACGTCGTCTCCGGCCGCTACATGGGGATCGAGCCGATCGGCAACCGGATGTGTCACCACCTCGCGTATCGCGGGAACGAGACCGACTGGCAGATCTGGGTCGAGGACGGCGCGCGCGCGCTGCCGTGCCGGTTCGTGATCACCAGCAAGAAGGAGCCCGGATCACCGCAGTACTCCGTCGAGACCACGAACTGGAAGGAGGCCAAGTTTCCGGCCGAGACCTTCGCGTTCAAGCCGCCCCGCGACGCCGTGAAGATCGACTTCGTGACGGTGTCGGACGAGATCTCGAAGAAGAAGCAGCAGGCAAGGAGGTGAGCCATGCGGACCACGACTCGACATCGAAATACGCTCGGGATGCTGCTCGCGATCGGCGCAGCCCTCACTGCCCTCGGAGAGGTCACCGGCACCGGCCCGCTGATGCTCGGCGGCGGCGACGCCCACGCCGTGATCGGCCGGCCGATGACGCCGGTGAGCTACGCCGGCGTCGCTCGACGCACCACCCGACGCACGGTCTACGCCGGCGCCGCGACCCAGGCGTACGCCACGCCGGTCGTCGCGACCACCGCGGTCGTCACGACGCTCCCCGCCGGCTGCGCCCGGGTGGTCGTGAACGGGGTGGCCACCTACCAGTGCGGCGCGGTCCGCTATCAGCCCTACTACCACGGCACGACCGTGGTCTATCAGCAGATATGACGCTTCACTCCGCGTCGCGCGTGCGGGGCACGAGCCGCG
>JAGSPR010000103.1 GCA_018262455.1 Deltaproteobacteria bacterium | reverse complement strand
CCGCCGGGTGAGACCGTCGTGGGCGCCACGTACATGGGGATGGACCTCCGCGCACACGCGGTGACCGTCGTCGCCCAGGAGACCGCGACGACCTTGGTCAAGCCCGGCTTCTGAGCCAGGCTTCGCAGCCGCCAGCGTGCGCGTCTGACACGCTGCCGCGCACCGCGCGATCGAGCGCACCGCGCGGAAGAGCGCGATCTTGTTGCCGGTGTCGGGCACGCGGCCTGCAGACCACCGACGGTATGGCGACGTACCGCGAGCACGATGTTCTCCTGGAGCTGCTGCGGCGCGAGCAAAGCCAGTTGCTCGAGTCCATCACCCAGCTCGGCGTCGGTGACAGCCGACTGCCGCTCGACGAGGTCGGATCGCGGCTGCGCTCGCTCGCGGCGGCGGAGCACGAGGTGCTCTATCCGGCGTTCGCGCGGGTGACGCTGCGCCCCGAGGCCCAGCGCTTGCTCGACGACTGTCGAGGTCACCGCACGCTCCAGCTCGACGCCCTGGCCCAGCTCGTGCGAACCAGGACGACGAACCGGCTCTGGAAGATCCGTGCGCTCCAGCTCCGAGAGCTCGTTCAGCATCATGCCGAGCAGCAGGAGGCGGGCCTGGTCCCCGTGCTGCGAAGCCAGCTTCCCCGGGCGCTCTATCGCTCACTGGCCATGGCGTTCGCCGCACGCCACGCGCAGTACCTCCACGAGGCTCCGCGGGTTGCCGCCGCCGGTGGCGCGACGCTCTGACCCGCCGCGTCGGGTCCGACGTGCCTCGTAGGCACACTTGGAGTCCGTGCGGGAAACTCGGAGGCGCGATCGCAGTACTACGGCGCGTAGACGAACGTCATGGCGGTGCAGACCGGCGAGGCCACGCGGTTCACGAGGTACGGGCGGTAGCTCCAGGTTCGCATCTCGCGCTCGAGCTTGCGATCATATGCGGTGAAGCCGGTGGTCTTGAGCAGCTGGGTGCTGGTCACCCGGCCGGTGGTTCCGATGCACAGCTTGAACGAGCCGACGACGCGGCGCTTGGCGCTCGTGATCGCCTGCAGGGTCACCGGATCGGGCGCGATGATCTTGTTGCCAGTGATCCGCAAGGCCTCGAGGACGGTGGCTGGGACGTTCGGGGGAGCGGTCGGAGGTGGGCCTCCGATCTCGTCATCCTCGAACTCGTACTCGCGGACCTTGTCCTTGATCTCGACCTTCGCCGCCCCGCCCGGCGGTGGCGCGAGCGGTGGAAGGACCTCGACGCTGGGCGCCGACGCGGCGGGATAGCTGAGCAGCGAGCTCGAGCAGATCCCGATCGCGGTGCCACGATGGATGAACGGCCGAAACGACCAGTCGGCAACGGCGGCTTCGAAGATCTCTCCCACCGGCGCGGGTTCCGCTGCATGGGCGCTCGTCACGTTGCCCTTGGCATCGAGGCAGACGCGCAACCAGGTCGCGGGCGAGCCGTCGGTCACGACGTAGTCGAGCTTCGAGCCGATCGCGGCATCGAGGTTCGTCGTGCCGGTCTTGCGCAGCGCCTCGAAAGCCTGCGCGGTGAGCATCGGCGTGGCCGACGCGAGCGCCCAGTCACCGCCGAACGAGGCGACCTTGCCAGCCAGCGTGAAGCGGAGCTCGACCTCGACGCCAGGCTTGTACGTGAGCACCACATCGAGCGGGTGGGTCGACTGGCGCGTCGTGGTGTCGAGCTGGAGGGTCGCCAGGCAGCGCGCGAACGCCTGGACGTCGGCCTCGGTCGTCAACGTCGCGGGCTGGCCGAACCGCCTGGTACACGCGGCGTCGGGGAACCACAGCGCGCCGTGCGCCAGCGGTCGCTCGAGCAGCGCCGCGATCGCCTTGGGATCGTGGCCCCGGATCGCCGACACCAGCCGGGCGTTGCCGTCGGCGGCGATCGCCGGCTGGTTGCTCGGCGGGGGGCGGACGGTGAGCTTGACGGCGAGGGCAGGCGAGCTCACCAGGAGCGCGGCGAGCACGAGGCGCTTCATCACCCAGTCGTACGTGGTTCCCGCTCGCCACGCCACGCCGAAACGAAGACGCGCGGCCCGGGGTGACGGGCCGCGCGTGAGCGAGCAACTATCTAACTAGGCTAGATGACGATCAAAGCTTCTTGCCGACGAGGTCGAACGTCGAGCCCGCGGTCTTGCTCGAGTAGCCGCGCACCATCACGTTGAGGGTCGAGGGCTGGGCGAGCGTGACCGAGCAGCTCTCGTTCGAGCCGGTCTTGAACGGGCGGCAGTCGAAGCTCGTCAGGGTCGGCGCGCTGCCGATGCGGACGTAGAGGTCGGCGTCGTTGTTGCCGGTGATGGCGAACTCGTAGGTGCCGGCCGCGAGGGTCGGGGTCGAGTAGCTCTTGGACTCGTTCTTCTTCAGCGTGCCGTGATCGGTGAGGCCGTCCCACGCGGTCGGCGTGCCGCCGCCGCCCGGGGTGAACGCGTTGTCCTGCTCGCCGGTGACGAGGACGACCTGCGAGCTGGAGACCGTGCGGAAGATCTGCTCGTACGTCTGCGGCTCCTGGAACGCGATCAGGCCGCGGAACATCGACATCGTCGAGTCGGCCATGTTGGCGAAGAACGCCGGCATCGCGTTGTTGACGATGTCGATGTACTTGAAGCCGGTGGTGTCGTCGGGGTTGACGGCCTTGTGCGCCTGGTTGAGCGAGCCATCGACGTACGCGAAGGTGTCGCAGCCGTTCATGAAGACCACGACGTACTGACCGGCCGTCCACTTGCCGGCGCTCGCGAGTGCGCGGATGTTCGAGCCGAGGCCAGCGTGGCCGTTGTAGACGATGAAGTCTGCCCGGGTCGACAGCGCCTCGTACTTGGCGCGGAACTCGGGAGTCTGCAGGCCCGCGTTGACGTTGTCGGTGAGCATCGCGACGACGTGGATCGTCTTGCCGTCGGGGAGCGTCGCGCTGTACTCGAGGTTCGGCGCGTCGACGCCCGGGTTCGCCGGGATCGCCGCGGGGATCGTGGTGAGGTTGCGCGCGCCGAGCTCCTGCTTCATCAGGCCCGCGAACTCGTTGTAGGCGGCGATGCCGGCATCCGAGCCGGTGGTGGCACCGTCCTCGTACTTGCCGAAGATCGCGACGACCTCGAGCTTGCCGTCCTCCCAGACCTTGTCGTACTCGGGGAACTTGCCGGTGGTCTGGATCGGGCTGGGCGACACGTTGCCTACCACGGTCGTGATGTCCTCGGCCGCGAGGCTGCAGCCGCTCGCGTTCGGGCGGAAGTAGTAGAACATCGAGCCGGCATCGACATCGTGTGCGCCGAAGTCGACGCAGTCGTGCTTGTACTTCTCGGCGAACGCCGACTGGCCGGCACTCGAGATGTCGAGCGGCATCTGCAGCGTGACCGTGGTCGGGACCGAGTTCCGCTTGCCCCAGGCGACCGGGAGCTTCGCGTCGTACGTGATCTGCGTCTTGCCGCCCACCGTGGTCTTCTGGATGTTCGTGATCACGGCCTTGTCGACGCGACCGACCGCGGTCATGCCGTTGAGCTGGCCCACGGTGAACAGCAGGTGGTCCTGGATGGTCGAGGTGTCGTTGAACGAGAAGTCGGTGAGCAGCGTGCCGGAGAGCTCGACATCGACGAACACCGCGAGGGCGCTCGAATCGGTCTTGCCGTCATCGGACTTGACCGTCTCGCCCTCGTACGGGTCGGTGTCGGTGCAGGCCGGGAGGGCCGGGAGGGCGAACGCGGCGGCGGCAAAGATCGATGCGAGGCGCTTCATGGTGCGGGGCTCCGTTGGATGCCCCCGCCCTCAGCAAGCTTGGTGCCGTCCGATTGTGGGCTAATCGACCGAGATCACGACCCCCTGCGCCGCAACCCGAGTAGCCACCGGCTCCGCCGCTGGCCGCTGAGGCTGACAGGTCGACGTCAGCGAGCAGCTGCCAGCCCGCAGGTCGAGCGCGCCGTCGAAGCCATGCTCGCCCGCACGACCGTCACTCCCAGGCGATGTCCATGTGGTCGTCGTCTCCCAGCGCCTTCTCGAGCAGCGCCAGCAGCTCGGGGTCACAGCCGTTGTCGGACATCAGCTCGAGCGTCTCCTTGTCGATGTAGTAGTCCTGATCCTCTTCGTGCTCCTCTTCCAGCTGCTCGACCAGAAAGCCGAGCTGCACGTCCGTGATGGTTCCGATGTCAGTGTCGGTATCGATCCGGATCAGCCGAGGCATGGAATCGAGTCTGCCCAGCCCGCAGCGCCGTGGTCAACGGGTCCGCGTGCTACAAGGCGCCCGTGAGCCTTGCCGCCACGCTGCCACCGCAGGCCGACGTCGTGATCATCGGCGGCGGGTTCGCTGGATGCGCCACCGCCTGGGCGCTCGCGGAGCGTGGCGTGCGGGCCCTGGTGCTCGAGCGCGAGCCCGCGCTGGGCCGCCACGCGAGTGGGCGGGGCGCCGGGCTCGGCCGGCAGCTCGTGGAGGACGATGTCACGTCGGCGCTCGTGATCCGGGGCGCCGCGGTGCTCCGCGAGCGGTTCGCCACGGCCTGGAGCCCCACCGGAGGCATCCTCAGCTTCGATGACGAGGAGCGCGCGGGGATCTATGAAGCCCGGGCGCGGCGCCTCGGGATCGCGTACGAGCGGATCGATCGCGCGGCCGTGCTCGCGAGGTGGCCGGCGATGACCGGCGTGCCGATCGTCGTCGCGCTCCTGGTCCCGAGCGACGGGATCATCGACGTGCGCGCCGTGCTCGACAGCTACGCCAGCGGCCTCCAGCTCGCGTGCGACGTCGGCGTCACCTCGATCTCCGAGGTCGGCGGTGGCGTCCGGCTCGACACCACGCGGGGTGCGGTCCACGCCAAGGTCGTGGTCGATGCCACCGGCGCGTGGGCGGGCCAGCTCACCGGCGCGTCGGCCGTCGAGTCGTTCAAGCGTCACCTGTTCGTGGTCGAGGCTGCGCCCACCCCCGCCGCGCCGTACTTCTGGCACCTCGGTCGGCAGGAGCTCTACGTGCGCAGCGACGGCGCCGCGACGCTGGCCTCTGCGTGCGATGTCGAGTCGACCTCGCCGCTCGATCAGAGCCCGGCACCCGACGCCGACGCGCGGCTGCGTGCGCGACTGTCGCCAGCCGCCCCCGCCTGGGGCGAGACGCCGATCGTGCGGCGCTGGGCCTGCCAGCGCGCGTTCACGCCGGATCGGCGGATGCGGATCGGCCGCGATCCCCACCGGCCCTGGCTCGTGTGGGCCGTCGGCCTCGGAGGTCACGGTGCCACCGCGTCGCCCGCCGTCGGCGAGCTCGCGGCCGCAGCCGTGCTGGAATCAGGCCGCGTGTAAGCGCTCCAAGTGGAGCCTGACCCCTAGTTGGTCTCGTCACACTTGGCGACGGCCTCGAGATCGCTGGCCGCGAGCGCGCACTCGACGCGTTCTTTGGCGGTCCTGTCGGTGCACGCGGCCATGAACTCAGGCGACTTCGACTCGATGACGCCGGCCTTCTGCTTCGCGAGATCGGCCTTCTGCGACTCGTCGGTGGCGGTGGTGCCCGCCTTCTTGAACTCGAGATCGACGAGGTGATCGAGCAGCTGCGTGCACGCATCCTGGGACGGGCCGTGATCGCAACCCGTGGCCATGCCCAGAGCCGTCGCAGCGAGCAGGAACCAGCGCTTCATGTCGCCATCGTATCATCGAGTCGGGCGGAGGGGAGTCGGGGTCGAGGTGTCGGGCACGGTCCGGCGCAGCGCGTCGATCCGGCGGGCGACCGCCGCCGGAGGGTGCAAGGCCCTGGCGCGATCGAGGACCGCAAGCCCGGTGCGGGGGGCGCCATCGGCGATCCACGCCGTCGCGAGGTGGACGAGGATCTCGGGCTCGCGGGGTGCGTAGCGGGCCGCGCGGTCCAGCACGCGGACCGCCTCGCGGTGGTGGCCCTGGCGATACAGCAGCCAGCCCCAGCTATCGAGCACCGCGGGATCCCCGGGCGCCAGGTCGCGGGCGCGCCGCAGGTAGCGCTCCGCGGGCTCGAGCTGGTGGCCGGCATCGGCGAGCAAGTAGCCGGCCAGGTTCTGGGCCGGCACGAGGTCGGGCTTGGCGTCGGCGAGGGGCCGGACCGTGGCGAGCGCGGTCGCGACGTCGCCGGTGTGGTCCGCGAGCCGCGCCCGCGCGAACGTGGCCGCCGCCCCGCCACCCAGCGGCGCGAGCAAGGCGCGGGCCTCGGGCAACTTGCCGAGATCGGCGAGCGCGAACGCGGCGGCGGTCTCGAGCTCGATATCGTCCGCCTTCTTGGCTCGCGCCTGCGCGACCGCCTCGAGCGCGCGCTGCGGCTCGCCGGCGGCGATCCAGGCGGTCGCCGCGATCCGGCGAGCGGTCAGGAAGTGCTCCGACGTCGCGGGGATCGCGAGCGCCCGGTTGGCTCCCGCCGCCGGCTCACCCGCAGCGACTTCGAGCTCGGCGAGCACGATCGCCCCCAGATCGGCGTCGAGCTTGGAGATCCGCGAGGCGATCGCGCGGGCTTCGTCGAGCCGGCCGAGGCTGCGATCGAGCCGCGCGACCGTGGCCAGCGCGTCGGTGTCGCTGCGATCGTCATCGAGCAGCGTCAGCAGGTCGATCGCGGCGGTGCCATCGTCGGCCTCGAGCAGCAGGTAGAACAGCTCCTCGGCGAGATCGAGCGCCTGGCCGCTGCGATCGAACGCGCTGCGCGTCTGGCCGATCGCCTCCCCGAGCTTGCCCTGCTTGCGCAGCGAGCGCGCGAGATCGAGCCGCGCGTCGATGTGGTCGGGATCGAGCTCGAGCACCTTGTGGAGCTCGCGGACGGTCGCGGTCAGATCGCCGGTCGCGGCGAGCCGCAGGCCGAGCCGGTAACGGCCTTCGATCGAGGTCGGGAGGCGCGCGACGAGCTGGCGCAACGTCGCGAGTGCCTGGGCAGGCTGCTCGAGCTTCGCGAGCCCGAGGTACGCGCGCTCCTCGAGCGGTTCGAGCTCGATCGCGCGGCGATACGCGCCGATCGCCTCCGTGGGCGCGGTCGCGGCGAGCAGGTCACCCGACGCGATCCAGACCTGCGCGTGGTTCGGCCACCGCGTGCGTGCCACCGCCAGCGTCGCGCGCGCAACGTCGTCGCGCTTCGCCTTGTGCTGCGCGCGCGCCAGCTCGACCGCCACGACCGGCTGATCGGGCGCCGCGGCCGTCGCATCGGCCAGGGCCTCGGCCGCGCCCGACCAGTCGTCGCGATAGCCCGCGAGCTTGCCCTCGAGATAGTGCGCATAGGCTGCGTGCGCGAGCGGGGGCAGGGGTCGGGGCGGCTTCTCGCGGTGACAGGCCGCGAGGAGCACCAGCGCGAGGCTGTGCGCACGCCACGTCATCAGGTGAGCTTCAGCGTCAGGCTGAGGCAGTCGGGCTCGGAGACGATCACGACGTCCCCCTCCTTGAGGGTCGTCTTGCTGATCCGGCCGTTGCGGACATCGTTCACGAAGGTGCCGTTCGTCGTGCCCTGATCGATCGCGACGAGCACGCCGTTCTCGTAGCCGATCCAGACGTGCTTGCCCGAGGCGCGCGAATCGTTGATGACGATCTGCGCGAGCCCGGGCTGGCGCCCGATCAGCAGCCCCTGGTGGGTCAGGCTGAACCGCTGGCCATGGAGCAGGCCACGCGTGCAGGTCAGGCTCCCCATCGTCATCGAGCCGAACGCGGTGGCGGCGATCGGCTGGCTCGCAGCCGCGCCGCTGATCGCCACGGTCTTGGCGATCGGGGCGGGGCCGACGCGCCCGGCGATCATCGGCGGCGGTGCGCCATACGGCGGCTGCGCGCCATACGGCGGCTGCGCGCCATACGGCGGCTGCGCGCCATACGGCGGTTGCCCGGCATACGGCGGCGACCCGGCATACGGCTGCCCGGGGGGCGCGCCCTGCTGCGGCAGGCCGTGCTGCGGCAGGCCGTGTTGCATCGGGTGGGGCAGGTTCGGGGGTGGCGGCTGCCCGCCGTGGAGCGGCATGCCGGTGGGCTTCGGCTTCTTCTTCACGACGAAGATCACGCCGCCGACCAGGCCGAGCACGAGGACGATCGCGATCGCGATGCCAGCGCCGCTGCCGCCCTCGCCGCCCACCGCTTCCTTGGGCTTGCCCTTGCCCTCCTTCTTGAGCGCGCGTGCTTGCTTGAGCATGCGGGGTGCCTCGGAGTGCGCCGGGAACAGCGTCGCGACCTCTTCGAGGTCGACGATCGATTGATCGAGATCGCCGGCCCACATCTCGTCGAGTCCCTTGCGCCACAGCGTGATGGTCGCGCTCGGGGCGGTGTCGGCCTTCACCTCCTTGACGAACTTCTTCACCGTCGACGAGGCGACGAGGAAGTTGAACCCCTGGACTTCTCCACGGCTGCCGAACGTGGCGAGGCCGATCACCTCACCCTGCTCGTTGATCGCAGGGCCGCCGGAGTTGCCGTGGGTGATCGACACACTGGTCTGGATGATCGACTCGCCGCTCGGCGTCCGCTTGATCGCCGACACCGCGCCGTCGTTGATCGTCGCCTCGAGTTGCGACTTGTCGTCGAGCAGGCCCTGCATATCCGCGGCGCCCGGGTACCCGATCGCGAGCACCTTGTCCTGGATCTGAACCTTGTCGGAGTCGGCGATCGTGAGGTTCGGTGCGTCCTTGATGTCGACCTTGATCACGGCGACATCCGAGCCCTCGCCGGGGCGGCCGTACGCCTTGACCTCGTACTTGAGCTTCGTGCCGTCCGACATCACGATGTCGTTGTTCTGGACGACCCGCACGCTCTGCTTGATCTGCTGCAGCAGCTGGCTGACCTGGCCGGAGTCCATGCGCGAGATCTCGGAGCCGAACTGGCGATCGATCTGGCGGACGACCGACGCGAACGCCTTCTCCTTGGCCTTGTCCTCGCC
Source organism: Deltaproteobacteria bacterium (assembly GCA_018262455.1). The sequence continues at coordinate 7,931 of JAGSPR010000103.1, read as the reverse complement.
GTTCTTGATGTCCTCGACGACGTGCGCGTTCGTCACGACGAAGCCATCGCCGGTGATGAAGAACCCCGAGCCCATCCCGCCGACGTACTCCTTGAAGTCCTTGCCGGCGATCTTGTAGGTGATCTCCCAGAACCCGAGCACCCGCACGACCGACGCCTTCACATAGATCGACTGGCGCTGCGCGACACTCGGCCCGTCCTCCGACCAGGCGGGTGTCGTCACGCACAGCGCCGACGCGATGAGCGCGAGCCCGATCCGCTGCCTCCGCATGCGCGTCATCGCGCTACCAGCCATGCGATCACAGCGGGATGTTCCCGTGCTTGCGAGGTAGGTTGCTCTGGCGCTTGTTGGCGAGCGTTCGCAGCGAGCGGATGATCGTCCACCGCGTGTCGCGTGGGCGGATGATCTCGTCGATGTAGCCTAGCGAGGCCGCCTTGTACGGGTTCGCGAACCGCTCGCGATACTCGTCGGTGAACCGCAAGCGGGCCTCCGCCTTCGCCGTCTCGTCCGTGATCTTGTCGAGCTCGCTCTTGAAGATGATGTTGACCGCGCCATCGGGGCCCATGACCGCGATCTCGGCTCCTGGATAGGACACGTTGACGTCGGCGCGGATGTGCTTGCTCGCCATGACGTCGTACGCGCCGCCGTAGGCCTTGCGGGTGATCACGGTGATCTTGGGGACGGTGGCCTCGGCGAACGCGTAGAGCAGCTTCGCGCCGTGCTTGATGATGCCGCCGTACTCCTGGGTCGTGCCGGGGAGAAAACCAGGAACATCGACGAACGTGACGATCGGGATGTTGAAGCAGTCGCAGAACCGCACGAACCGCGCGGCCTTGATCGAGGCGTCGATGTCGAGACAGCCCGCGAGGTGTGCCGGCTGATTCGCGACGATGCCGACCGGCTTGCCATCGAACCGGGCGAACCCGCACACGATGTTCTTCGCGTAGTCCTTGTGGACCTCGACGAAGTGCTTGTCATCGACGACGGTGTTGATGATCTTCTTGATGTCGTACGGCTTGTTCGACTCGAGCGGGACCACGGTGTCGAGCGAGGTCTCGGCACGGTTGGCAGGATCGTTGGTCGGCCGCACCGGTGGATCCTCGGTGTTGTTGCTCGGCATGAACGACAGCAGCTCGCGGAGCCGCGCGATGCAGGCGAGCTCGTCCGGCTCGTTGAAGTGCGAGACCCCGGAACGGCTCCCGTGGGTGGCGGCCCCCCCGAGTTGCTCCTTGGTCACCTCCTCGTGGGTCACGGTCCGGATCACCTCGGGACCGGTGATGAACATGTACGAGGTGCGCTCGACCATCAGGATGAAGTCGGTGATCGCGGGCGAGTACACCGCCCCGCCGGCGCACGGCCCCATGATCGCGGACAGCTGCGGCACCACGCCGCTGGTCAGCACGTTGCGCAGGAAGATATCGGCATAGCCGGCGAGCGACTCGACGCCCTCCTGGATGCGCGCGCCGCCCGAGTCGTTGAGCCCGATCACCGGGCAGCCGATCTTGGTGGCGAGGTCCATGACCTTGCAGATCTTCTGGGCGTAGGCCCCCGACAGCGAGCCGCCGAACACGGTGAAGTCCTGCGCGAACACGCAGACCGTGCGGCCATCCACGGTGCCGTGACCGGTCACCACGCCATCTCCGAGGATCTTCTGCTCCTGCATCCCGAAGTCGGCGCAGCGGTGGGTGACGAACCGGTCGAGCTCGACGAAGCTGCCCTCGTCGAGCAGCGCGGTCACGCGTTCGCGCGCCGTCAGCTTGCCGGCTTCGTGTTGCTTGTCGATCCGGGGTTTCCCACCGGCGAGCTGCGCCTTGGTTTCCATCTCCTCGAGGCGCGCGATCGGGTCGTGGCTCTTCGTCACTGGTGCGGCGTATAGTAGTGGCGAGGCGAACGTCAAGGGAAGCGCGCTGGCGTCACGCGTCCTGGGGGTGCCGCTGGGGCGGGGGGGTGCCTGGGACGTCCGGCAGCTCGGGCGGCACGGCGCGGACGCGAACCTGAGCCGATCTACCGGCTGTACTTCAAGGTCGGGACGACGCGCTGGGTTCTACGACTCGGGGACACTCGACGTGACGTCGCCGGATCCTCCGCTCGACGTGCTGCGCGAGCCGTTGAAGCTGATTCCAGGTCCCCGCTCTCAGGGGCATCTCCTCCGGGCTCGGCAGTCCTCTGCGATCTGCACGATCGCGCGCAGCTTCGCCGCATCCGTCGGCTTGAGCACGAACTGATCAAACCCCGCGGCAAACGCGCGCATGCGATCGGCTGCCTGACCCCAGCCGGTGAGAGCGGTCAGGTGCATCGGTCGTCCGCGGGCGCGCAGCGTGCGAGCGACGTCGTACCCCGTGATGTCCGGCAGGCCGATGTCCAGGATCACGATATCCGGGTCGAACTGCGTCGCCTCCTCGATCGCCTCACGGCCACAGGTCGCGAGCCGCGTGTCGTGTCCGAGGATCCCGAGCAACGTGCATGCGATCTCGGCGCTGTCCGGGTAGTCGTCGACCACCAGCACTCGATGTTTCACCTTACCCACCACCACAATCTCCCCAACACCCGTGTCTTCGAACAGCATGGACGGCTGCACCCGATCCTTCGTCTGCCAGCTGCGCGATCGTCGCGCGACCTGCCTTCCTTTTTTCACGACTCGCCGGCAATCACAAAGCGGTGAATCGGAGAATCGTCTCGTCGGGATTGCGTCGTAGCGAGGCCCACAGAGATCGCAGTGAGAAATCACAGCCGCGGGATCAGGAGCGTGCGCGCAGGCTACAACCGCGACGGTGGCGCACGGCTACCAGAGTTGCCATTGGCCGACTCCTGCCGTGGCAAGCTCGTCACGAGCCGCCCGCGCGGAAGCTCAGCGGAACGCGCAAGGTGCCGGGCGCAGAGCCCTCGACGTGCATGTTGGCCAGCTGCTGCTCGACGCACCGGCCGGCCTCCTGGAGATCGCCACCCGCGCTCGCCTGGGTGGTCGTCGAGCCGTGCGGATCGACGGTGATCGTGAGCACGATTCTGCCGCTCGCACCCGGATGGGTCTGCAGGTACTGCGTGAAGCAGCGCTGGATCCTGCCCGAGCGCGCCAGCATCACGCGCCGGGCCGCCGGGTTGGCGATCGTGCCGAAGCTGACGTGCGCCGGCCTGAACCCGCCGTCGGCCGCGCCGACCTCGACGGTCTCGACGTGCTCCTCGAGAGAGATCGCGACCCGTGCGACCACGGCCCGCGCCCCCGTGAGCTCGAACGGCAGGGTCTTCTTCGTCCCGAGCACCGTGATCTCGAGCGCGCCGCGCGCCGGGGTGGTCGAGGCCGCCGGCCCGCCGCGGCCGATCTCGATCAGGTAGTTGCCGCGCTTGATCGACCTGAGCGCGAGCTGCTCCTTCGCGGTGCTGGTGGCATCGCTCACCGCGACATCGGGGCGACCACCCATCCACGACACGCGCGTGCCATCCGGGGTCACGAGCGAGACGTCCAGGTCGTCGCCGCCCTCCCACCGGGCATCGATCACGAGGTCGCGTCTGGCATGCGCTGGAGCCGGGGCCGCGAGCAGCGCCTGCTCGGCGGCGGTCCGCGTGGCGTCATCGGCGAGCGACCCGAGGACGAGCTCGGCATCTCGCGGGCGAGACAGGGTGCGGAGGCAGCGGATCGCGTTCGCCGCGGCCTTGCCGTCCTTGGGTGCGATCGCCGACAGCGCGATCCGGTGGCTGCAGGCCTGCGCCATCCGGCCGAGGTGCTCGTACGCCTGCACCATGCGCTCGTGCGGCGCGGGGCGGTCGGCATCGAGGTCGACGACGCCGGCGAGCATGCGCAGCGCCAGCTCCCGCTTGCCATCACGGCCGAGCAGGTCCGCCTGGTAGCCGAGCGCCTGAGGATCGAGCCGGTCGCGGTCGAGCCACCTGGCGGCCAGGCTGTTGGCACGATCGATCTCGCCGGCGTACGACAGCGCCTGGACGAGCGCGCGGTGACGCTCGCGACTGTCGGGACTCTTCGCGAGGGCGCGCTCGGCATCGCCGATCGCCTTGAGGATGCTCGGGCTCACCCCGTCGTACGGCGACACCGCGGGCACGCGGACCCACGTCCGGCGCATCGCGAACATGTCGCCACCGTACCTGCCCGGATTCCTCGGCGTGGCGGTGGCGCCGGTGCCTCCAAGACCCGAACCCGGACCAAACTCGCCGAGATCGTCCGCCGGCATCGCGGCCTTGGCCGGTGCCTTCGCATGCCGCTGCACAAACGGCTCGGACGGCTTGCTGGATGCGACCGAGACCGTGCCGGTGCTCGTGACCTCTTCGAGGTCTTCCTGTCCCGTCCAGTTCGCCGCGGGAACGCTCCGGTCGACGCCGAACGCTTCGAACATCGCCGCCGACTCGAGGACGAGCAGCGAGGTCTCCTTCGACATCACGCCGTAGCCTTGCGACAGCGCGACGATCCGCGCGCGGTCGTTCGCACCGGCGCGCTCGATCTGCTCGATCGCGAGCGTCGCCCACAGCCGCGGGACGAAGCCGTTGCCCGGCGCCGACGACACCGCGAGCTTGAGTGGGTAGTGCTGCTCGAATGGCTCGCCCCCGACGGTGCCCTTGATGATCACGTCGCCGTTGACGTCGGCCCCCGGGACGATCCGGGCGGCGACGAGGACCTCCTCGCCGCTCCGCACGGTGGGCAGCACGCTCGGCGCGGCATCGACGAGGCCCGCGGGGAGCTCCACCGTGGCGCCACGCAGCGCCGTGCCATACGTCGATTCGAGGCCCGCGATCGCCGCCGTCTTCACCGACTGGCCGGGAACCCACGACAGGTAGCTACCGCCGCCCCCCCGAGCGACCGCACCGAGCACCGTGCCATCGGCGTCGCTGCCGATCCCGATCGTCGTCACGTGGACGCCCTGCGTGGTCGACGCGATCGCACGCTCGACATCACCGGCGCGACGGAATCCAGTCGACGCGAAGCCATCGCCGATGAACACGACCCAGCGCTCGCGGTCCGCGGTCTGCGGCAGGTCAGCGGATGCCGTGCGGACCGCGGCGACGATGTCGCTCGCGCCAGCCGCGGGCTGTGCGGTGAGCCAGGGGCCGAGCTCGGCCGCCGTGCCGACGGTCGGTGACCGCAGCGCTCCGAGCTTGCGGCACTCGCTGTCACACGCCATCACGCTGAACCGATCGCGGCGGTCCATCTGCTCGACGAGTCGGGTGGCCAGCTCGCCTGCCCGGGCGTAGCGCTCGCCGACCATCGACTGGCTGGAGTCGATGACGATCATGTAGTCGCGCGACTTCGCCTCGCGCCAGCGCGGCAGCTTGGGACGCAGCGCGAGCACCGCGGTCGGCCGGGTGTCGCTGGCGACGGCGCGCTGCGCCTCGATGACCTTGTCATCGATCCCGACGTGCTGCTTGCCGGCCAGCGTGGCGTCGGGGGCGACGGCAGCCCCGCCCATGAAGGTCCATGCCCGCAGCTCGGCGTCGCCATCGGCGGCGCGGTAGTCCACCACGAGATCGCCGCGCGGCACGAAGCCGGTCTGCGAGAGCGTCAGCGCGTTGAGCTCGGCGCGCGCCGGGTCAGGCTTGAGCTCGTAGCCCGCGGTCCGGACCTGACCGGGCAGCGAGCCGCGGACCTCGACGTCGACCGTCAGCTGATCGGCGACCGTCGAGCCATCGCTCGAATGAGGCAGCGGGTAGGTGTACTGGCGCCACGCCCCGCGAGGCGTGACGATCTGGGTGTAGGCGAGCTTGATCGTGCGTGCGCCCTTGCCGGGGATCGGGAAGATGCGGAGCTCGAACCGGCCCCCGCGCTTCCAGTCGAGCAGCGCGGGATCGGACCACGAGCCGCTGACCCAGATCATCTCGTTCTGCGCGATCTCGAGCTTGTTCGGCGCTGCCTTGTCGATGACGCCTCTCCAGATCTTCTGCGCGCGCTCCTTGTCGACGAACGCGCCGGCCTCGAAGCCACCCGGTGCGCCGGCGACGTCGAGTGACAGCGCGTCGATCTGGGCGTCGGGCGGCAGCGGGAACTGGTAGACGCCCTCGAGCGTGGCGTCGGAGTCGTTGCGGAAGGTCTCGGTGATCTCGGTGCGCGCGACCGGGCCGACGATGCGAACCTTGACGTCGTGGCTCGCGAGCGCGAGGTTCCAGTCGCGGTCACGCGACTCGCCCGGCTTGTACGCGCGGAGCGCGCCGAGGCCGGCGCCGCTCTCGGTGCCCTGGGGCTTGGTCGCGAGCTCGGACCACTCGACCTCGCGGGCGAGGCCGGGCGCCGCGTTGACGGCGAGCGCGCCGTGGTCGATCACCCCTTCTTCGCCCGCACGGACGTCATCCTTCGTGCCCGCTGCGCTGGTCAGCACGACCGCCCCGCGCACGACCTGCACGACGGTCAGCGCATCGCTGGCGGTGACCGCGAACCGCGTGCCCACGACGTCGATCTGGCCGCTCGGCGTGGAGATCACCGCGGGACGCGCGTCGACCTGCACGACATCCGCGACGATCCGTCCCGCGGTGAGGCGGGTGTGCCGCGGCTCCGCGCGATCGAACGCGAACGAGGTGCGGTGATCGAGGACGAACCGCGTGCCATCGGTCAGCTCGACCGCCGCGCGCGTGCGCTCGTCGGTGCGGAGCTCGGCGCCCGCGGCGACCGGCTCTCCGGCGCGCAGCGGACGCCAGCCGTTGCCCTCGCGGATCGTCAGGCCATCCCCCTGGCCCTTCGCGGCGCGATCGATCGTCTTCACGGTGCCGATCGGCCCACCCGCGACGGCGGCCTGGCCCGACTCCTGCGAGCGTGAACGCGTGAACGCGTAGACGCCGATGCCGCCTGCTGCCACGGCGGCGGTCGCGCCGATCGCGACCCACATGCGTGCGCGTGCGCGGGGCGCCGAGCGGATCGGGATCGGCGCATCGCGGCGACGTGCCGGTGCCGGTGCCGGTGCCGGTGCGGGTGCCGGTGCGGGGCGGGTGGACGGAGCCGGCGGCGCGACCGGCGCCGGATGGATCTCCACCGTTTCGGCCCCGGCGGCGAGCAACACGCGCTCGACGAGATCGTCCGCGAGCACGTGATCTGCGCCCGCGTAGGGGATCATGCCGACGACCCGGCTCGCCTCGTGGCGCGCGTCGCGGCAGTCATCGCAGCTCGCGAGGTGCTCGGAGTGGCGCGCGATCGCACCGGAATCACCGGCGACGAGGTCGGCGAGATCGTCTTGAACGGGAGCACAATCTGGACGGGTCATTCGAATTCTCCGGGACGAAAGGGAGAGCCGCTGGCGAGCGCGGGCGTCTCGAGTAGGACGGTGCGCAGGTGGGCGAGCGCGCGGCTGATCCGCTTGCGGGCCGCGGCTTCGTCGAGGTTGCAGGCGACGGCGATCTCTCGATGGCTGAGGTCCGCGACGAAGCGCAGGACGAGCACGTCGCGCTCGCTCGGTTTCAGGTTGGTCAGGGCGAGGCGGATCGCGCGCGAGCGCTGACGATGGGCGAACGCCTCGCGTGGCTCGCCTTCGCTCGGCACGGGCACGAGCTCGGCGAGCTCGCGGCCCTTGCGGCGGGTCTCGAGCGTGTGCGCGCAGACATGCCGCGCGATCCCGCAGAGCCACGCCTTGATCGTGCCCTCGCCGCGATACGTCGGCATCGCGCGATGCGCGCGCAGCAGGGTCTCCTGCGTGGCCTCGTCGGCATCGGCCTGCGAGCCGAGCAAGGCCATGCACAGACGGCCGAGGATGCGGCCGTGCGCGCGCGCGCAGGACGCCAGCGCCTCGCGGTGCTTGCCCTCCTGGACGAGCGCCGCGATCGGGTCGGGTGGTGAATCTTCGGGACGCATCACGACGGCGGCGAGTGCACGAACCTGCATTTCAACCCCACGTGTGGCGCGCACGCGGTTTCGTGACCGTCAATCTGCACCCGATCGACAAGTCCGCGAGATCCATGGCGATCTGCGGCAGCGACCGAGGGGCGACCGATGCCGGTGGCCCCGGTGG
>JAGSPR010000753.1 GCA_018262455.1 Deltaproteobacteria bacterium | reverse complement strand
GGGAGCCGTCCGGTCCACCACCGGCCCGCCATCCGCGCTCGGCGCTCGGGTGAGATGCCGCCTATCCAGCCGACGCCGAGCGCCCCGGACAGATCACCGCGCACCGAGCCGATCCGCACCATGACGACAAGCGCTCCAAGCGCTGCGATCCCCGCCGGCACGGCCGTCCACCACGATCCAAGCACCCGCCCCACAACCGCAACCGCTGCCCCGACCACGACGATGAGCGGGGCGTACGCGACTGCGATCACCTTCTCCATGAACAGGAAGATGCCGACCGGCCGCCACCGGAACGGCACGTACAGCAACGAGACCCACAGCAGGAGCAAGAACGCGACGGCGATGGCGATGCCTGTCATGGCTGGCCTGACTCAATTGCATCGACTGGACCATGTCGATCGTCGTGGTGGTCATTCACGTGACACTGGCGGGATCGCAGCCCCATGCGCTTCGACACGCACGAGGTGCGTCGTGGCGGGTCCAGTCTGCAGCGGATGCGTCGCCGCCAACACCGGATCGAAGTGCTCGAGCACAGGCATGCGCCGTGACATCCGGCGTGAGCTCGAGTGCCTCAGTGAACGTCCGATGCTGCTGAGAGCCCGCACATGCGGTCGTACGCGATACGATGGCCAGGTGAAGGCTTCGCGCGTTGGACTCGCCGCCACGCTCGCGCTCGTGAGCCTCGGAGGTTGCGGTCGTGTGTCCTTCGATGCGTACAGCGCACCCTACTGTTCGGGGCCCCGCTCTGCCAACCTCCCCTACGCGAACTCGGGCGAGGTCGATGGCTCGACTGACGCGACCGCTTTCGAGATCTGCACGGCGCAGCAGCTCGATCAGATCGGAAGGAACCCCGGCGACTGGAGCAGCTACTTCAAGCTGGTCGACGATCTGGATCTCGCGGAGCTGGGCGACGAGGTCACGGCGATCGGCGACCCAGCGGCTCCGTTCTCCGGCAGCTTCGACGGGCAAGACCACGTCGTCAGGAACCTGGTGATCGATCGTCCTTCGTTCGACAACGTGGCGCTGTTCGCCATGGCCGGACAGGGGGCGCGAATCGCTAACGTGTCGTTGCTCGACTTCCGTGTCTCCGGCAAGGACTCGGTCGGAGCGCTCGTGGGTGCTTCGACCATGATGCTGACGATCGAGAACATCACGCTCGCGGGATCGGCGCACGGCTCGAGTGGCGTAGGAGGTGCGCTGGGCTCGGGCGAGTGCAACTCGCCGTGCAACCGGATCGCGATCCGGGATGTCACGGCAATCGTGGACGTGGAAGCCACCAGAGCGAGTGCCGGCGCGATCGTCGGCTACGCGTACCGCATCGAGCTCCAGCGCGTGGGATCGTCCGGGGCGATCGCGGGTGGTCGCGGTGTCGGAGGCCTGGTTGGCTGGGGGGACAGCATCCTCCTCGATGCCGCGAGCTCGTCGGCGACGATCACGGCGGTTGGCGATGCCGGTGGTCTCGTGGGCGGGACGGCGTATCACGACACGTTGATCTCCTCCTCGTTCGCCACCGGTCACGTCACGTGCACCGCGGGTACGTGCGGAGGCATCGTCGGCTACAACGAGGGCGACCTGTTCCGGAGCTACGCCACCGGCGACGTGGCTTGCGGCGACAAGTACTGCGGCGGCCTCGCTGCGGACTTCGACGATACCGTCGTCGAGTGCTATGCCACGGGCAACGTCACTGGCCGCGACTACGTCGGGAGCCTGATCGGCGTGGCGGAAGGCTCGGTCCGGGACTCCTACGCGACCGGGGATGCGAGCGGCGACAACTTCGTCGGCGGGCTCGTCGGCAGCATCAGCTCGGGTGACTCGATCGCGAGCTCGTACGCCGTGGGGGCCGTCAGAGGAACCGACTATGTCGGAGGCCTCCTCGGTGGGACGTGGGTCAACTCCGTGGCCATCACCACCAGCTTCGCGACGGGTCCGGTCTCGGGCAACAACAGCTCCAACCGCGTCTCCCGGTTGTTCGGCGGGGCGCAGGGCCCGATCACGATCACGGATGCGTTCTTCGACGCGGCGTCCACGTGCACCAACCTGCCCGGTAGCTGCACACAGCAGGGAACCGGGATCGATCTCGTCTCGAACCCCGGCTACTTCTTCCTGAACGCGAGTGCCCCACTTTCGTCATGGGATTTCGCCACCGTCTGGGAGGCGGTGCCGGACCGCTACCCTGATCTGCGATCGCTCTGAGGGCCTCCTGAGTCCTGCGTCGGTCTCTGGGACCAACGCCGACCGATCTAGACCGGTGCCAGCGGCACGAGCTGGCGCAGGTGCCAGGCGTGGAGGTGCGCTTCACGACCGGCGTGACGGAGGCGGCGAGAGTGTCGTCACTGGAGGGGTCGTGCGAGCCCATCCGACGACGATACCGCGCCCCCCCCTCCGATCCACGATACGGACGTGATCGACTCCTCCTGGGCGCGCGTCCAGGCGCGCGTCCCGGAGACCGATGCTTGGGGACCGATGCTTGGGCCCGTTATTCCTGTTCGTCGACGAGCTCGAGCGCTCCATGCGTCAGTGCGCTGGGTGACAGCGTTCCATCATCGG
>JAGSPR010000752.1 GCA_018262455.1 Deltaproteobacteria bacterium | reverse complement strand
TCTCCCAATCGCCGCGGTCAGTGACCCGATCAAGGTCGCGCTCATGACCGACGACCCGTTGCTGCGGGCCGGCGTCTCGAGCCTTCTCGAGCAGCTCGGATCGATCGATGTGGTCGACCGGGACCGCGCCGAGGTCGCCCTCTGGGATGCCGGGATCGATGGGAGCAAGACGCTCGCGCGGCTCGCCGAGCTGCGCACGCTGTCGATGCCCGTGGTCGCCGTCGTGTCAGACGTCGCGCACGTCGCCCCTGCCCTCGCGGCCGGTGCGCGTGGCGTCGTGCTGCGCGACCAGGTCGGCCCCGGCATCCATGCCGCGCTCGCGGCGGTGCGCAGTGGCCTGACCGTGATGGATACGGCGCTCGCATCGAGCCTGGTCCCGAACCAGCCGCTGCGTCCGACCGAGGGCAAGGGTCGCGGTGAGCTCACCGAGCGCGAGAAGCAGGTCGTGCAGCTCCTCTCCGAGGGTCTGTCGAACAAGCTGATCGCGGATCGCCTCGGCATCAGCGATCACACGGCGAAGTTCCACGTCAACGGCGTGATGATGAAGCTCGGCTCTTCGACCCGGACCGAGGCCGTCGTCGAAGCGATGCGCCGCGGCCTCGTCCGCCTCTAGGCGCGGATCCTGGCGACGGCAACCAGCCGAACCGATCGAGCGCGATCAGGCCGGTATCCCCGACCTCGATGCGCTCGGCGGTGAGCAGCTCGCGCTGGATCGCGGCGCCGACCGGATCGTGGATCGCGATCCGCCCGCGCAGCGTGCCGGCCTTGCCGATCACGCGCTGCCAGGGCAGCTGATCGGCGGGCTGGCTCGTCTTGAGTGCGGCCGCGGCGATCCGCGCCCCACCGGGGATCCCGGCGAGCTCGGCGATCTGGCCGTAGGTCGCTACCCGCCCGCGCGGGATCTTGCGGATCACCGCCTTGATCGCGCGGAACAGCTGCTGGAGGTGCTCGGAGTCCTCGCTCGCGGCCATGGGTGCCTCGCTCAGGGCCCGACCGTGGTGAACGCGGCGGTGCCGTTGGCCCACGCCTCGACCCACGGGCGGAGCTCGACGTGGGTCGAGGTCTTGGTCGTCGGCGCGCCGAGCATCGTGTGCGAGTTGTTGTCGATCATGAACGCGGCCTGCGTGCCCATCATCGCGTTGCCGATCGGCAACGACGCGGCGCGCATCCCGGCGGCGTCGTAGCCGAAGAACAGCGCGAGCACGCCGTCCTGCAGCGAGTTGGTCAGGGCGTAGCGGCCCCCGCCGGCCGGTGCGGCCGCGCGCCAGAACGCGGCGAGGTTGTCGAACCGCGTGCTGCACGTCGCGCAGCCGGTCGGGTACCGCGTCGCCCACACCTGGTTCATCGTGCCCCAGCGCCCGGCCTCGACCGGCACGAGCTGGGCACCATCGGCGAACGCGTGGGTCGCCCGACCCGGGAACGCCGCCGCGATCCGGTCCCAGTTGAGCTGGACACCGAAGCCGCCGGCGGACACCCCGATCGCGAACACCTCGCTCGCAGGATAGCTCGCGATCCGCGCGAGCATCGCGTCCATGTTCATCGCGCCTTTGTGGTGCATCGTGCGCTGCTGGCCGAGGGCCATGTACACGTTCTCGCGCGTGCCCGCGTGGAGGTCGCCGGTGCAGTACGGGACGAACACCCAGGTGGCATCGCCGAACAGGCTCGTCGGCTCGGTGCGCTGGAACGCCCAGTTCGAGTCGAAGAACTGCCCCCGGACGCCCGCGAACGTCTGCGCGGTGAACCCGTCGAGGTGCGATGCGGAGACCGGCACGATGATCCCGTAGCAGTTCGCGGCCTCCCAGCACGCGCCGCCGCCCTCGACGACGATCACCAGCTTGCTCGACCGCGTCGACGGGTTGACCGCGATGCCGGTCGGCGACCCGTTGCCGCACACCATCCCGGGGACGTCGATCCAGGTCCACGCCTCGAGCGGGACGTCGAACCCGCCGTCGGTGCTCGCGTCGGTGCCGCGATCCCCATCGCCACCCGCATCGATCGGGGTGTTGCTCGGATCGCCGCACGCTGCGAGCCCGATCGCGAGGAGGACCACGCATCGAGGCATCTCCGGATCATGCCAGATCGCGCGCGCCGGCTCGTGGCATTTGCTGGTAGACACGATCGAGATGCGCATCCAGGTCCTGTACTTCGCGGTGTTCCGGGAACGCCTCGGCCGGGATGGCGAGACGCTCGAGCTCGCCGCCGGAGCGCACGTCCGGGATGCACTCGCCGCGCTCGCCGCGAAGCACGACCCGATCGCGACGCTGCGGACGCGGTTCCGTGTGGCCGTCAACCAGGACTTCACCGACGAGGATGCCGAGCTCCACGACGGCGACGAGCTCGCGCTGATCCCGCCGGTGGCCGGGGGGGCGGATCGTCACGTCGTGCTCACCGGGGAGCCGCTGTCGCTCGATCGTTGCATCGCCGCGGTCGGCGGCGCGGGGATGGGCGGCATCGTCACCTTCACCGGGCTAGTCCGCCGGCACAGCCGCGGGATCACGGTCGAGCGGCTCGAGTACGAGGCCTATGGCTCGATGGCGGTGCGCGAGATGACG
>JAGSPR010000751.1 GCA_018262455.1 Deltaproteobacteria bacterium | reverse complement strand
CGTCGGTCTTCGACGCGAGCTTCCAGGTCTTCGGGGCCTTGTAGCTCCGACCGGCAGAGCCTCCGAAGTCGTCGCTGTAGTTGTGATAGCCCCACCACGGCTCCCACGCGCCGAAGATGAAGTCATCGCGATTGGGCGGCGTGAAGCTCGTCTGGCTCGCCGTGACGGACCAGTTGACCGGTGCACCCGGCAGCGGCCCGCCGGAGAAGTACTTCGCCTTGACCGTGACGTCACCGGATCCTCCGACGAGAAACGGCCCCTGGCTTGCCTGCGCCGACACCTCGAACTCCGGCCGCCGGAACTCCTCGACCTGGATCGTGTGCGTGTACTCGGCCTGACCGTCCCATTCCGCGCGGCCCTGGGCCGAGAACGAGATGTTCGTCCACCCAAGGTTCGGGGTCTTCGGCAGCGTGAATCGCGTATCGAAGCCACCCACCGTGCTGACCGGCATCGAGCCCTTGCCGATCTCGTTGCCCTGCGAGTCGCTGACCTTGTAAGCGATCGTCGTGATCTCCGGGCCGATGCCACCGACATCGCCGTTCTTGGCCTGATCGATCGTGCGCAGCCAGCCCTTGAGCGAGACCTCCTCGCCCGGCTTGTACATCTTGCGATCGTCGACGACATACCAGGCGAGCTGCTTGGCGCGCGCCTGCTTGGTCCAGCTGCCGTACTCGCTGTAGTAGCCGCCGCTCTCGGCCACGAACGCGAGGTCGTCACCGCGCCGCGCGAGCAGGAGGTTCGCCCCCTTCACGCCCCCGGTGCCGAGCGCGATGGTGGCGGTGCCCTGATCACTCGTCGTCGCCTTCTGGCCGAACGGCCGGATCTCCAGCTCGACGTTGGCGGCCGGCTTGCCGGTGGCAAGCTCGGTCGCGAACGCGATCAGGTTGTCAGCGTCGACATACGCATCGACCGCGAGCCGCGTCGACTGGACCCAGCTGATGTAGCGCGGCGGATCGTACTTCTCGGTCCACGGATAGGGCTCGACCACCGCGATCGCGTGCCCGAGTCCTTTGGCCATCGCCGGGCTCAGGTCGACCGAGGTCTCGACCAGCGCGTTGGGTCCGACGGTGGTCTTCACCAGCTGGTCGAACACCTTGGTGCCGGGGATGCGCGGCGGGTTGTCCTTGTTCCACTGGTTGTTGAGGTAGAAGCCATAGGCGTCGTAGTCGCTCGGCCCGACCTTGTAGAGCCTGACCTTGAGCTGCTCGTAGTTCGTGCTGAAGAAGTCGAGCGTCGGCTTGTTCGCGGACGGATCGAGGACCACGAGACCCTGCGGGCCGAAGAACATGGGCACCGCGTCGGTGACGGTGAACGTGCGCGTCGCGTCGTTGCCGAGGGTCTGGTTGAAGTCATCGCGAACGCTGCCCGAGATCACGACCTTGTACGTCGTGCGGGCCTTGGTCAGGCCCTGCACGATCAGGCTCGTGTACGACGGGATGAGGTGCATCCCCGGGATCTGCGGGCTGATCGTGACCTGCGACTCGGAGAACTTGTCGACGTCGAGCGGGTTGTTGAACTGGACCACGAACGCTGTGCCGGGCGGGCACTTGCCGTTGTAGCCGCACTCCGAGCGCTCGATCCGCAGGGGCGGATACGTGCGGAACGAGTAGTGCTGCGCGGCCCCGGTGGTGTTCGGACCCTCGGCCGACGGCGTGCCGGGTGGGATCTCGACCGTGATCGCGGCATCGGCGGGGAGCTTGTCGGCCGCACGAAACGCGAGCCACCGCCCGTCCTGTTCGGCTTGCTTGGTCGCTTCGACGAGCGCGGAGAGCTGCTTGTCCTTCGCGATCATCGCGGCATCGAGCATCTGGACCGCGACCGACTTGCCCGCCGCCGTGACCTTGAGCTTCGACAGCACCCTCTGCGCGTCGATCTTCTGGTCGAACACGATGAACATCGGGACATCGAGATGCTGGGGCGAGCCGGACGGCGGGTAGCTCGACACCACGGTCGGCGGGGGCGTCTCGAACGTGAACTTCTGCGGCTCCTTGAGGACGCCACCGTTCGCGGACCTGGTGCCCGCCGCGATCTCGACCTGGTAGGTCGTCGCCTGTGGGAAGCGACCGTCGGGATCGAACAGGATCGTCCGCGTGCCGATCCAGCGCCAGTGGCCCTTGGGCTGGGGCGACAGCTTCACCGGGGTGACGCCGGCGGCGTCGGCCTGCGAGGTCACCGCGACCATCGGCTGTGAGAACGTGACACTGAGCTCGGGTGCGAGCGGGACCTTGCCCTCGGGCATCCAGCGCAGGACCTTGAGGTCCTTCCCGGCGTCGCTCGCCTTGGGCGGCAGCAAGCTCGAGGGAGCCGGCGGGAACGTCCCCGTGACCGTCTGGCCGGTGCGCGGCGGTGGCTGTGAGCGCTGGCGCAGCGCGAACACTTGCTGATCGGCGGCGTCCGCCTCGATCGGCTTGGCACGCGCGAGCACGGCGGTGACCGCACCAGGCGCGAGCTTGCTGGCGGGCACGAGCTTGGCGCGATCGAACGCGGGTGGCCCCGCCTTGCCATCGGAGACCCGGAGATCGAGGCCCGGTGGTGCGTCCTTGAGCTGGACG
>JAGSPR010000750.1 GCA_018262455.1 Deltaproteobacteria bacterium | reverse complement strand
CGAAGCTCGCCTTGCGGCCATCTCCCCACAGCACCGCACGGCCCCAGCGGTGCATCACCTCGCCGAGGAAAGCCCCCGCGATCGTGGTCGTGATCTGGTCGTTGACCGACGGCGGTTCCGTCTCCGCCAGCGTCTCCCACAGCAAGCTGCCGACGAGGCCATAGGTCGCGGAGGTCCAGAACCCGAGGCCACTCGATCGCGCCGCGGTGAACAGCAACGCGCCGCCATAGGGATGAGCGAGCTGGTTCACCGAGAACAGGTCGTCGTCGTAGACCCAGGCATGGGTCAGGTTGGTCCACATGGTGCTCGGGGTGGCCGACGCCCATGACGCACCCGCGAGCCGTGCTCCGATGTTCGTCGCGATCAGCAGCCCACCGACCTCGAGGGCCGGAATGACATAGCTGTGACTGATCGCGACCTCGTCGCGGTAGCTCGCGGCGGTTGGCTCCGCGGGTTGGACCAGCTCCTCGACCGCGGGGAGGCTTGGCTGTGCGCCGACGACGTTCGCGAGGAGCACGAGCACGAGCGCGGCGAGCGGTGTTGTCTGCATGAGGCGTCGTCGCGACGACGCTCGGTACTGCATTGCAAGGACCTCTCCATCGCCCCACGGCCCTGGACCCCGGTCCGGGGCGGACCACCGTGCGCGTGCACGCACCGGGCGATCGCCGCCCCATCCGAGGTGGGGAGAGGCGGCCGTCGATTGATCCCGCGATCACCGGATCAGGAGCGGGTCGAGCTCGACCTCGGTCGTGTGGACACCATCGAGCGTGATCGTCGCGGTCCGGAACGTCAGCGCGATGTCACCGACGATCTCGCGAGGCTCGGCCGCGCCGTCCTCGAGCGTGATCGTGGCGCTCATCCCGCCGGCGGTGATCGCCCGGTAGTCCATGTCGACCACCAGCATCACATCGCGATAGTCCGTGATCCGGTACGCACCGGCGTCGTACTCGAGCCAGGTGTCCCCCGCGATCGTGGTGGTCGCGCGCCACGGATCGGTGATCGTCCAGTAGCCACCACGCCGCAGGGTGCCCTCGTGGGTCGCGGTGTCGAGCGGGCCGGACCACGCACCGAACACCAGGGCGCGCTCGGTGCTCGGGCCGCACGGATCGACGGCGAATCCATCCGCGCCGACGCAGACCACGAAGTAGCGATGCTCGAAGTCGCCGCGCCGGCCCGACACCAGGCCGAGCTCGCGCTTGAACCCGGTCGGCAGCTGATCGCGGGCCAGGCTCGCGGAGTCGGTGAACGCGCCGAGCTCGCCGCCATGGTCCGCCGCGGTCATGCCTGCGCCCATGATTCGCGCAACTTCGTCGTACTCGGCTTCAGACACGGCGGTGGTTGCGCACGCGCCCACGACGAGGCTGGAGGCAACTGCCAAGATTCGCTCTGGAGTCCGCATATCGGCTCCTTTCACACACTTGGTGGAGCAAACCCCGGACCACGCCCCCGGCCCGGCGGGGCGCGTCACGGCTGCCTCACGTTGCGCTTGTGTTGCTCCGGCGGTTCGCCGACGATCGCCGTCATGAACCGGATGCTGCTGCTCGTCCTCCTCGCGGGCATGGGATGTGGACCCTCGACGCGGAACACCACCGATGCCAACGGGGGCGACGGGGATGGTGGCGGTTCGGCCGATGCGGCGTGTCCGACGGCGATCACCGGAACGGTGTTCGCACCGAACGGCACCCTCCCCCTCTACAACGTCACGGTCTACGCGCCGATCTCGGATCCGCCGCCATTCACGCCGGGCGTCCAGTGCGGCCAGTGCGCGGGCGGAATCCCCGGCGGGTCGTACGCGAGCGCGACGACCGACGCCCAGGGCAAGTTCCGCCTCGAAGGCATCCCTCCCGGAACGAACGTGCCGGTGATCATCACGACGGGTAAATGGCGCCGCAAGCTCACGGTGCCCTCGGTTCCCGCATGCAGCGACACCGCGATCCCCGATGGCGAGTTCCGCTTGCCGAAGAACCGGAGCGAGGGCGAGCTGCCACGGATCGCCGTGGTCACCGGCGGCTGCGACCCACTCGCCTGCATCCTCACCAAGCTCGGGATCGACACCGCCGACTTCGGCTCGAGCTCGGCCGGCCCGACATCGGTCGTGTTCTACAACGGCGACGGTGGGACGGCGCCGGGAGCACCGCAGTCGGCGACGGCGCTGTGGGGCAACCTCGACGAGCTCAAGAAGTTCGACGTCGTCATCAACTCCTGCGAGTGCAACGAGCACAACGAGAACAAGACGGCGCCCGATCTGCTGAGGCAGTACGCCGATCTCGGGGGGCGCGTGTTCGGCTCGCACTACCACTACACGTGGTCGAAGAACCTGATCCCCTCGTGGCAGGGCACTGCGACGTGGAGCTCGGGCTCGACCACGACGCCGGATCTCGTCGACATGTCCCATGCAGGCGGCCAGGCGCTGGCGCAATGGCTCGTCACGGTCGGCGCGTCGACGACGCTCGGGCAGATCCAGCTCGGCACGAAGACCCGGGACGCCTCGACGGTCATGGCGCCGACGACGCGCTGGCTCCACTCCTCCGGTGCGACGCCGCAGACGAGCCAC
>JAGSPR010000102.1 GCA_018262455.1 Deltaproteobacteria bacterium | reverse complement strand
ATCATCCCGATTTCAAAGGAACACACCGAAAACGAGGTGTAACCCATGTCCCTTTACTGATCCGTTACCTATGTCCGTGCTTGCACCCACCGAACTGGAACCCATGTACCCGGGCTGTGCCCTGCACCGTCCACGGTGCCGATCACGTCCACGGGGGCGTTCCCGTTCACGTGCACGGCCACGATCACGGGTCCGGTGGCCGATCCCGTCAACGGCCACGATCACGTCAACGGTTTCTCGAGATGCCCCGGCTCACCCCGCGGTCTGCAGGCCGGCGGCGATCCCGCCGATCGTCGTGAACACGATGCGCTCGAGCTGCTCGACCTCCGAGGCGCCCGCGCGCCGCCGGCGGATGCCCTCGATCTGGATATGCGACAGGATGTCGAGGTACGGGTTGCGGCGCGCGACCGAGGCGGCGAGGTACGGACGAGTCGCGAGCGGGGCGGTGCGGCCGATCGCATGCAGTGCCGCGACCGTGCGCGCGTGCTCGTCGGCGACGAGCTGGAAGATCTGCTGCGCGTCGGGATCGGCGAGGCGCGCGTACTCGCGGGCGACCTCGATGTCGGAGCGGACGAGCGACATCTCGCAGTTCTGGATCAGCGCCCGGACGAACCGCGAGCGCTCGATCAGCGCCTGCGTGCCCACGGCACCGAGCTCGGCGACGAGCGCCTCGATCGCGCTGCCGACCCCGAACCAGCCCGGGATGCCGTGCCGGCTCTGGGTCCACGAGAATACCCAGGGGATCGCGCGGAGGGTGTCGAGCGACATCCCGGACCTTCGCGAGGCCGGCCGCGAGCCGAGCGGGAGGTGGGCGACGTACTCGATCGGGGTCGCGGCGACCGTGTAACGCGCGAGGCGATCCTCGTCGGCCCGCAAGGCCAGGTAAGCGGCACGTGCGGCGCCGGCCGCGCGATCGATGATGTCGGCGGCGATCACGTCGTCGGCGCCCTGGCGCTCGCTCGTGGCGGCGCCGAACACCGCGGCCAGGGTGAGCTCGAGGTCGCGCTCGGCGATCTCGGGCTGCGCGTAGCGGGCGGTGACGGTCTCCCCTTGCTCGGTGACCCGCAGCCGGCCACGCACGGCGGCGACGGGCTGGGCGCGGATCGCCTCGCTCGCCGGGCCACCGCCGCGGCCGAGCGCGCCGCCGCGACCGTGGAACACGGTCAGCGTGATCTCGAACTGCGCCGCGACCTCGACCAGCTCGAGCTGCGCGCGGCGGAGCGCCACCGACGACGAGATGTAGCCGACCTGCTTGCCCGAGTCCGAGTAGCCGAGCATGACCTCGAGCTCGTCTCCGAGCTCGGTGTCGAGCGCGGGCTGCTCGAGCATCGCGGTGGCAATGGCTCCGGCGCGCTCGAGATCCTCGAGCTGCTCGAGCAACGGCACCGGACGCAGCTCGCCCGGTGCGAGGCCCGCCGCGCGCGCGAGGAACGCGACCTCGAGCAGATCGGAGACCTCGCGGGTGAAGCTGACGATGTAGCGCTCGCACGCGTGAGGCCCGAGCTCGCGACGCGCACGGCCTGCGACCTCGAGGGTGGCGAGCACTTCTCTGGCCTCGGCGGACAGCCCGCGGGTGTCGCGCACGGGCGCGATCGGTCCGGCGAGGACCTCTCCGAGGACGTGGGTCCGCCCGGGCTCATCGAGCCCGAGGTAGCCGGGGTGGCCAGCGCGCGCGAGCAGCTCGCCGACCACGACATCGTGGACGCCCGAGTGCTGGCGAAGATCGAGCGAGGCGAGGTGGAAGCCGAACACCTCGACGCGCCGGATCGCGTCG
Organism: Deltaproteobacteria bacterium; assembly: GCA_018262455.1. The sequence goes on along the minus strand of JAGSPR010000102.1, from coordinate 15,024 downwards.
TGCAGGTCCTGATCGGCCACGGCCGCGAAGCCCGCCGCGCGCAGGCTGCGGTCGAGGATGGCGAGCTCGTCGCGATACTCGTCGGCATCGACGTAGGCGTCGTCGCCGTGCTCGAGCGTCGCGCGCAGCCTCGCTTGCACGTACCACAGCTTCTCGCGCCACGGCTCGTGGATCGTGCGCGGGCGGGCATGCGCGGCCACCTCGGGCATGCGCTCGCGATCGCGCTCGAGGGTCGCGAGCAGCTCGTCGATCGTGCCGCGCGCGCGCAGCATCGAGACCGACAGCGAACGTCCGAGCGCCGCGACATCATCGAGGTAGCGGCCGATCACGAGCGCGCGCTGGCGGGACAGCGCGCCGCGCGTCATCGACGCGGTCACGTTCGGGTTGCCATCTCGATCGCCGCCGACCCAGGTGCCCCAGCGCAGGAACGCCGGCACGCGCCAGGTGATGCCGAGGCGGGCGCGTAGGCGGTCCTCGATCGTGCGGTAGATCCGCGGCGTGACATCGAGCAGCGAGCGCCGGAACACGTCGAGCGCGTTCTCGACCTCGTCGAGCGGGGTCGGCCTGCGCGCCCGCGAGCCTTCGGTGCCGTGCAGCGCCAGCACCTCGGCGCCGAGCGCGGCCTCGATCCGCGTCCGCGCCGCGGCATCGAGATCTCCGAGCGTCGCCTCGAGCCGCACGAGGTGATCGAGCGAGGACCGCCGCCGCGCCTCGGTCGGGTGCGCGGTGATCACCGGCATGACCAGCGCGTGCTCGAACCACGCGCGGAGCTCGTCGGAGGTCGCGCCCGTATCGATCAGCGCGTCGATCGCGTCCACGAGCCCGTCGGGGGCGTGCTCGCCGCGCGCGTGGAGGATCCGCAACCGCTGGCGCTCCTCGGCGATGTTCATCAGGTGACACCACAGGGCGAAGGCCCGGGCGGTGTCCTCGAGGGCGTCGTCGGATTGCGCGGCGATCTCCTCGGCGAACGCGCGCCGGCCTCCGGCCAGCGAGCCCTCACGTAGCTGGTGCGCGAGCGAGCCGAGGCGGGTGCACCGCGCGACGACCTCGTCGCCACCGAGCGTGGTCACCGCCGACCACAGCGCCCCCGACAACCGTTCGATGTCGCGCTCGAGCAGGTTCGGATCGTTCACGTCGGGGTTGTAGTCGATCCGGACGGCTCGCGAAACACGGTCCACCGCTGCACTCCGACGGGGGCGGGCAGGGCCTTGGACCGGTACGACAGCGGCTCGAGCACGGCCTGGTGCTGCGCCAGAAACTCGGCGACGCCGGGCGCGCCGTAGGTCGCGTCGCTCATCGCGATCTGGTAGCCCTCGGCGAGCGATTGCAGCTTGGCGGCGACGTTGACCGTGCCGCCGAAGAAGTCGGCGTTCGAGTTGAGCCGTACCGCGATGCAGGGTCCGGTGTTGAGCGAGATCCGGAGTCGGATCGGCGTATCGGCGCGCGTCGGGTGGAACGCCTGGTGGATCTGGTGCGACGCGCGCAGCGCATCGACCGGGTGGATGAACGTCGCCATCACCGCATCGCCGATCGTCTTCACCACCGCGCCTCGATGCTCGGCCACGATCGCGAACACCTCGTCGAAGTGGCGCTTGATCTCGATGAACGCATCGGGGTCGCCGCGCTCGGCGTAGAACGCGGTCGAGCCGACCACGTCGGTGAACAGCAGCGTCTGCTCGCCGACGCCGAGCCGGACGTCGGCGCCGATGTACTGATCGGAGAACAGATCGCGAAACTCCTGGAGGCCGAGCAGCTGGCCGGCACGCAACGCGTGGTCACTCCACGTGGCCTGCTCGATCGTGAACATCGCGGCCTGGCTGTCCTCGTTCTGGAGCTCGATCCCGGCGCCCGGGGTGGCCTTCACGATCTCGCCCGCGGGATGCGTCGCCCACCGGACGTCCGGATCTCCGGTGTCATCGACATCGAGGTACCAGCCGCGCTCCTTGGCACGTCGCACGGTGTACCGACCTCGCTCGAGCCTCGGGTTGACCAGGGCCGCCCCGCCGGGTGGCAGCGTCCACTGGACGCGGACGTGGCTCCGCTTCGCCGGCTCGGCGCTGCAGTACAGTTGTTCGGGGACGTCGCGGATCGCACGATGGACGCGGAACGTGACCTCGACCGACTCCTGGGTGTCGGTGGCGAACGTGACGTCGCACGGGCCGCAGTGCGAGTGCGCGGCGAGCTGGGACAGGCTGGCGTTCTCGTCGCGCACGCCGCGGCAATGCGGGCACACGGTGTCCCAGGACATCATCAGCAGCCCGGCACGCGTCGCGTACAGCGCGACCTTGAGCAGCTCGGTCTCCGGCAGGTTCCAGACCCGCGCGCGCTCGCGGATCTGGATCCGGTGGAGATCCTGATCGTCGCCGGTGCGGATCCAGTCGATCACCGCGTCGACACACGCGGGCGCGAGGCCGTGCTCGACGAGCGCGGCGCGCTGGGTGCGCAACCGATGCTCGGCGAGCGCAGGCAGCGGCGGGGCCGGCAGCAGCAGCACCTCGGGGCGGAGCCGATCGAGCTGGGCCGCGAGGGCGGGGAGCACCCGCTGGTAGGCTCGCTCGATCGACCGAAACCCGATCCGGATCGCCGCGCCCGCCAGCGCGTTGCGCGCGATCGTGCCGAAGTACAGATAGACCCGCGTGCCGGTGGCGATCGGCTCGAGCAGCTGCACCGACCACACCGCGCGGAAGAAGCCGCGCTCGTAGACCCGCAACGAGCTGAGCCACTGGTTGGCGACCCAGTTCCACGGCATCTCCACCCAGTCGTGGCGGATGCCCCCGGGCTTCGCGGTGCCCCAGCGCTTGCCGTCGCGCTCCTCGAACTGCATCTCGGCCAGGCCGAGCGCGCGGTTCATCCGCGAGGTATCGGAGAGCAACGGCCACAGCGCCTCGGGGGTCCCTGGGACGTCGTGGACCCACAGCCGCTCGATCCGCTTGTCCTGGGCCCACTCGGCGGGCCACGGATGGAGCTCGAGCAGCTTGGCGATCGTCATCGGCTGAGACAGCGTTCCCTCCGCCCGAAAGCATAGGCGATCCGGCGCAGGCCGTGGGGTAAGGTGCACGCAATGGCGACCACCACCCAGTTTCGCAGTTGCACCCTCTGCGAGGCAGGCTGCGGCATCGCGGTGACGCTCGATGGTGACCGGGTGATGTCCGTGCGCGGCGACGCCGACGATCCGTTCAGCAAGGGGTACATCTGCCCCAAGGCGGCCGCGCTCGCCGACCTCCACGACGATCCCGATCGGCTGAAGCGTCCCGTCGTGCGTGATGGCCAGGCGTGGCGCGAGCTCGGGTGGGACGAGGCGTACGACCTCGTCGCCAGCAAGCTCATGGCGATCCGCGCCACGCACGGCAAGCACGCGATCGCGGTCTATCAGGGCAACCCGACGGCGCACAACCTGGGCCTGCTCACGTACGGCCAGCTGCTGCTGCGCACGCTCGGCACGCGCAACGCGTACTCGGCGACCTCGCTCGATCAGCTGCCCCACATGCTCGCCGCGCTGCTGGTGTTCGGGAACCAGCTCCTGATGCCGGTCCCCGACATCGATCGCTGCGATCTGTTCATCTGTCTGGGCGCCAATCCGCTCGCCTCCAATGGCAGCATCATGACCGCGCCCGACGTCAAGTCGCGGCTCGCGGCGATCCGGGATCGCGGCGGCAAGGTCATCGTCCTCGATCCGCGGCGCACCGAGACCGCCGACTCGGCCTCACGCCACCTGTTCATCCGGCCGGGCACCGACGCCGTGCTGCTGCTGTCGATGATCGAGGTGCTGTTCACCGACAACCTCGTGACGCTCGGCCGGCTTCCCGCGAACGGGGTCGATGCCGTCCGCGCCGCGTCATCACGCTGGACGCCCGAGCGCGCCGCCCCGATCACCGGGGTCTCCGCCCTGGACATCCGCGAGCTCGCGCGGAGGTTCGCGACGACGAGGCGTGCCGTGCTCTACGGCCGGATCGGGGTCTGCACGCAGGAGTTCGGCGGGCTCGCGGCGTGGCTGTGCTACGCGATCAACGCGCTGACCGGCCACCTCGACGAGCCGGGCGGCCTGATGTTCACGACGCCGGCGATCGATCCGGTGCCGCTGGCCAACCTCATCGGGTTCGATGGTGGGTTCGCGCGGTGGACTTCGCGGGTCAGCGGCAAGCCCGAGTTCGGCGGCGAGCTGCCGATGACGGTGTTCGCCGAGGAGATCGAGACCCCCGGGCCCGGCCAGATCCGGGCGCTGATCACGAGCGCGGGCAACCCCGTGCTGTCGGCGCCGGGTGGGCCCATCATCGAGCGCGCGCTCGGCAAGCTCGACTTCATGGTCTCGATCGATCCGTACCTCAACGAGACCACCCGGCATGCCCACGTCATCCTGCCGCCGACTTCGCCGCTCGAGCGCTCGCACTACGACGTCGCGCTCAACGCGTTCGCGGTGCGCAACGTCGCGAAGTACTCGCCACCGCTGGTTCAGCGCGCCGCCGAGGCGCGCCATGACTGGGAGATCTGCCTCGCGCTGTGGACCCGGCTCGGCGCCCGGCGCCGGCTCGGCCCGGGTGCGCGCCTGATCGAGCGCACGCTCGGCAAGCTCGGTCCCGAGGCGATCCTCGAGCTCGGCCTGCGGATCGGCCCCCACCGGCTGTCGATGAAGCAGCTGCGCGCGGCTCCCCACGGGCTCGATCTCGGTCCGCTCGAGCCCCGCCTTCCGGCGCGCCTCGCCACGAAGGATCGCAAGCTCCAGCTCGCACCGCACCAGTACCTCGCCGACCTCGCACGACTCGAGCGGCGCTACGCGAGCGCCCCGAACGGAGGCCTCGTGCTGATCGGCCGCCGGCACCTGCGCAGCAACAACTCGTGGCTGCACAACAGCTATCGCCTGGTGAAGGGCCCGCCTCGGTGCACCCTGCTGATCCATCCCGACGACGCGAACGCGCGGGGCGTCACCGACGGTGGGCGCGCCAGGGTCTCGACGGGCGCCGGCACGATCGAGCTGCCCGTCGAGGTCACCGATGCGATGATGCGGGGCGTGGTCAGCGTGCCCCACGGCTGGGGTCACACGCGCAAGGGGACGCGCCTCGGCGTCGCCGCCGAGCACGCGGGCGCGAGCGTCAACGACATCGTCGATCCCGCGATCATCGACGAGCTGTCCGGCACGAGCGCCCTCACGGGCCAGTCGGTGGAGGTCGTGCCGGCATGAAAGACCCGACGGTGTTCGACAAGATCGGCGGAGATGCGCTGCGTGCCGTCATCACCGACTTCTATCGCCGCGTGTTCGACGACGTGATGATCGGCTTCATGTTCCAGGGCAAGGCGAGGGCCCACCTGATCGACCGCGAGTGGGAGCTGGTCGCCGCGCTGCTCGGGGCGCCGGGGATCACCTACACCGGGCGGCCGATGCGCGCCGCGCACGCGCAGCACACGATCTTCGGCGGTCACTTCGAGCGCAGGCTGCAGATCCTGCGCGAGACGATGCGCGATCACGCGGTCGATCCCGAGGTCCAGCAGACCTGGATCGATCACTCGCGGTCGCTCCGCAACCAGATCACGCGGGACCGCGGCTCGGAGTGCGGGACCACGGCGTCGGCCGAGCTCGAGGTCCCCAGGCCCGAGCCCTCGCCCGACGCGAAGATCAAGCTCGGTCGCCGGTAGCCGCCGCGATGCTACGGTAGGCCCATGCGGGGATGCCTCGTGCTCGTCCTGGTGGTGGTCGCGGGCTGCTGGCGATCCACGCCACCGCCGCAACCGCCCCAGGCAGGACCCGAGCCGGTGTCGACCGCACCCGCGAAGGCGTTTCGCGTCCACACCGCCACGGGGTGTGCCGCCGCGATCGATCGCGCGATCGAGCTGTCGCACGACGAGCTCGAGCGGATCGCCAGCATCAAGGACAGCCTCCAGGTGATCCGGGACGCCGCGGTCGACAGCTGCGAGGCCCAGCGATGGTCGAGCGAGAGCCTGACGTGCTTCGCGCACGCGGTGGATTCGTCCGAGCTCGGGAGCTGTCAGTCGCAGCTGACCTCCGAGCAGAACGAGGACCTGTCACGGCGGATGGTGGAGGCGATGAGCGCGGGCCTCAGCCCCTGACCGGTTGGCGACGCTGGACGATTGCTGGTTCGCACGGACGGCGTCCATGGCAGGCTCCGGCCCCATGAAGTTCCGCTCATTCGCTGCCGCCGTGCTCCTCGTCGCCTGCGGTGGGAGTGGTACGACCGAGCCGCCGCCGCAGTTCTTCGGCGGTGACCGGCCCGTCAAGCTCCAGCTCCCGACGCCGCTCGAGGACGGGCGCGACTACCCGCTGCTCGTCATCCTGCACGGCTACGGCGCCAGCGGCCTGATCCAGAAGGCGTTCTTCGGGCTCGACGATGTCGCCGCGCGCGGCGAGGCCTTCGTGATCGCGCCCGACGGGCTCGTCGACTCGGATGGCAAGCAATACTGGAATGCCGACCCGGCGTGCTGCGACATCGACCACGCCAACCCCGATGATGTCGGCTACCTCGGCGGCGTGATCGAGGACGTGATCGCGGCCTGGCCGATCGACCGCAAGCAGGTGCGCGTGATCGGTCACTCCAACGGTGGCTTCATGGCGTACCGGCTCGGCTGCGATCGCGCGGACCTGATCACGAGCCTCGCCTCGCTCGCGGGCGACGCCGCCTCGGTGCCCTGCGAGCCGTCCGAGCCGGTCCACGTGCTTCACCTGCATGGCACGGCGGACGAGGTCATCCCGTTCACCGGCGCTGTGCCGAGCGTGGAGCAGTGGGCCGCGCACAACGGCTGTGGCACGACCCGCACGCCCGGTGCCACGCTCGATCTGGATGCCGCGGTGGATGGGGCGGAGACCCAGGAGTCTTCCACCACGGGCTGCCCCGCGGCGGGCGCCGTCGAGCTGTGGACGCTGACCGGGTCGAGCCACATCCCCAGCCTCGGGCTGACCTTCGATACCGCGATCTCAGCGTGGTTCGCGGATCACCCGCGTCCTTGATCGCCGTTGGCTGGCAAGCCGCGTCGTGATATCGATAGATCACGATGTGGTACCTGCGTTCCGTTCCGCACCAACCAGACGTGGCCGGGTTGATCGCCTGATCGACTGATCCGTTCACCCGCGTTTCGCTCTCTGTTGTTTGCGAGGACTGCCATGGATACCCAGCTCAAGTTGCTCGGCCGCGACGCTCTCCCGGTCGTCGAGCCGATCAAGCACATCAAGGCGTCGATCGACCCGTCGACGCTCCATCACCGCCAGCTGCTCGACGGCGCGTTCTGGCAGAAGATCCCGGCTTATCGCCTGATCGACGAGGCGACCTTCCTCGATCACACGTGGCAGGCCAAGAACACGATCACCAACCCCGCGAAGCTGCTGTCCGCGGTCCAGCACCTGGTGCCGCAGAGCTTCTACGACGACGTCGCGCAGGGCTTTCACCGCTCGCCGATGTCGATCCGCGTGTCGCCGTACCTGCTCTCGCTGATCGACTGGTCCGATGCCTACAACGATCCGCTGCGCAGGCAGTTCGTGCCGGTCGCCTCGCGCCTGCTCCCGGACCACCCGAAGCTGACGCTCGACTCGCTGCACGAGCAGGCCGACGCGCCGGTCGCGGGCCTCACGCACCGCTATCCCGACAAGGCGCTGTTCCTCGCGCTCGATACCTGCCCGGTGTACTGCCGGTTCTGCACCCGGAGCTACGCGGTCGGCGTCGACACCGACGAGGTCGAGAAGGTCTCGCTCAAGGCCACCGAGGAGCGCTGGGAGCGCGCGTTCCGCTACATCTCCGAGCGCCCCGAGCTCGAGGACATCGTGGTCTCCGGCGGTGATAGCTACCAGCTCAAGGCACGCCAGATCACGCACATCGGCAACAAGCTGCTCGAGCTGCCGAACATCCGGCGGATCCGGTTCGCGACCAAGGGCCCGGCCGTGATGCCGATGAAGCTCATCACCGATCTCGAGTGGATCGATGCGCTCACGGCCGTCGTCGAGCGTGGTCGCAAGCTGCACAAGGAAGTGGTGCTCCACACCCACTTCAACCACCCCAACGAGATCACCGCGATCACCAAGCGCGCGCTCGACATCGTGTTCGAGCGCGGGATCATCACGCGCAACCAGTCGGTGCTGCAGCGCGGCGTCAACGACTCGATCGCGACGATGCAGCTGCTGGTCAAGCGGCTTGGCCACTGTCAGGTCCAGCCCTACTACGTCTACGTCCACGACCTCGTGAAGGGAGTCGAGGACCTGCGCACGACGCTGCAGACCGCGCTCGACATCGAGAAGGCCGTGCGCGGCATCACGGCGGGGTTCCACACCCCGACGTTCGTCGTCGACGCGCCGGGCGGCGGCGGCAAGCGCGTCGCGCACAGCTTCGAGCACTACGATCGCGACACCGGCATCTCGGTGTTCGCGGCGCCGTCGGTCAAGCCCGGGTTCTTCCTCTATTACGACCCGATCGACACGCTCGCGCCCGAGGTCCAGGCTCGCTGGATGGACGCCACCGAGAAGGAGCGCATGATCGAGGACGCGATCGCGAAGGCTCGGGCCAGCTCCGAGGCCACCGCGCGGGCCTCCAGCGTCCGCTGATCCGATCGCGGGCACGCCGCCTCCCCTGTCGTGCGAAGATGTCGCGATGAGCGAATCCGTCACGAGACTTCGCAAGGCAGTGGTCGAGTGCACGCTGCAGGGACCCGGCAAGTCCGCCGGCGAGGCGCGGCGCGCGGCGTTCGATAACAACGAGGCTGTGCCGGCACCGGCACGCGCGCTGGTCGCCAAGGTCGCGCGCAACGCCTGGAAGGTCACCGACGAGGACGTCGCCGCGACCAAGCAGGCGGGGGTGGCCGAGGACGACATCTTCGAGCTCGTCGTGTGCGCCGCGCTCGGCCAGGCGACGCGCCAGCTCGACTCCGCACTCGCCGCGCTCGATGCCGCCACGCTCGAAGCGCCACCCGCCAAGCAGGCCGGAGGCGCGCAATGAGGCTCGACGCGCTCGATCGCGGGCACACGCTCTCCACCAAGGCGCTGTTCGGCTTCATCCGCGTGGTGTCGCGCCACCCGGTTCCGGACGTGGTGAAGACCCTGAAGTACCGGCCGGAGTTCTTCGGTGGCCCGATGGGGGCGGTGTTCCAGGAGGTGATGCGCGGACCCTCGGAGTGGTCGATCGGCGATCGCGAGCTGATGGCCGCCTACGTCTCGAACGTCAACGAATGCGAGTTTTGACGACGCTCCCACGGCGCGGTCGCGTCGCAGGTGATGGGTAACGACAAGGTGGCGGCAGTCCTCGCGGATCTCGCCTCCGCACCGATCGGCGAGCCGCTGCGGGCGACGCTCGGGTTCCTCGGCAAGGTCACGCGCGACCACGCCGCGGTCACCGCGGACGACGTCCGCCCGCTGCTCGCGCTCGGCGTGACGCGCTCGCAGGTCGAGGACGCGCTCAACGTGTGCTTTGCGTTCAACGTGATCACGCGGCTCGCCGATACGTTCAAGTTCGAGGTCGGGCCGCAGGCGGCGTTCGATTCGGCCGCGAAGATGCTGCTGTCGCGCGGCTACAAGCTCTGAGCGCGCGGGTGCGCCATGTGCGGCAAGGTCTGCTCGTGCGCGACACCGAGCCGACCCGGGCGTGCAGCCCATGGAGAATATGCAACCGCGAGGGTGGTCCGTCCCACTAGAGCGAAGATGAGACGTGCCGTGCTGATCTCGATCGTCGTTGGGGGATGCGGCAACGACCACGCGTTCCAGACTCCGGAGGTGGACGCGATCGTCCTGCCGCCGGGCACGCCGCTCGTCACGGTGAGCTCGCCCCGGCTCAACGACTCGTACTACATGACCCAGGGCGTCCAGATCGCCTGGATGGCCACCGGTACCCAGGCGATGACCTGCGACGTCGTCGGGATCGACGGCTCGGCCAGCTTGCCGATCGCGGCGAACCTGGCCGCGTCCGACGGCATGGCGATGATGACCGACTGGACGCTCACCACCGTGCCGGCCTCATCGAGCTACGTCGTCGAGGTGACCTGCCACAACAACACCACGCCGACGCTGGTCGGGACCGGGACCTCGGGCGTGTTCAGCGTGACAGGGCCACCGCAGCAGGTGAGCTACGCGTCCCAGGTGAAGCCGCTGTGGGCGACGTGTACGAGCAACCAGTGCCACGACAACACCGCGCCGCAGCAGGGCCTGAACCTCACCGCGGCGGGCTCGTACGCCGCGATCGTCGGGGTGACGAGCCAGCAGTGCGCGTCGACCAAGCTCGTCAAGGCCGGCGCACCGGACCAGAGCTACCTGCTGTTCAAGCTGCAGGGTAGTGGCTCCTGCTACAGCGGGAGCCGGATGCCGAAGGCGATGCCGGCGTTCACCGCCGCGCAGCTCCAGCTCGTCCGCGACTGGATCGCGAACGGCGCTCCGAACAACTGATTCAGTCGATCACCTCGATGACGACGCGGCCGTTGACGTGCCGGATCGCGTAACGGGGCGGTCCGCGGCGGCCGAACGGATCGTGCGGGGCCCATGCCCGCGCCCGCGCCCGTGCCCAGCAGTTCGTCGTCGCAGGACTTGCGGTCCGTCGACGACCGGCGCGTCGAGCCACCGGCGATCGAGGCAGACACACGGAGCTGCGGTACGCGGGCCCCCGGCAGGCTGAGTAGCCAGGCTGATTCGACAGCCCTTCTGTTCGCCGCAACCACCTGGAGTTACGGTCGGATTCACGGACCAAGGTCTGGCGCAGGGCTTGCTGAGTTCGCGAGCAGCCATGCGCACCCACCTCGCCACGCTCGCGCTCTCGACTGCAGACCGGCCTGCTGCCTCCAGCGCCACGCCCCCGCTGGCACGGCCGCGTCTGCCGGTGCTGTGGCTACTCGCCAGCGGGTTGTGCGCGAGCGCCTTCGCGTGCTCGGCATCGGCAAGCGACGGCTTCAGTGGAGACGGCAAGAACGACACGGTGCTCGAAGGCGGTCGGCTCGTGTTCCGTAGCGACCTCGCGATGCAGGTCGACCAGTGCGACACGGACTGTGCGGATGTCGACGGCGATGGCCTGGTCGACGCGTGGGAGGACCAGCTGCTCGAGCGCATGCGACCGGTGGTGCGGTTCGACGAAGCCGAGAAGATCCTCTCCGATCCGACGGGGAAGGTCGGCATGGTGGCTCGGGTGTTCCCGGTGTCGCTCGACCCGGTCGAGATCCACGTGCTGATCGAGCTCGGCTACTCGAACGACTACGGCACTTGTTTCGGCATCACCGAACACCACGGTGACTCCGAGCGCGTCGGCATGCGCCTGGTCGCCCTGCCAGGCAGGCCCCATGATCTCGTGGTCAGCGGGCTGTACACGGCGGCCCACGAGCACACGCCGAACGAACACAGCAAGCTGCACGAAGGCGACGATCTGCTGCGGATCGAGACTCGCCGCGAGCTCGGCGGACCGCGCTGGGTGGTGTTCTCGTCTCGGAACAAGCACGCGACCTATTTCACCCTCTCCGATTGCGAGAGCTCGTTCATTCCGTGCGTCCAGGAGGACTGCAGTCCAGATCGCGTCGCCGACCCGGCCAAGTTCGACGTGGTGCCGCCGTTCGTCAACGCCGGCGAGCCGACCGCGCATCGCGTGGACGATCTGGCCGTGGTCGGGTTTCCCGGCGACGACGCGTGGATCGATCAGCGGTTTTGCGGCGGGCTCGCGCGCAACAACCTCTGCGCCGAACCCACGGTCGAGAAGCTGACCAGCGATCCGTTCATCAAGCTCTGAGCATCCGGAGATCGACGGGCGCGAACGTGATCACCTCAGTCGAGCAGCTCGATGACGACACGACCGTTGACGTGCCGGATCGCGTAGCGGGGCGGTCCCCGGCGGCCGAACGGATCATGCGGGGTGCTCCGCCGGCTCGCCGGATCGAACGAGCTGACGTCCGGAATCATCCGGGCGAGCTGCTGCTCGCGGGTGCCCATCATCCATAAGAACGGCGCCAGCAGCAGGAGCTGGTACGCGCCGAACAGGCCGAGGATCACGAAGCCGACCGCGACGACGCGCGCGACGATCACCGCGACATCGGTGGCCCGGACGAAGCCCAGCCGCGGCACGAGCAGCGCGCGCAGGATGCGGCCGCCGTCCATCGGCAGCGCTGGCAGCAGGTTGAAGCCGGCGATGACGAGGTTGATCCAGCCGACCAGCCCGAAGAACGACCCGGCGAACGTCGAGCCGAACAGCGCCGCGAGCCCGAGCCCGGCGCCGCCGAGCATCAGCGACACCGCGGGGCCGGCCGCGGCGATCGCGAGCTCCTGGCTCGCGGCGCGGGGCATCCCGGCCATCTTCGCGGCGCCGCCAAAGAACGACAGCTCGATGCCGCTGACGTGGACGCCGAGCTTGCGCGCGACCAGCGCGTGGCCCAGCTCGTGGAGCAACACCGAGGCGAACGCCAGGCAGACCACGAACACGCCGACGAGCCCGCCATACGCGACGAGCACCACGGCCAGGAGGAGCAAGAAGCTGAGATTGATCTCGACCGGGAAACCCAGCACCCGTCCGAGTCGCCAGGACTTGAACATGCGCACAACATGGCCACGCGCGCCGCGTTGTAAAGCCTGCGCTGGCTGTCCGAACAGGCAGGATCCTCTCGGGAATATCCAACCCCAGAGCTCGGGCCCGTGGATCGGGCGTAAGCGTAAGCGTCGGCGTAAGCGTAAGCGTCGGCGTGGTGGGCCTACCCGGACGCTTGCGCTTACGCCGACGCTTACGCTTACGGACCAACGAAGGCGATCCCTGGGGGCTACTGGGATGCCGGGCGCGGCGACCCAGACGCTGCGGGCGCCTCCACGAGCTGGCCGATCCGGCGAGCGAGCTCGTACCGATCCTCCGGCGTGATCCACGGGATCGAGACCCGCGCGAGATCGGTGCCATCGGGAGCCGCAAACCGGATGAAGTCGCCGAGCACGCCCACCCCATGCCGCGAGCGGACGATCACCTCGCAGGGCTTGCCGTTGCGCTGCGGAATGACGACGCGGCCATCGTCGTGGATCACGATCGCGAACCGCGCGCGATCCCGGAACAGCCGGCGCGCGTAGATGAGGATGCGATCGCCATGGTCGGCGAGCAGGACCTTGTCGAGGCCGCGCCCGATCTCCACGGCGCGCCGGATGTCTCCGGCATGCTCCGCCAGGGCGGCCCTGAGCTGGTGCGCGAGGCGATCGAGGGCTCCCAGCGCCGTCAGCCCATCCGGCTCGAGCAGGCTGACCGGCTGGACTCCGAAGATCCTCCGCATCCCGCCGGGGAGCTCGATCCAGACCCCGAGGTCCTCGCGCGGGACGTCGCGGGCCACGGTCAGCCGCGCGTCGATCTTGAACGACAGCCGACGGCCCTTGCGACGGTGATCGACCACGGTCGCGACCTTGTCGACGATGTGGAGCGTCCGCTGGGCGACCGTCATCTTGACGGCCCGCGGGGCGAGCTCGACGCGCAGCGTGCCCTCCGCCGTCGGGGCCTCGACCACGTGACCGGCGTCGTCGCGATACGCCACTCGTCGAGAGTAGCCGACACGGCGACGCGCGGGTATAACCGCCGCCTCATGACCGCCCAGTACACCTACGTGATCAAGGACCTGCGGAAGCTCGTGCCGCCCAAGCGCGAGATCCTCAAGGGGATCTGGCTCTCGTTCTACCCGGGCGCGAAGATCGGCGTGCTCGGCAATAACGGCGCCGGCAAGAGCACGCTGCTCAAGATCATGGCCGGGGAGGACAAGGAGTTCCTCGGCGAGGCCTGGCCGGCGCCTGGCCTCAAGATCGGCTACCTGGCCCAGGAGCCGCGGCTCGATCCGGCGAAGACGGTCAAGGAGAACGTCGACGAAGGCGTCGCCGAGACCCGCGCGCTGCTCGCGCGCTTCGAGGAGGTCTCGATGAAGCTCGGCGAGGAGATGACCGACGCGCAGATGGAGAAGCTGCTCGGCGAGCAGGGCCGGCTCCAGGACCAGATCGAGGCGGAGAACGCCTGGGAGCTCGACCACACCGTCGAGATGGCGATGGACGCGCTGCGGTGTCCCCCGGGCGACGCCGACGTCAACGTGATCTCGGGCGGTGAGCGCCGCCGCGTGGCGCTGTGTCGGCTGCTGCTCAGCAAGCCCGACATGCTGCTGCTCGACGAGCCGACCAACCACCTCGACGCCGAGAGCGTGGCGTGGCTCGAGCGCATGCTCGAGGACTTCAAGGGCACGGTCGTCGCGATCACCCACGATCGCTACTTCCTCGACAACGTCGCCAAGTGGATCCTCGAGCTCGACCGCGGCGAGGGCCACCCGTTCGAGGGCAACTACTCCGGATGGCTCGAGCTCAAGGCCAAGCGGATGAAGGACGAGGAGCGCCAGCAGGACGCCCGCTCGAAGATGCTCGCGCGCGAGCTCGAGTGGGTCCGGCTGTCGCCCAAGGCTCGCCAGGCCAAGAGCAAGGCCCGCCTCAACCGCTACGACGAGATGGTGGCCGAGGCGCAGAAGGAAGTCCGCGATGCCTCGCTCGAGATCGTGATCCCGCCGGGGCCGCGCCTCGGTGGCGAGGTCGTGTCGTTCGAGGGCGTCAGCAAGTCGTTCGGCGACCGCGTCCTGATCGACAACCTGACGTTCAAGTTGCCTCGCGGCGGCATCGTCGGCGTGATCGGCCCCAACGGCGCCGGCAAGACCACGCTGTTCCGCATGATCATGGGCGTCGAGGAGCCCGACAAGGGCAAGATCAAGATCGGCGACACGGTCAAGCTCGGCTACGTCGATCAGAGCCGCGACGCGCTCGATCCCGACAAGACGATCTACGACGAGATCAGCGAGGGCATCGAGACCATGACGCTCGGCGAGCGCTCGGTGAACTCGCGGTCGTACGTGTCGAGCTTCAACTTCAAGGGCCAGGATCAGCAGAAGCGCGTCGGCATCCTGTCCGGTGGCGAGCGCAACCGCGTCCACCTCGCGAAGATGATCAAGCGCGGCGGCAACCTCCTGTTGCTCGACGAGCCGTCGAACGATCTCGACGTCGACACGCTGCGCGCGCTCGAGGACGGCCTCGAGAAGTTCCCGGGCTGCGCGGTCGTGATCAGCCACGATCGCTGGTTCCTCGAT
>JAGSPR010000101.1 GCA_018262455.1 Deltaproteobacteria bacterium | reverse complement strand
TCCTTGACCGGGGTCGCCTTGAGCGCGGCCTTGCCGTCCTTGACGTAGACCGTGAACCGGACCTCGCGGCACTGGGTCTTCGCGATCAGATCGTCGCGGTTCTTCAAGAGCTTCTCGGAGAACTTCTCGTAGGTGAGCCCCGAGGTCGGCTCCGAGCAACTCTGCTTCGCGGCGACGAACTGGTCGAACACCTGCTTGAAGTACGGATCCACCGGCGCGCCAGACGCGGCGGCGACCAGCTCCGGGCCCAGGATGTCATCGTCGAGCGTGAGCGGCGGCGGCGCCCCGGTGTCGAGCACGTCCGGTGGTGGCGAGACGAAGCTGACCGGCGGCTTGTCCTCGACCCTCGCCATCGGCGATGGCGTCATCACCCGAGGCGCGGCCACGGGCGGCGGTGTCGCGAGCCCGAACGCCGGGGTGGCGGGCGGCCTAGCAGCCGGCGGCGCGCCAATCCGGATATCCTGCGAGCGAACCGGTGGAGGTGTCCCGGGGCGCGCGGGTGGCGTGGTGGTCCGCGCCTGCAGTGGGCCTGAATCGCCGAACCGGAACTCGGACGGCGGTGCCGCTGCCGCGGGCGCAGGCCCGCCTGGCCGAACGCTCGGCAACGCGGTCGCGAGCAGATCGATCGTACCGAGGCTGCCTTCCGGCGCGGGGCCGAGCAGTTGATCGAGATCCTTCTTGGCGGTCTTCGCGTCGCGTCCGAGCTTGTCGATGTGGATGTTCACGCTCCGGGCGATCGACCCGAACTTGCCGGGGTGGACGTCCTCGCCGAGCCGCTCGGCGTCGCCCTTCGCGAGCCGCACGGTATCGGCGGCGAGCCGGCGCAGCGGCCGGTCCGACTCGAGCAGCATGAGTCCGATGCCGCCCGCGAGGATCACGAGGAACCCACCGCCGACGAGGATCCACGGGAAGTTCGAGAACGCGAGGTCCTCCTGCGTCACGACATCGAGCGTCGCACCGAAGCCGATCTCCGCCGGCTTCTTCATGAACACCGAGTAGTACGCGCCGCGTGCGCCGGCCTCTCCGGGCAGCCGCGCGAGCAGCGCGGTGAAGTCGTCCTTGCCAGCACGGATCGTCAGCGGCTTGTTGATCGGATTGGTGCAGTCCGACTTGAGATCGGGTCCCTTCACCAGGCCGAGCCCGGCCCGCATCACCTTCTGATCGAGCGGGATGGTCTCGGTGGCCGCGACCGTCTCGGTCCCGAAGTAGAACCCGAGGCTCACGAGCAACGACTCGCCGAGCAGCTTCTTCGAGAACTCGTTCGTCAGCTGATGACCGAGCACGATCGCGCCGACGTAGTCCCGGTCCTTGATCACCGGCGACGCCGACACGAAGTACATCGTGCCGTTCTGCGCCCACAGGTCATCGCGCAGGTAGCCCGCAAGGGCATCGTCGACCAGCGGCCTGCCCGCGACGACGTCGCCGAACTCGTTCTCGTCAAGGCGGACGCGCGCGACCACGCGGCCCTTCTTGTCGATCAGGATCGCGAAGTCAGGCTTGCGGGCACCCTCGATCGTCTTCATGACGGAGGCGCCGACTTCGCGCGCCTTCTTCATCCGGGAGTCGTCCAAGGTCGCGGCGGCGGACGCTTCGGCCAGCTCGGCCACGATCTTGTCGGTCCGCGCGAACGCCCCCGCGAGATCGACGCGGTTCCGCGCGTCACCCTCGAGCAGGATCCCGACGACCCCACATGCGACGGTGAGCCGCCGCTTCTCCTCGTTGGCGGCCGCGCGCTGCGCAGGTCGCGGCATGACGAGCGCGATCGTGAAAGCGACCACCGCGGCGATGGCTACCAGGAAGAACCAGATCTTGGACCAGAACACCTGTGCCTCACTTCTTGGTGGCTAGCGAGATCACCTTGACGTTGACCTCGGTCTTGACCTTGGCCTTCGCGGGCACGGTGACCGTGTCATCGGGGCGATCGAGCCAGTTATCCCGGTAGAAGATCCGCACCTTGTAGGTGCCCTCCGGAACATCCGCGAGCTCGAACCGCCCGACGTTGTTCGTGACCTCGACATTGCTGACGTACGATGTGTTGACCACGACCAGCTTGCCCTTGAGGTGCGGGGCATCCTTGTCGCTGACCGTGTAGACGTTCGGCTGGCCGACGCGAAACGCCTTCGAACCGGTCGGGTTGATGGGCTCGGCCGGGACGACCTTGGGATCCTCCGCGGCCGCCAGCGTGCGCGCGGTCTTCGAGACATTCTTGATGACGACCTCGGCGCCGACCGGCACGCCGATCACCGGGCGGTTGAACGAGTCCCCGACGAGCTCCCACGTCACCTGGCCAGGCGACGCCGGCTTCGTGTCATTCTCGAGCACCACGAGCAGGTACGGACCGACATCGACCGGGCGCACGGGCTTGTTCGGGTTCTCCACACGATCGAGGAAGCCCTTCGTCGTGGCCACCGGCCGATCAGGCGGTGGCGGCAGCTCGATCTTGCCGACCACCGGGCTGGCAACGCTCGTGCCAGTCAACGCCCACGTCGTGACCACCACGATCGGCGCGTGCCACCTGAGATGAAGACGAGACCAAACGCGAAGGTCCATGGGCGTGACGATCGTAGTCGCCCGACGCTCCCGACGGCAACCGAATGACCGCACGATCGTCTCGCCGGCTGCGCGAGAAAATCCAGGGCTCGGCCACAATTCATGACAACCCCGAGCGCGACCGTCCGACACGGCGACCATGCGTCACCTGCTCGGCCCGCTTCCCCTGGCCATCGCGCTCGCAGTGGGGATCTCGATCGCTCCCACGCTCGGTCGGGTCGGCTGCCCGCAGCCCCTGCGCTGGGCAGTCGCCCTGGCCGCGCTGGTCACCGCGAGGCGCCGGCGCGAGGTCCTGGTGCTCGCGGTGGTTGCGCTGGGCACGGCGCGCGGGGCACGGCCGCCGAGCCCGGCGCCCGACGCCACCACGGTAGATGATCGCGTCCTCGATCGGGTCGCTGGCGAGATCCAGGGCCCGGTCGTGCGGACACCGGCTGGCACCGGCGCGCTGCTCGAGGCAGCCGATGCCGCGATCTGGGTGTGGTCCGACGAGGTGCTCGTGCCCGGTGAGCGCGTCGAGGTGACCGGCTATCTCGTGACGCCACGGGGTCCGCGCGGCCCGGCCCTGCCCGACCGCATGGATGCCGCGCTGGCGCGTGGCGCCCGGTTCGAGCTGACCGCGCGTCACGTCGACCGGCTCGCCGACACTCCCGGGTTGGTCGCCCGGGCCTGGCGGTGGGCGGCCTCGGCCCAGGCCACGTGGGCGCACGCGATCGACGCGGCGGGCGGGGATCCGCTCGGTCGCGCCGCGCTCCGCGGGATCGCGGTCGGCGATCGCAGCGCTGTCCCCGACGAGGTCGATGCGCGATGGCGCGCCGTCGGGATCTATCACGTGCTTTCGGTCAGTGGGTTGCATCTCGCCGTGGTGGCCGGCCTCGTCTACGCGCTGCTGCGGCGGCTCGTGGCAGCGTCGTGGTGGGGAGGCCGGGTGCGGCCTGCGCGGTGGGCAGCCCCGCCTGCCCTGGTGATCGCGATCGGCTACACGCTGGTCACCGGCGCCCAGCTCGCCACGCTGCGGGCGCTGATCGTCGTCGTGCTCGTGCTCGTCGCGGCGATGCTCGATCGACCGGTCCGGTTGGTCGACGCGATCGGGTTCGCCGCGATCGTGCTCCTCGCGTGGCGTCCAGCAGACCTGTTCGATCCGGCGTTCCAGCTGTCCTTCACCGCCGCGCTCACCCTCGCGTTGCAGCCGCGCGATCCGCTGGCACGTCGAGGCCTCCGCAGCTGGATCCGACGTGGGCTCGTCACGTCGATCTGGATCACGATCACGACGGCGCCGATCACCGCGTTCCACTTCCAGCAGGTCGCGGCCGGCGGCGTGATCGGCAACCTGTTGTTGACGCCGGTGGTGGAGCTGGTGGCGCTGCCGCTCGCGCTCGCCGGGCTCGCGATCGGCTGGGACGTCCCCGTGCAGCTGTCATCGTGGCTCGTCGCGCAGGTCGATCGCGGCGCAGCGTTGCTCGCGCACGTGACTCCCGTCGGTCACGTCGCGATCGCCAGCGGCGCGACGCTCGCGCTGCTCGTGGCACTGTCGATCGTGCTCGCCTCGCGCGCCCGCCGCACCCGGCTCGACGTCGTGTGCTGGGTCGCGCTGTGTCTCGGGTGGACGCTCGGACGCAGCCCGCCGCCCGACGGCGCCTTGCGCGTCACCTTCGTCGACGTCGGCCAGGGCGACGCCGCGCTGCTCGAGCTCCCCGATGGAGCGGTGTGGCTCGTCGATGCTGGAGGGCTTGCCGGCGCGCAAGATCTGGCGAGCGCGAGCGCACCCGGCCGCTCGATCGCGCGGCTGCTCGCGGCGTACGGCCACGACCACATCGACGTCGCGATCATCTCGCACCCACACCCCGACCACTACCTCGGGCTCGCCGCGATCGACGTGCCGATCGGAGAGCTATGGACCGCCCCCGAGCCCGAGCCCGTCGGTTCGCCCGGCCAGGACCGAGCCGGCAGCCGCGCCGCCACGACACCGTCGTTCGACGAGATCACGGCCATGCTCGTCGCGCGCGGCACGCGGGTCGTCCATCCGCCTCTCGGGCTCGTGCGCGCGGAGGCCGGGGTCGAGCTGGTGACCTGGGCGCCGCGCTACCAGTCCGAGGCGCACGCCCCACTTCGTCTGGCAGCCGATCCCGTGCGCACCATCAACGACAACTCGATCGTCGTCGCGGTGCGCTATCGCGAGCGCACGCTCCTGTTCAGCGGCGACGTCGAGGCGGAGGGAGAGGAGGCGCTGGTCGCGGCCGGCCTGCGCCACGTCGATGTCGTGAAGGTGGCGCACCATGGCAGCCCGACCTCGTCAACGAGCACGTTCGTGAACACGACGCACCCGGAGATCGCCGTGATCTCGTGCGGTCGCGCGAACCAGTTCCGGTTCCCCTCCCCCGCCGTGGTCGCGCGCTGGCGAGCGGCCGGCGCGGAGGTCGCGCGGACGGACCTCGAGGGCACGATCACGCTCATCGTCGACAGGAACGGGCAGCTGGCGATCGACCGTTTCGTCCCTGCAGCGCCGTGACAGCCGGCGGCCTTTGCGGTTGAATCGCTCCGTGGTGACACCGGCGCGCGATCGCGAGGCTCTGGACCAGGCGATCGTGCGTGGGAGCGAGCTCTTGAAGCAGGGCAAGCTCGACGAGGCGCAGCGCGCCTTTCGCGCGGCGCTCGACCTCGATCCCGAGAACGCCAAGGTGCTCGCACTCCTCGGGCTGTCCCACTTCCGCGCGAACCAGTTCGACCTGGCGCGCCCGATCTACGAAGCGCTCGTGGACCTCGCGCCGACCGACGCCTCGCACCGGCTCAACCTCGGGCTCGTGTATCTGAAGCTGAACGACGCGGAACACGCGATCACCTCGCTCGAGGCGAGCCGCGCGATCGATCCCAGCCAAGGCCGCGCGGTGAGCTATCTCGGGCTGGCGTACGCGCGTGCCGGTCGTTACGCCGAGGCGTACCGGTCGTTCTTGCTCGCCGGTCAGCACGAGCTCGCGACCGAGATCGAGGTCAACCTCACGCCTCCCGAGCGCGATGCGATCCACAACCAGCTCGGCCGCACCCCCGCCGGCCCGCAGCCTGCGGTCGCACGGACGCTCACGCCGCACGCCATCTCGCGAACGGTCACGCCGCCCGCCGATGTCATCGCGGTGCCGCGCACGCGCTCCGAGCCTCGCACCAAGCCGCCGAGCGCACCGCCGCCGAAGCGAAGCCCGTCGCAGGAGCTCGCGGTGGTCTCGACGGCGGCGGTCGAAATGTCCGCGCGGCAAGAGGTGCCGCGTGACTCGCAGGGCATGGACGCCGCTCCCGAGCACGCGCTCGGTCGCCCCTCCGATCCCGCGTTCGCACTGCACGCACCGACGAAATCGCCCGCACCGGCCACCTCGCCCGCCAGGCCCGCGGCCGCTGCGCTGACCGATTCGCAGGTGTTCGTGATGGTCGCGTCCGATCCGGCCGCGCCGCTCCCGCTCGATGGCCGCTCGATGGTGTCACTCGCCGTCGCAGCCGCCACGCCCCCTTCGCTTGCCGCGCCACGCACGCCTGCCGGAGGGATGGCAGCGCGGCCGCTCTCCGAGCTCGCGACCGAGGAGCTGGTGAGCCCCGACGACGGAACCGACACCTTCGAGATCGCCGCGAACGGCGCGCTCGTCATCCGGGTCACCGAGCGAGTGATGCTGCGGCTCGACGGTGTCCACGTCACCGGTGGCGACCTGACTTACGAGGTCGCGATGCGGCGATCGCGGGGCCACCAGACCGACGAGCCATTCGACGACGGTGGCACGCCGCTTCATGCGGTCTCCGGTCGCGGCTACTTGATCGCGATCCCGCCGGCGACCGAGCGCTTCACCGCGGTCGTACTCGACGACGACATCCTCTACCTCCGCGAGGATCTCGTGTTCGCCTTCGAAGCCACGCTGCGCTGGGAGAACGGCAACGTCCCCGGTTTGCGCGGCAAGCTGCACGTCGTGCAGTTCCGAGGCGACGGTGCGCTCGCGCTCCGGCTCGAGCGGCCGCTGGTGCGCATCAAGCTGCCGCCTCAAGGGCTCGTCCTGGTCGAGGCCGAGCGGCTCGCCGGCTGGATCGGACGCGTGATCCCACGTGCCGTGGTGTCACCCCGAGGGGGCCCGATGGGCACGATGTGCGTCGAGTGCACCGGCGAGGGCGTCGTGCTCGTCGAGCCAGCGCCCGCGCCGACTGCCCCGGCGGCACAGCGGGCGTCGTCGCGTCCGCTCGCGGCAGCGCCACCGGCCGTGGCGCCAGCCCAGGTCCCGGAGCCGCCGGCCCAGCCCCCAGATACGGAGCTCGCCGACTTCGCCGCGTCGATGCGCGAGGCCAGCGATCCCGCCGACGAGATCTGATGAAGCTCGCTCCGCTCGACGCCGCAGCGCGACTCGCGGGCTGTCGAGGTCGCGTGCTCCTGCACTCCGGCAGCGATGATGACGGGCTCGGCCGGTGGTCGTTCGCCGGCGCATCGCCGACCGCGACCCTGATCGGCCGCGGTCGCTCGCTGGTGATCCTCGATGCGGCCGGCCAGGCGAGCCGCCGGTTCACGGCCGATCCGCTCGACGCTGCCGAAGCCTTCCTCGCCGAGCACGGCTGCTCGCTCGAGCCGCGTCCAGGCCCCCCCGAGCCGCGCGTGGTCGGCTACCTCGGCTACGACCTCGCGCGCGCGGTCGAGGAGTTGCCCGGCGGGCCCGAGCTCGGATGCGACTGCCCCGATCTGTGGCTCGCCGCGTACGGAGCGCTCGCGCGCTGGCGCGGCGCCGACGAGCTGGAGATCATCGGGCCGGATCGAGCCGCTCGGGAGGCCCTCGCCACGCAGCTCGCGCGACCCGCGATCCCGACGCTGCCGCCGAGCTTCGGCCCGCTCGTCGCGGACGACGATGGCAACCACCACATGGCGCGCGTCGAGAGGATCCTCGACTACCTCGCCGCCGGCGACGTCTATCAGGTCAGCCTCGCCCGCCGCCACGTCGCGCGCATCACGGCGCCAGGGGACGCGCTCGCCTTGTATGCCGCGCTCTGCGCCGTGGCCCCTGCCCCGTATGGCGCGCTCATCGAGGCCGACGGGGTGACCGTGATCTCGGGTTCGCCCGAGCGCTTCCTCGGGTTCGTCGGGGATCGCATCGAGACCCGCCCGATCAAGGGCACGCGCCCGCTCCACGCCAACGGCGCTGCCGAGCTCTCGGCATCGGAGAAGGACGCCGCCGAACATCTGATGATCGTGGATCTCGAGCGCAACGACCTCGGCCGGATCGCCGAAACGGGCTCGGTCCGGGTCGACGATCTCGGCTACGTCGTGGAGCTGCCTGGGCTGTTCCACAAGGTCTCACGGGTCAGCGCGCGACCTCGCCCCGGCACCACCTACGCGCAGCTCCTGCGCGCGACGTTCCCGGGTGGCTCGATCACCGGCGCTCCGAAGGTGCGCGCGATGCAGCTCATCGACGAGCTCGAGCCTGCGCGGCGCGGCCCGTACTGCGGCGCGCTCGGCTACTTCGGGCCCGGCGCGCTCGAGCTCGCGATCGCGATCCGGATCGGCGTCATCACAGGTCGCGAGCTGCGCGTGCACGTCGGCGGCGGCATCGTCGCGGACTCGGACCCGGCCGCCGAGCTCGCGGAGACCGACACGAAGCTCGCCGGATGGGTCGCGACGCTCGATCGCCTCGCGACGGCCAAGCGATCGTGATCGATCGGCGACGCGCTCAGGGAACTTCGATCGTGCCAAACGTGATCGCGCCTGCCTCGACCAGCTGGGTGGTCGTGATCGCGGTTCCGGTCAGCGGTGTGATCTGGATGGTGGTCGCACCCTCGGCGGCGCCCGCGATCCAGATCCGCGCGGCCGCCCCGGTGGCATCCGTGTCCCACTGGATCGGGTCGGCTCCGTCGTAGCGGGTCGGGAACGCGGCAGCGGGTGTCGTGGTGGCAGTTGCACCGATCGCCCCCGACGGACTGACGAGCTGGAACACGATCGAGCCCTGTCCAGGGGACAGCTGGACCGTGTTGTTGGCGACCAGGAGCTCCTCGTACCGGGTCTTCGTGATCGCGGGAATGATCGCGCTGGTGAGCGAGACCGGCACCAGGGACGGCTCGATGTTCGCCGCGCTCGCGCGCCAGACAAGCCCCGTGTCCGATGGGGTCACCGGCATCGTGAAGCTGCCGTCCGTGGTCGTGGTTGCCGAGTATTGCCCCAGCTCCACGACGATGCTGCCAGCCCCGGTGGTGGCACAATCAAGCCCACGCAGATCGGTGACGAGACACACGCGACCGGTGATGGGTCCGACCATGGCATCCGCTCCGTCGGTCGACGCGTCCACAACACCGCCGCCGCCGCCACCTGCCCCGGGCTGATTGCCACCGCCAGGACCGATCGGGAAGTGCTCCGTGCTCGTCGAACAGGCGCCCACCAACACCAGCACCAGCACCAGCAGTTGTCTCATGCGGCCAGTGTAGCGGCTCGGCCGCGCGCGAGGACACTTTCCGGCGGGTAGTCGTGAGGCTACAGGTGCTTGACGAGCCCCGCTGCCTTGGCCTTGTCCTGCCGCTTCTTCTTCTTCGCCTTGTCCCGCTTCCCCTCCTTCTGGATGTCCAGGAACATCAGCCCGACGCCGATCACGAGCACGACGTCCGCGACGTTGAACACCGGCCACTCGTGCTCGAACCGCTGCTGTACCGGATCGTAGGGGCCGATCTTCCAGAGGACGAAGTCGGTGACGACCCCGTAGTAGATGCGATCGATCAGGTTGCCGACGGCGCCACCGGCCACCAGCGCGAGCGCCCAGTGCAGGATCCGCTGGTCAGGACGCGCCTTGCGGAGCATCCAGATCATGCCGCCCACGGCGAGGATGCCGACGATCGACAGCATGATGCGACCGGCACTGCCCTGGCCGGAGAACAGCCCGAACGCCGAGCCCGGATTCATCGACAGCCGCCAGTGCCAGAAGCTGTCGATCACCTCGACCGCCTTGCCGGCGCAGCGGTGGGTCATGATGTCGTCGGGCACGACGCAGACGTTGTTGCTGCCGGTGCCGTGCCCCACGACTGGCAGCGACGCGCGGGCCCAGATCTTCGTCGCCTGGTCCGCGACCAGCGACAGGATCGAGACGATCGCAAACAGCTGCCACTTCTGGCGATGCGGGTTGGTGGCTCGAGACACGTCGGTTTCGGGCGCAGCGACCGTCTCGGTTTCGGACTCGGACTCGGACTTGCTCATGGGCTCACCTGCAGCGCGCGAGCACAACGCTCGCAAACATCATCGGGCTGGGACGCGAGACGATCGAAGTGCTTCCAGCACCGCTCGCAGCGCGGACCCGGGTGTTCCGCGACATCGATGCCGGCGTCGGCGGACGCGCCCGGGTCGGCGTCGGGACCGATCGTCACCGAAGAGACGATGAAGAGGTCCGCGAGCTCGGTGGCATAGCGGCTCAGCGCGCCGCGTTCGGCGGCGGTGGGACGCAACGTGACCTGGGCGTCGACCGACTTGTGCTTGGTCGCGCGGAACGGCTCGAGCGCCTTGTTCACGCGCTCGCGCCAGGCGAGCAGGGTCGCGAAGTCTGCGATCACCTCACCGGTAGTCGCCTCGTAGCGGACCGGTGGCTCGGAGAAGGCCGCGAGGTGGACGCTGTCGGGATCCCCCTTGCGCCGCGGCATGTACGACCAGATGTCCTCGGCCGTGAAGCACAGGATCGGCGCGGCCAGCGTCGCGATGGCGCGCAACGTCTCGTACATCACGACCTGTGCGGCGCGCCGGGCCGGTGAGTCGATCGCATCGGAGTACAACCGGTCCTTCGTGACATCGCCATAGAGCGCAGAGACGTCGATCGTGACGAGCTCGACGAGCAGCCGGTGCACGACATGGAACTCGTAGGCCTCGTACGCCTTGCGTGCCCGCGTCACCACGTCGTCGAGCCGGGCGAGCAGGTAGCGATCGACCCCGAGCGTCACGAGGGCCCGATCGTCGCGATCCGGATCGAAGCCCTTGAGGTTGCCGAGCAGGAACTTCGCGGTGTTGCGCAGCTTGCGATACCACTCGGCGAGCCCGTCGAGGATGTTCTGCGAGTACGTCATGTCCGCGCGGTACTCGATCGACGCCACCCACAGCCGGAACATCTCGGCGCCGTACTTGGCGATCACGGTGTCGGGCTCGATGTAGCTCGTCTTCTTGCCCTCGGCCTTCGCCTTGGCGATCGCACTCTTCGAGTACTCCTTGCCGTTCTCGTCGAGCACGAAGCCGTGCGTGATGACCTGGCGGTACGGGGCCGAGCCCTTCACGCCGATCGCCGCGAGCAGCGACGAGTGGAACCAGCCACGATGTTGATCGCTGCCTTCGAGGTACAGATCGATGTCCTGGTAGTCGCGGCCGTCCCGCGCGCGCGCGGCCATCGCGAGCCACGACACGCCCGACTCGAACCACACGTCGACGATGTCCTTCTCGCGCTCGAGCTGTTCGGCGCCGGTGCCGCAGTAGTTGCACCTGGTGCCCGTCGGGACGAGCTCGGCGACCGAGCGGGTCCACCAGGCATCGGCGCCCTCGCGCTCGAAGATCCCGGCGATGTGCTCCATCGTGTCGGCGTTCGCGTGCTCCTTGCCGCACGCGGTGCAGTAGAAGACCGGGATCGGCGTGCCCCACAGCCGCTGGCGCGACAGCACCCAGTCCGGACGGTTCGAGACCATGGCGTGGATCCGGTCGTGCCCCCACGCCGGGATCCACGTCGTCTGATCGATCGCGCTCAGTGCGCGCTGGCGGAGGCCCTCGTGATCCATCGCGATGAACCACTGCGGCGTCGCGCGGAACACGATCGGCCCCTTGCAGCGCCAGCAGTGGGGGTAGCTGTGCCGGATGTGATCGGTCGTCGGGTTGAGCAGATACCCGGTGGTCGCGAGGTGCTCGACGATGATCGGGTTCGCCTCCTCGGTGGACTTGCCGGTGAGGTCGACGTGGCTGCCATGGCCGGCACGATAGTCGACCAGGGCGACACCCTCGAGATAGCGCGCGCGGTCATCGAGCGGGGCGTAGGCCGGCAACCCGTGCGCGAGGCCCGTCCGGTAATCGTCTGCACCATGGCCGGGCGCCGTGTGGACGAGGCCGGTGCCGGTATCGGCGGTGACGTACTCGGCGAACCACAGCCTGAACGCCGCGTCGCTGGCCGGCACCTCGATGAACGGGTGGCGGTAGCGCGCGCCCTCGAGCGTGGCCATCTGCGCGGGGGTGATCTCGATCGCGCCGCTGACGTCGCCGCCGCCGATCGCCTTGGTGAACGACTCGGCGAGCTCGCGCGCGACGACGAGGTACTCGCCGGGGTCACGCGGGCTCGGGATCGCGACGTAGGTGAACGCCGGGTGCGCGACGATCGCGAGGTTCGCGGGCAGCGTCCACGGCGTCGTCGTCCAGATCACCAGCGTGACGCGCTTGCCCTCGAGCCGAGGGTCCAGCTTGCCTTGCCAGTCCTCTGCGACGAGCGGCATCCGGACGTAGACCGACGGCGAGGTGTGATCCTGGAACTCGATCTCGGCGACCGCGAGCGCGGTCTGGTCACGGGGGCACCACTGGACCGGCTTCTTGCCCCGGTACAGGTAGCCATCCCGCGTGAACTTCGCGAGCGCGCGCACGATCGAACCCTCGTAGGTGCCATCGAGGGTGAGGTACGGATGCTCCCAGTCGCCCAGCACGCCGAGCCGTTTGAACTCGGTGCGCTGGATGTCGACGTACTTGAGGGCGTAGTCGCGGCAAGCGCGCCGGAACTCCGCCGACGACATCGCCCCGCGCTTGCTGCCGAGCTCGCGCTCGATCGCCTTCTCGATCGGCAGGCCGTGGGTGTCCCAGCCCGGGACATACGGCGCGCGGAACCCGGCCATCGTCTTCGACTTGATGACGAGATCCTTGAGGATCTTGTTGAGGATGTGGCCGTAGTGGATGTGACCGTTGGAGTACGGAGGCCCATCGTGCAGCGTGAACAGCGGCGCGCCTGCGCGCTGGTCCTGGATCTGCTCGTAGAGCTTCGACGACTCCCACTGGGCGAGGATCTCCGGCTCACGCTTGGCGAGATCACCGCGCATCGGAAACGGGGTGTCCGGAAGGATGACCGTGTCCTTGTACTTGGCCTTGGTAGCGCCGACAGACATGCGGACGCACCATAGCATTGCGCCACGAAGATCCCTGCGGTGAGCGATCGGATCATCCGTCGGCGAACCGGCGGCGAGTCGGTCGTCACGGGGAGGGAAGCGAGTACGATGATCGCATGGCCGAAGACATCCGACCCCGCGCCTCGTGGGACGAGTACTTCATGAGCATCGCGCAGGTGGTCGCCACGCGCTCGACGTGCCCGCGCAAGTACGTGGGCTCGGTGCTCGTCCGAAACCGCACGATCCTGTCCACCGGCTACAACGGGTCGATCCGAGGGATGCCCCACTGCTCCGACGTCGGTCACATGATGGAGGATGGCCACTGCGTCGCGACCATCCACGCCGAGGCCAACGCGATCATCCAGGCCGCGCGCAACGGCGTGAGTATCGAGAACGGGACCAACTACGTCACCGCGAGCCCGTGCTGGAACTGCTTCAAGCAGCTCGCCAACGCCGGGATCACCCGGATCTGCTATGGCGAGTTCTACCGGGACGAGCGGATCTTCGAGATCGCGGCGAGGATCTCGATCGAGCTCGTGCACGTGCCACTCCCCGGCGTGACGCTGCCCAAGCTCGCCCCTGTCGACTGAACCAGGCCCCCCCCGCAGGGGGACCCTCGCCGTGCAGGGGGACCGCTCGGATCGAAGACAGGTGTTCAGTGGCAAATGCGAGCGGGCCAACTGATCTTTCACCGGGCGAGCATTATCAGTTGAGATCAGGCCGCCCCGCATCCTAGCCTCTCGATCCCATGCGCCGAATTGCCTTTCTCCTCGTCGCAGTGCTGGCGGGCTCCGCCGGTGCCGCGCCCGCGAAGTCGGCCAGACCGGCGAAGGCCAGGCAGGCCCGGACGGCCAGCTTCACCGGGCACAACGCGCCGAAGGCGGAGTACCGCACCGAGCCGCTCGGCAAGCCCTCCGGCGACCTGTGGTTCCGCGCCGAGAACCTCGGCGAACAGGTCCGGGTCAACATCTACAAGCCGGACGGCAACTTCGATGACGCCGCGCTGGCCAAGCTCGATGACCTGTTCCGCTGCGTCTCCACCGGCAAGGTGCGGGCGGTCCGGGCCGAGCTCTACGAGCAGCTCTCCCGCATCCAGGACCACTTCGACCACAAGACGCTCGTGCTCGTCTCCGGATTCCGTGCGGCGATCGGCTCCACGGTCGAACGGACGTCGAGCCGGCACTATCACGCGTCCGCGGCCGACTTCCGGATCGAGGGCGTCTCGATCTACGAGATCCGCAAGTACGCAGAGTCGCTCGACATGGGCAACATGGGCATCGGGATCTACCCGACCTCGCAGTTCGTCCATGTCGACTTCCGCGCGCCGGGCGAGCCGAGCTACCGCTGGGTCGACAACTCCGGCCACGGCAAGCCGGCGAAACGGCCCGGCCGGACGCAGCCGGCACGCAAACCGGTCAGCTAGCCGCGACCGGTCGATGAGCGGATCCGTACCCTGTGGGTTTCCCCGCTGCGGGTGGGACCTCCGTGTCAGGATGCGCGCGTGACCGCCTGGTGGAACCTGGTCGTCGCCGGTGCACCGGCGAGCGTGCACGCACAGCTCACGGAGCACGGGCTGGCCGACCGCGTCACCGCCGAGCTGGCCACCGCGCGTCACCGGTGGCCGGACGCAACCGTGACGGACGACGCGTTCGCCGCCGCGGTCGCGGAGCGGATCACCAGCCAGCGCGAGCTCGCTCGCGGCCTGCCCCGGCTCCGGATCGAGGACCTGTTCCTCGCGCAGTGGTGTGCGAGCGGAGATCCGCGCGCGATCACGGCCTTCGAGCAGGTCTATCGGACCGACGTCGAGGCCGTGCTTGCGCGGTTCCGCCGGCTCGCGGTGACCAGCGACGAGCTGCTCCAGACGTTGCGGATCAAGCTGTTCGTCGGCGCGAAGGGGCGCGCGCCGCGGATCTCCGACTACTCGGGGTTTGGCTTCCTCCAGAACTGGCTCCGGGTCACGGCGCTGCGGACCCTGGTCGATGTCGCGCGGGGCGAGCGGGCGCGCCGGCTCGAGGACCTGCTCGCCGATGACGACTTCGTCGGCATGCCCGCCGTGAGCCCCGATGTCGGAACGGCCTACTCGCAAGACCAGGTCAGCCGCGCGATCAAGCAGGCGTTCGCGCGCGCGGTCAGTAGCCTCGCGCCACGCCAGCGCAACTTCCTCCGCCACGCGCACGTCGATTCACTCACGCTCGATCAGATCGCGGCGCTCTACAGCGTCCACCGCGCCACGGTGGCGCGCACCCTCGCGCAAGCACGCGCCGAGCTCGTCGAGGCAACCCGTAGCCAGCTCGCCGACGCGCTGGGGGTCACCCCGGACGCGCTCGACAGCGTGGTCCGGGCGGCGGACAGCCGGATCGACCTCAGCCTGTCTCGGGTGCTGCGCGCACCGGAGCTCGGCGAGGCCGAGGCGGAGCACGCGTGAGCACCGCATCGGGTGTCGTGGCTCCTGCATGTCCGGACGAGGACGAGCTCGTTCGCATGGTCGAAGGCGCACTCGGCGAGGCTTCGCTGTCGCGGCTCGAGTCTCACGTCGACCACTGCGAGCGGTGCGCCACGGTGATCGCAGGTCTCGGTGCGCTCGCGGGCGGAGGCGCCGCGCCGGAGCCGCGCCGGATCGGCCGCTACCAGCTCGATCGCCGGATCGCCTGCGGCGGCATGGGCGAGGTCTGGGCGGCCTGGGATCCCCAGCTCCATCGCGAGATCGCGGTCAAGCTCGTGCGCCCCGATCGGCTCGCCGATGACTCGGAACGCGCACGCCTGCTCCGCGAGGCGCGCGCCCTCGCCCGGGTCGCACACCCGAACGTCCTCGCGGTGCACGATGTCGGCGAGATCGACGGAGAGGTGTTCATCGCCACCGAGCTCGTCGCCGGGGACACGCTCGCGAGCCGGGCCGGTGCGAGCGCCGACTGGCGCGTGCTCGTCGGGCTCTACGCGCAGGCCGCGCGCGGGCTCGCGGCCGCCCACGCGTGCGGGCTCGTGCATCGCGACGTCAAGCCCGCGAACCTGCTGCTCGGTACCGATGGCCGCGTCCGGGTCGCCGACTTCGGGCTCGCGGTCCGGTCACGGACGCCGGTCGTGGATGCTTCCAGCTCCGAGCCGAGCCAAGACGGCGTGGGCTCCGTGACCCGGCGCGGCTTCATCGCCGGCACGCCCGCGTACATGGCTCCCGAGCAACGCGCCGGCGCCCCCGCGGATGCGCGCGTCGATCAGTACGCGCTGTGCGTCGCGCTCGCGGAGGCGATCGCGGGGCGCCGACCGCCGTCGGAGATCGATCGCGACGCCCTGGTGGCGTTCGTCCTGGAACGCCGAGCTCCGGAGCCGGCGCTCACCGAGCTGTGTGGCGTGATCGCGCGCGGGCTCTCGACGGCGCCGGCGTCGCGGTTTCCCGATGCCAACGCGCTCGCTGCCGCCCTCGAGGCGATCGTGCCCGGGACCGCTAGCGTCCCCGGCGGAGGGCTCCCCGGCGGAGGTCTCCCCGGCAAAGGCCTCCCCGGCGGCGGCGATCTCGAGACGGTGGTCCCGGCGCCCATCCGCCGCACGATCGCCCAGCGGATCGGCCCGCTGGTGATCGGTGCGCTCGCGGTCGTGATCATCGTCGGTGTGGTGATGCTCGCCGTCCGCGAGAGCCCGTCGGCCCCCTCGGCGGCTTCGATGAGTCCCGGGATCGCCGATGGTTCGGTCGAACCCGCGGTGCACGCCGGTGCCGGGATCGATGGCGCGGCAGCCCCGCAGGCCACCGCGACTCCGCTCGTTGCCGCCACCTCGCCCACCCCGCCCGCCGCGCCGCGCCGATCGCCAGCACCCAGGTCGCCCGCGATGACGACCCCGGCAACCACGCCCACCGCGACGCCGAATCCAACGCCGGCAGCGACGCCGAATCCCACGCCGGCAACGACGCCGAATCCCACGCCGGCAACGACGCCGGCAACGACGCCGGCAGCGACGCCGAATCCGAGCGCGCAGGCGGCCCTGGATCTGGCGATCGCCGCGATCAGGAGACACGACGGCAAAGGGTGTCGCGCCGTGCTCGCGCAGCTGCCCCCGACCTTGCCCGTCTGGCGCGAGGATCAGCTGGCGACCGATCTTCACGGCAAGTGCGAGATGATCGCCGGCAACTGCGACGGCGGCCTGCGGATCATCACCGATCGATTCCCGCTGCCACCGGC